>NZ_JBFTLH010000004.1:0-388604 GCF_056396345.1 Cupriavidus sp. 05T42
AGCCGGGGCGGCGGCAGCCGGGGTGGCKGCAGCKGGGGCAGCGGCGGTGGCCGCTGCCGGGGCCGAAGCCTCGGCGGCGGGCTTGTCCTGCGCCACGGCATGGGTGGACAGGCCGAGGCCGGCCGTGCCGAGCGCCAGCGACATCGCGCCGGCCGTCAGGATTCGCTTGAACCAGGTTGTCATGAGCTTAACCTCTTGTCTCGTGTCTTTTATCTCGTGTCAGAGCGCGTCGCCGCCGGTCTCGCCGGTGCGGATGCGAATGACTTGTTCGATCGGCGCGATAAAGATCTTGCCGTCGCCAATCTTGCCGGTGCGGGCCGACTTCTCGATGGCCTCGATGGCGCGTTCCACCACGTCGTCCGGCACCGCCACCTCGATCTTCACCTTGGGCAGGAAGTCCACGATGTACTCGGCGCCCCGGTACAGCTCGGTATGGCCCTTCTGGCGGCCAAACCCCTTGACTTCGGTCACGGTGATACCGGACACGCCGACGTCCGAGAGCGCCTCGCGCACCTCGTCCAGCTTGAACGGCTTGATGACTGCAATGATGAGTTTCATCCCATTTCTCCTCGGGGCGACCCGGTCTGGCAGGCCGCCCGCCTCGATGCACTAATTAGAAAGTCTTGGTGAGCGACGCCCAGAACGTCGACTTGCCCAGGTAGCGTCCGCGCGTGTTGGTGTACACGGCCTTGTCGGCGTTGGTGTCCACGTACGCAATCGCCACCGCGAAACCCTTGCCCAGGTCCTTGGTCAGACCGACCTTCCAGTCGGTGTACGACGCATCGCTGAAATTCTTCACGCCCTGGTAGCCCACGTGGGCGTTGAAGGTCAGGTCCCAGAAATTCAGCGGCACGTTGGCCGTMAGGTCGATGTAGTAGCTGTTCTTCGAGTCGTTGAACCCGAACAGGTTGGTCAGCGAGTGCGAATACTTCAGGAAGACCGGGCCCCAGCCAATGCCGGCGTACAGCTCGGTGGTGTAGGGGCGCGGGGTGTTGTAGCCGCCCGGGTAGTAGTACTCGAGCACGCCCACGTCATAGTTGAAATCGGCGCCGCCGGCGCTGAAGGTGTTCTTGAAGCCGCCGTAGAAGTCCATTTCCACGGGCGCCGAGACCGTCGAGTCGGCGTCTTCGAGCCAGCTGATGCTCGAGTTCCAGTTGCCGACATAGAAGCCGCTCGAATGCGCGTAATCGAACCCACCCTGAATGGCCGGACGGCGGTTGGTCTGGCTGATACCGCGATAGCGGTAGTCGCTGACCAGCGAGACGTTCGCCGTGAAGGTATGCGGCGATGCTTCCTCGGCGGGGGCTGCAGCCGGGGCGGCGGCCGGGGCCGGCTCGGCCGGGGCGGTCTGCGCCATGACCGGGGCGGCTGCCAGCAGAAGTGCGGCGGCGCTGGCGCTGACTGCGAGGCTGAACGTCTTCATCGGGGTTTCTCCTTTTCCTTGTGGTCTTCGCGGGCTCGATTTGAGGTGTTTGCTACCTTTGTTTGTGCCCGGGCGGCTTTTTCCGCTGCCTCGGGCATTGACGCTCCTKAGCCGATTACTGCAACAGCCGTGCCAGCCCGATTCCCCGCCTGCGGTGCATCGTCCTGGGGGGCTTCCGGATCGTTCGCGGGCGCCCGACACACCACTTTGTCGACGATCGAAGCAGACATTTCGCCCCCGCCGAATCCGTTAAAAGATGTGTCCGGGCCTTGCCGGCGCTTTCATGGCGGGCGCCGAGGGGTCATAATCCGCCCATACAGGGTCAAGTGCTGCGCGCTTGGCGCGATCCCCCAGGCGCGAAGGCGGCCGGCGGACGCATGACGGACACAAGATGGGTGCCAGGACGCACCGCGCCCCAGTCGGGTGCACCGGCATGCGTCGATCCCGGCGCTCGCCGGGTCCGTCAGCACCATTCCGGTGCGGGAGTGCGGATAGCAGCGCAGCGGACCCCGAATCCATTGCATTGGTCACCACGAGGAGTTCCACCATGAAACCGACCGATCTGTTCAACGACCTGCAGCAGAAGGTCAGTGAGGCGCTGCGCAACTCGCCGGCCAAGGACATCGAGAAAAACGTGCGCAGCATGATGACGCAGGGCTTTGCGCGCCTGGACCTGGTCACGCGCGAGGAATTCGACGTGCAGTCGCAGGTGCTGGCCCGCACGCGCGCCCGGCTCGAGGAGCTGGAAGCCCGCGTGACCGAGCTTGAGCGCCGCGCCACGCCGGGGGCAGCGCCCCAGGGCGGCGCGCCGACGGCAGGGGTATGACGCCCCGGCGCCGATCCAGCGCCACCTCAGCAGGCCAGAAAGGCCGCCGGACTCCGGCGGCCTTTTTCGTTAACACTTTCGCAAATCGGGAGCGGCCCGCACCATGAGTCTCGCCGTGCTGCGCAGCCGGGCGCTGACCGGGGTGGAGGCGCCGCCGGTGGCCGTGGAGATCCACATCGCCAACGGGCTGCCCGCGTTCAATATCGTCGGACTAGCCGACACCGAGGTGCGCGAGAGCCGCGAGCGCGTGCGTGCCGCCTTGCTCAACAGCGCCTACGAGTTTCCAGCCCGGCGCATCACCGTCAACCTCGCCCCGGCCGACCTGCCCAAGGAGTCCGGTCGCTTCGATCTGGCCATCGCGCTGGGCATCCTCGTGGCGAGCGGCCAGCTGCCGGGGGACGGGCTCGATGCCTGCGAATTTGCGGGCGAGCTGTCGCTGGCCGGCGACCTGCGCCCGGTGCGCGGCGCGCTGGTCATGGCGATGGGGCTCGCCCGCGACAACGCCCGCCGCACCGCCCAGGGCCAGCCGGCGCGCGCCTTTATCGTCGCCGACGGCAACGGCCCCGAAGCCGCGCTGGTCGATGGCCTGACCGTCCACGCGGGCGCCACCCTGCGCGATGTCTGCGACCACCTCGGCCCCCTGCCCGACCGGCGCCTGCCGCGCGCCGAGCCGCCGGGGCTGGCCGCATGGCCCGATGGCGTCAATATCGGTCCGGACATGCGCGACGTGCGCGGCCAGCTACAGGCGCGGCGGGCGATGGAGATCGCGGCGGCGGGCCAGCATTCCGCCCTGCTGGTGGGGCCGCCCGGCACCGGCAAGTCGATGCTCGCGCAACGATTCGCCGGATTGCTACCGCCGATGACGGCTGCCGAGGCGCTCGAAGCCGCCGCCGTGCTGAGCCTGACGCCGGGCGGCTTCCAGCCGGCGCAATGGGGCCGGCGCCCGTTCCGCAGCCCGCACCACACGGCCAGCGCGCCGGCACTGGTCGGCGGCGGCGGCAATCCGCGTCCCGGGGAGATCTCGCTGGCCCATCACGGCGTGCTGTTTCTCGACGAATTGCCAGAGTTCGAGCGCCGCGTGCTCGAAGTCCTGCGCGAGCCGCTGGAGACCGGCCACATCACCATTTCGCGCGCGGCGGGCCAGTCGGACTTCCCCGCGCGCTTCCAGTTCGTGGCGGCGATGAACCCGTGCCCGTGCGGCTACCTCGGCCACCCGTCGCGGCCGTGCCGCTGCACGCCGGACCAGATCCAGCGTTACCAGTCGAAGGTGTCCGGGCCCCTGCTGGACCGCGTGGACCTGCAGATCGAGGTGCCGGCGCAAAGCCAGCAGGAGATTTTCGATGGCCCGCCCGGCGAGGGCAGCGCGGCGGTTCGCGCACGGGCCGTGGCAGCGCGGGCGCGGCAGCTGGGGCGGCAAGGCATGCCGAATGGGGAGTTGTCCGGGCGCGCCATCGACGATCACTGCCCGCTGGCGGCCGACGCGCAGGCGTTGCTGCGCGGGGCGATGCAGAAGCTGGGCTGGTCGGCGCGGGCGTATTTCCGGGTGCTGAAGGTGGCCCGGACGATCGCGGACCTGGAAGACGCGGCGGTACTGACCGCCGCGCATGTGGCGGAAGCCATCCAGTACCGGCGCGCGTTGCGGGCGGGTTAGACCGGGGGTTCCACCGGCGGGGGCGGCGGCTCCTCGATCGGCGGCAGGTCAGGCGGGTGGCCGGGCGGCGGGGGCTCGGGAGGGGGCTCCCGGTGCGCGGCAGTCAGGGCGCTCTGGGCGCTCTGGGCGATCAGGGCAGAACGCAGTACAGCAGGCATCGGGGATCTCCGGCAACGGTCTCTCCCCATTGAAGCAAACCCGGCCGGCAGGCGCCAGCCGGATCGTGACCATCTTGCAGTGACTTCAGGCCGGATGCCGGCGCACGAAGAACAGCGCCGTGCCCACGGCCACCAGCACGCCGCCGAAGAAGCGGTTCTGCCAGCGCACCGCGCGGGCGTTGCGGAACAGGCCCTGCATGCGCGAGGCCAACAGCGCGTAGCCGTGCATGACGACCAGATCCACGCCGCACATCGTCGCGGCCAGGATGGCGAGCTGCGGGCCGAGCGGATGGGTCGGGTCGATGAACTGCGGCAGCACGGCCACCATGAAGATGATCCCCTTTGGGTTCGTCACGTTGGTCAGCAGACCCGTGGCGAACCGGCGGCGGCGGCTCATCACGGCGACGCGCGCGCGGCCCGGGGCGCCCTCGCCATCAACATTGCCTTCCCCCTGCGACTCGACCTTGGCCCGCCATTGCTGGATGCCGAGGTAGATCAGGTAGGCCGCGCCGATGGTCTTGACCACCACGAACGCCTCTTCGGAGGCCAGCAGCAGCGCGCCCAGCCCGCCGCCCGCGATCAGCAGGATGATCACCAGGCCCGTTTGCAGGCCCATGATCGTCGTCGTTGTCTTCTTCAGCCCGTACGAGAGCCCGTGGCTCATCGACAGCACGGCGCCCGACCCCGGCGAAATCGCGATCACCCAGCACGCGGCGAAATACGCCAGCCACACTTCCCAACGCATCTTGTTCTCCTTGGAACGTCAGTCAACTCACAGAAATCGGTMAGAACGGATGGAATCCGGTCAGGAACTGCTCCACCTGCTCGGCCTGCCGCGCGTCACGGGCGGCGTCGCCCGACTCGAGCACGACGGCCTGATACGCGCGCGTGCCGGACGCCACCAGCCGCGCGGTAAGCCGGCGCGGCGATTTGTCCTGCGGCGAGACGCCGGTTACGGTCAGCTCCACGCCCTCCAGCGCCATGGGCGGCTTGGCGGCCGACGTCACCGTGATCGCGCGCGTGCGCGCCGGGGCCTCGGGATGGGCGCCGAGGTTGGCCACGAGGCCGGCCTGCATCGACGCCAGCGCCTCGCGGCGCAGCGCGGCGTCATCGGCGGGCAGCGTGACCACGCCCACGGCGAACAGCGTGTCGTCGATGCGGGACGCTTCCATCGTCATCGGCAGCTTGCGCCCGGCAATCGCCACGTCACGCGCGGAGCTGGTCGGCTTGCCGGGATAGAGCGCGGCGTACCGGCCATCGTCGGACTGGATGGTGCGCCAGTCATAGCGCGGCGAGCAGCCGGCCAGCGCCGCCAGCAGCGCGAGGACAAGGGACGGCAGGATGGCGTGGGGAAGCGAACGGAGCGGTCGGCGGGGTTGGCGGAGCATGGAGAACATTCTTATCAGGCGACGGGGCTGACGGGTGCGTCTTTGACCACTCGCACGCCCGCTGGCGCAAGCCGGTATTATCCGGGAAGCCGCGCGCGACCGCTCGTCGCCGCATCGATTTTCTGCGAGTTTCGCCCCGAGTTTGGCCCCGTCTTCTATGCGTCCACGCCTGTCCACCCTTCGTGCCCTGCCCTGGCTCGCGGCCCTGCTGCTGGCCAGCGGCGCCGCCAACGCGGCGGGCCACCTGCCTGCCGTGACCGACGTGGCCGCCCAGACCGCCGCCGCCGCCAAGTCCGGCGAGCCGCTGGTGGTGCTGGTCAGCCTGCCCGGCTGCAGCTACTGCGAGACGGTGCGCCGCAACTACCTCGCGCCGCAGGCCGCCGCCGGCGAGATCGCCGCGCGGGAAGTGGACATGACCGCCGACACGCCGATGCGCGACATCGACGGCACCATGACCACCGCCAAGAAGTGGGCGCGTGCTCACAACGTGTCCGTGGCACCGACCGTGCTGTTCCTCGACGCCAACGGCCAGCCCGTGGCCAACGCGCTGCTGGGCTTGCAGGGCGATTTCTACGGCGCCTACCTGGAGCAGGCGCTGGACACCGCGCGCGCCAAGATCGCCCGGAAGTAGAATAGCGACGTTCTTCGACGATTTTCCGCCGATCCATCTCACGGGACTGCCTCCCATGTCTGACTCCACCGTCTCCACCGCACCGAAGCGCCGCCCGATCGTGCCGATCGCCGTCGCCGTGGTCATCCTCGCCGTGCTCGGCTTTTTCGGCTTCCGCGCGCTGGCGCCGGCCAGCACCGTACCCGCCGCCACCTTCACGCTGCTCTCGGGCGAAAAGGTCAGCACGGCCGACCTCAAGGGCAAGGTCTACCTGATCAACTTCTGGGCCACGAGCTGCACCACGTGCGTCAAGGAAATGCCCGACATGATCAAGACCTACCAGCAGTTCAAGGACAAGGGCCTGGACTTCGTGGCCGTGGCGATGAACTACGACCCGCCGATGTACGTCGCCAACTTCGCCAAGACCCGCGACCTGCCGTTCAAGGTGGCAATGGACTCCGACGGCACGGCCGCCAAGGCCTTCGGTGACGTGCAACTCACCCCGACGACCTTCGTGGTCGACAAGAACGGGAAGATTCTCAAGCGCTACGTCGGCGAGCCCGAATGGGAGTCGCTCCACAAGCTGCTCGACGGCGCGCTGGCCAGCGCGGCCTGAAGCGCCCAAACGTCCGCCGTCGGCGGACATCGCTGACTGACAGAAGGCACCCCATGTGGGTGCCTTTCTTTTTTTGCGATCGGCTGCGCCCGCTCAAGTCGGATTCACTCCAGTTTGGTCAAGCTGATGCCCTCGCCGCCGCGGGCGGTCACCAACCATGGTTGATTCGTTATAGAATCAATTCTGATCAAATAAAGGGTCATGACGCCGAACTACAAGAAGCCTTTCAGCCAGTTTGTAAAAAAGGCGCATAGGCCACTTCAACTGACCATCGAGGATGAAGTGGAAGTCGTTTGCAACAACCCGGAAGTCGGCCAAGCGAAAGTGGCGGATCTGGCGGGGATCTGGGTCCATAAGTTCAAGTTCAACCGCCAGGAATACTTGATGGCCTACCGGCCGCCCACTGAAGCGCAGAAAGGTGCCGGCATCGACATTGAACTGTTGCTGATTGATTTTTACCAAGTGGGCTCGCACGAGAATTTCTACGCCGAGTTGAAGATGTATCTGAAAGCAGAGAGGAAATCGTGAATATTGCAACCGCAGAAGAACTGATGAGGCATCTTGGCGAGATGCCTGCGCAGGAGCGGCTGAAGTTTTTCGCCATGGTCGGTCAACGTGCGTTCCGCGACGAGAATCTGAGCCACGAGGAGGTCTTCGGCCACCTGGCAGAGGACGACTTCACGGCAGCCGAAGCGGCGGAATATCTTGAGATCTCGATGGCCACCTTCCGCCGCTTCGTGCGCGATGGGAAGCTGACTTCGCATGCAACGGTCGGCCGTAGCCAGTTATTTTCCGTAGCGGATCTGAAGGCATTCAAGCGGCAACGCAAGGCGATCAAGGGCTGATTCCCCAGGGCGCCGGCGAATTGCGCCCAGCACCGCACTCTTGTGTTGTGGGGCCCTCACGACCCGCTTGCCTCTCCAGGCTGTATGGATATACAGTGAGCGCCAGAATTTTCTCAGTCGCCCCTGCCCCTGCCCGTGTCCCCGGATCCTGTTCTCGAAGCCGACGCCCCCGACGTCCCTGCTGACGTCCCTGCCTACCTGACCCGCCTGAACCCCGAGCAGCGTGCGGCGGCGTCGCATGCCGGGGATGCGCCGCTGCTGATCATTGCCGGCGCCGGCTCGGGCAAGACCAATACGCTGGCGCATCGCGTGGCCCACCTCGTGCTGGGCGGGGCCGATCCGCGGCGCATCCTGCTGCTCACGTTCTCGCGCCGGGCTGCCGCCGAGATGGGTCGCCGTGTGGAGCGCATCGTCGATCAGGCGCTGGGCACCAGTACCGGGGCGGGCCGGGCCGCGCTGCAATGGTCGGGCACCTTCCACGCCATCGGCGCGCGGCTGCTGCGCGAGTACGCCGAAACGCTGGGGCTGGCGCCCACCTTCACCATCAGCGACCGGAGCGATTCGGCCGACCTGATGCACGTGGTGCGGCTCGACCTCGGCCTCTCGGAGCAGACCTCGCGCTTCCCGCGCAAGGAAACCTGCCTCGCGATCTATTCGCGCGTGGTCAACACCCAGCTCCCGCTGGAAGTGATTCTCAAGACGCAATTTCCCCGCTATGCGATGTGGGCGGACGCGCTCAAGGCCCTGTTCGCCGGCTACGTGGCCGCCAAGCAGAAGCAGCAGGTGCTCGACTACGACGACCTGCTGCTCTACTGGGCGCAGGCGCTGATCGAGCCGTCGCTGGCGCAGGACATGGGCGCGCGCTTCGACCACGTGCTGGTGGATGAATACCAGGACACCAATGCCTTGCAGGCGTCGATCCTGCTCGCGCTGAAGCCGGACGGGCGCGGCCTGACCGTGGTCGGCGACGACGCCCAGTCGATCTACGCGTTCCGGGGCGCCACCGTCCGCAACATCCTCGATTTTCCGCAGCATTTCTCGCCGCCCGCGCATCAGGTGACGCTGGCGCAGAACTATCGCTCCACCCAGCCGATCCTGGCCGCCGCCAACGCTGTGATCGGGCTGGCCGCAGAGCGGTTCACCAAGGATTTGTGGTCGCTGCGCGAGTCGGCCGAGAAGCCGGGCGTGGTGGTGGTCAACGATGAAGCCGATCAGGCGCGCTACGTGGTGGAGCAGGTGCTGGCGCGGCGCGAGGCCGGGCTGACGCTGATGGCGCAGGCCGTGCTGTTCCGCGCGGCCGACCACAGCGCGCAGGTCGAGATCGAACTGGCCCGCCGCAACATCCCGTTCGTGAAGTTCGGCGGCCTGAAATTCCTGGAATCGACCCACGTCAAGGACGTGATGGCCGTGGTGCGATGGCTGGAGAATCCGCGCGACCGCATGGCCGGCTTCCGCACCCTGCAGTTGCTGCCCGGCGTGGGCCCGAAAACCGCCGCGCGCGTGCTGGAGGGGCTGGAAGCGGCCACCGAGCCACTGCTGGCGCTGGAGGCCTTCGAGCCGCCGCCCGCCGCCGCGCCGGCCTGGGCCGAGCTGATCGCGCTGGCGCGCGGGCTGATGGCGCCCACCTCGCCGTGGCCGTCGGAGTTCGAGCAGGTGGTGGCGTGGTACCTGCCCCATCTGGAGCGGATTCACGACGATGCCGCCGCGCGGCAGGCCGATCTCCAGCAGATCGAGCGGATTGCGGCCACCTATGCCTCGCGCGAGCGCTTCCTGACCGAGCTGACGCTCGATCCGCCGAGCGCGTCCAGCGATGAATCCGGCGTGCCGTCGCGCGACGAGGACTACCTGATCCTGTCCACGATCCATTCGGCCAAGGGCCAGGAGTGGAAGGCGGTCTACGTGCTCAATGCGGTGGATGGCTGCATGCCGTCCGACCTCGCCACGGGCACCACGGAAGAAATCGAGGAAGAACGCCGGCTGCTCTACGTGGCGATGACGCGCGCCAAGGACCACCTCGACATCGTGGTGCCGCAGCGCTTCTACGTTCATCAGCAKGTGGGATTTGGCGACCGCCACGTCTACGCGTCGCGCACGCGCTTCCTGCCGAACCGGGTGATGCCGAACTTCTACAGCCGGTCCTGGCCGCCCCCGCCGATGCCCGGCGACGCGCCGACCAAGGCCCCCCTGCCCCAGGTAGACCTGGCCAGCCGCATGCGCGATATGTGGAAGTAGCCGGCCGGGATCAGACGAGTTCGATGCCGGCCTGCCGCACCACATCCAGCAAGGCGCCGTCGCGCAGCAGCGCGGCCACGGCCTCGATGTCATCGGTCATATAGCGATCCATCGCCAGGAACGGCACGCGTGTCCGCACGAAGTGGAACACGGCGCGGCCCGCCGGCGCCAGTTGCTCCACAGCGCCGGCCAGTTCGGCGGCCTGGCACGCGGCCAGCAACTCGATGGCGAGGATGTACTGGTTGTTATCGAGGATGCGGCGCGCGTTGCGGGCCGCGATCAGCCCCATGCTCACCACGTCCTGGTTGTCGCCATTGGACGGCACGCTCTGGATGCTGGCCGGGCTGCAGATCGTCCGGTTCTCGGCGATCAGCGCCGTCGCCGGGTACTGCGCGCCAGCAAACCCGCACGACAGCCCCTCGTTGGCGGCCGCCAGGAAGGCCGGCAGGCGGTTGTTCAGGTGCGGGCTCAGCAGCCGGTTCAGGCGGCGCTCGGACACCACGCCCAGCTGCGTCGCGGCGATGGCGAGGAAGTCCATCGCGAACGCCACCTGCTGGCCGTGGAAGTTGCCGCCGTGKAACAGCGCGCCATCATCGAAAAACAGCGGGTTGTCGTTCGACGAATTGAGTTCACGCTCGACCACCGTGGCGCAATGGTCCAACGTGTCACGCACGGCGCCGAGCACCTGCGGGATGCAGCGCAGCGTGTAGGCCTTCTGGATAAAGACGCCGGTGCCGGTGTTCTTCTCGTCGCCGGCGCGCGTCTTCATCTCGGCGGACAGCTCGCCATGACCGGCCAGCCGGTCGGAATCGGCCAGCAGCGCGCGCATATTGGCGGCGGAGCGGATCTGGCCCGGGTGCGGCTTGGCGATGTCGTGGCCGTGGGCCATGAAGGCATCGGCGGAAGCGGACAAGCCCTCCAGCGCCAGCGCGGCGATGATCTCGGCCTGCGTGATCTGGGCGCGCAGCGTCTCCAGCAGCAGGCAGGACACGCCGGTCATGGCCGAGGTGCCGTTGATCAGCGCCAGCCCTTCCTTGTAGGCCAGCGCGATCGGGGCGATGCCATGCTCGCGCAGCACCTCGGCAGTGKGCGCGGTGCCGCCATCGGCGGTCAGGACCTTGCCTTCGCCGATCAGCGTGATCGCCACGTGCGAGAGCGGCGCGAGGTCGCCGCTGGCGCCGAGCGAGCCCACCTGCGGCACGGCCGGCGTGATGCCGGCGTCCAGATACTTCAGCAGTTGTTCGATGACCAGCGGGCGCACGGCCGAGTAGCCGCGCGAGAGCGCGTTGGCGCGCGCCACCATCATCGCCCGCACTTCGTCGCGCGAGAACAGCGGACCGACGCCGGCGCAGTGGCTGCGCAGCAGGTTTTCCTGCAGCGCGCGGCCGTGCTCGATATCGACCCAGTTATGGACCAGTTCGCCGAAGCCGGTGGAGACGCCGTAGATCGGCACATTGGCCGACGCTACCTGCTCGAAGCGCGCGCGGGCTTCGCCCACCTTGTCGAGCACGGCGCCCGGCACTCGACCGGGGCGGCGGCCACGCGCCACGTCGACAACGGCGGGCGCGGTAAGGTGATGGCCGTCGATGTCGGCGGCAGGCAAGGCGGAGCGGGTGACTTCGGACATGGGGCGGATCAGCAATCACAGGGGCGCACGAGGCGAAGGGCCCCGAGTGTACCAAGCCCGTTACAGTCCGTAGCGCTTGATCTTGTCGTACAACGTGGCCTTGCCGACCTGCAGCAGATCCGCCGCCTGGCTMACCGCGCCGCCGGTGCGCGCGAGCGTATCGGCGATCACGGCGCGCTCGTAGTGCTCCATGCGCTCGCGCAGCGGTGCGGAGTCGTCCGCGACGTCCGGCTTGCCGCTCACGCCTTCGGGCACGCCCAGCACCAGCCGGTCCGCCGCGTTGCGCAACTCGCGCACATTGCCGGGCCACGGGCGCTGCATCAGTGACTGGCGCTGCATCTCCGAGAGGATCGGCGCGGGGCGCTGGTAGCGCACGGCCGCCACCAGCATGAAGTGCTCGAACAGCGGCACGATGTCCTCGCGGCGGTCGCGCAGCGGCGGCAGCGGAATCGTCACCACGTTGAGCCGGTAGAGCAGATCCTGGCGGAAGGCGCCCTGCGCTACCAGCCCCTCCATGTCGCCCTTGGCCGCCGCCACGATGCGCACGTCGATCGGCACCGAGGTGTTCGAACCCAGCCGCTCCAGCGTGCCCTCCTGCAACACCCGCAGCAGCTTCACCTGGAGCGCCAGCGGCATGCTCTCGATCTCGTCCAGGAACAGCGTGCCGCCCGACGCATGCTCCAGCTTGCCCACGCGGCGCTTGCCCGCGCCGGTGAAGGCGCCGGCCTCGTGGCCGAACATCTCGCTCTCGAAGATCGCCTCGGGCACCGCGCCGCAATTCAGGGCGATGAAGGGCGCGTCGCGCCGGGTGGACAGCGCGTGGAGGCTGCGCGCCACCAGTTCCTTGCCGGTGCCGGTTTCGCCGTTGATCATCACCGGCACATCGGTGGGCGCCACGTTGGCGATCAGGTCGCGCACGCGCGCCATCGCCGCCGAGCGGCCGATGATGCGCGTGCCCGCCGCCGGGCCCGCCAGCTGGCGGCGCAGCGCCACGTTCTCCAGTTCCAGCGCGCGGCGCTCGAGGGCGCGGCGCACGGTGTCGGTCAGGCGGTCGGCCCCGAACGGCTTCTCGATKAAGTCGTAGGMGCCCTCGMGCATGGCCTGCACGGCCATCGTGATGTCGCCGTGGCCGGTGACGAGGATCACCGGCACGCCGGGCGCGGCGTTGCGGCAGTGGTGCAGCAGGTCGAGCCCGCTCGCGCCGCCCAGCCGCACATCGGTCACCAGCACGCCGGGAAAGTCGGCGCTGAGGTGCGGCATGGCCGCCTCCGCCGAGGGCAGCGCCAGTACCGCGAACCCGGCCAGTTCCAGGCTCTGCGCCGTGGCCTGCCGCACCAGCGGCTCATCCTCCACAAACAGCACGCGCAATCCGTCTTGCATCGCCATCCCTTATTCCTGCTTGCCTTCTCAGGCAGTGGTGGCGGGCTGGTACGCCCGCCGCAAAGTCACCACGAATTCAGCGCCGCCGCCATCCGCGTTCTGCGCCGCCAGCTGGCCGCCGAACTCGCGCACGATCGACGAGGAAATCGCCAGCCCCAGCCCGAGCCCCTGGCCGATCTCCTTGGTAGTGAAGAACGGCTCGAACAGGCGCGGCAGCACATCGGGCGCAATGCCGGGGCCATTGTCGCGCACGGACACGCTCACCGCCTCGGGGGCGACGTACACCGTAATGTCGATGTGGCCGGCCTGCCGCGCTTCCGGTCCCTCGCCGGCAATCGCGTCCAGCGCATTGCCGACGAGGTTCAGCAGCACCTGCTCCAGCTTCAGTTCGTCCGCCCAGACGGCGATCTCGGCGCCGTCGGCCCCTTCGGTCTCATCGCCCTCCAGCCCGCGCACGGTCAGCCCCACGCCGGCCAGGCGCGGCGCCATCAGTTGCAGCACGTGGTCGATGGCCGCGCGCACGCGCACGGCGTGGCGCCGGGGCCGCGCCTTGCCGGCGAACAGCTTGAGCTGGCCGGTGATCTTGCCCATGCGGGTGGTGAGATCGGCGATGGCGCCGAGGTTGCCGGTGGCGGCGTCCAGCTGGCCGCGCTCCAGCAGCACGCGGGTGTTGTCCGAGAACGTGCGCAGCGCGGCCAGCGGCTGGTTCAGCTCGTGCGTGATGCCGGCGGCCATCTGCCCCAGCGCGGCGAGCTTGCTGGCCTGCACGAGTTCGTCCTGCGTGGCGCGCAGCTCGCCTTCGGCGCGGGTACGCTCGGCCACCTCGGCTTCGAGCTGTTCGTTGATCGCCATCAGGTCGGCCGTGCGGGCCTCCACGCGGCGTTCGAGTTCGTCATAGGCCGCTTCGAGCATGCGGCGGCTGTATTGCATGTCGCGCGCGCGCTGGCGGCGCTGGCGCAGGTTCACCAGCAGCAGGCCGACGCAGGCGTAGGCCAGCGCCGCGCCCACGGTGGCGCCGCGCGCGCTGGCCAGCACCGGGTCCAGCGGCGCCATGACCTGCATGGTCCAGCCGGCCGGACCGACATCGCGGCTGATCTCCAGATAGCGGTCGCCCCGGTCGGCGGTGAGCCCGATGCCGCCGGCCGGGCTGCCGGCCTCGCCATCGGCGCCCAGCCGCACCAGCCGCGCGTTCTCGCCCAGCACGGTGTCGCCGAGCCAGCGCGTGACCGGCGAATCCAGCGCCAGCAGCGGCAGCGGCGTGACCGCCTGATCATGGTACTGGCGGGTGTTGTGCAACTCGGCCTGGAGTTCGGGCGGCAGCGTGCGCAGCGTGCGGTACTGCCAGGCCGGCACGGATGAGAGGAAGATCACGCCATGGTCGTCGGCCACCATCAGCGGCTCCGCCCGGCCCGCGCCGGCGCGCTGGAACCACTCCAGGTTCAGCTTGACCACGGTCACGCCGATGACCTTGCCGCCCGACTCGATCGGCTGGGCGATGTAGTAGCCCGGTTCGTCGCTGGTGATGCCGATGGCGTAGAAGCGACCCACCTCGCCCCGCGCCGCGCGCTGGAAGTACGGCCGGAAGCGGTAGTCGGTGCCGACGAAGCTGCCCGGCTCGCCGTGGTTGCTGGCAGCCAGCGCCATGCCATTGGCGGCAATCACATAGGTGGCGGAGGCGCGCGCGCGCCGGTTCACATCGACAAGATAGTCATTGACCGCGGCAATCCGTGCGGGGTCCTGGGGGGCGGCCAGCAGCCCGCGCACCGAGGGATGCAGGGAAACCAGCGCGGGGAGGAATTCGTAGCGGTCGAGCGTGGACTCGAGCGTGGCGGCGTAGCGCTCGGCGCGCATGGCCGTGGATTGCTGCAGCGCGGAGATCCCGCGCTGCACCGACAGCAGCCAGGTCAGCCCGCAGAGCAGCAGCAGGCCGGCCAGCAGGGCGCCGGCAAAGCCATACCAGCGCGGGCCGGGTCCGGGCGCATGCACGGAACCCGGCGCCGCAGGGTCATGTACGGCTAGAAAATCGTCGGAATGAGGCATCGGCGCGCACGAAGGGTCTCGCGCCGATGATACCCGTTGCCGGGACAGGTCAGCGGGCCGCGTCGGCCAGTCCGACGGTGTCATCTTCGCCACGCAGCACGCGGTTCAGGCGGGCACGATCCAGTTCCTTTTCCCAGGCGGACACCACCACGGTGGCCACGCCGTTGCCGATGATGTTGGTCAGCGCGCGGCATTCGCTCATGAAGCGGTCGATGCCGAGGATCAGCACCATGCCGGCCACCGGGATGGTCGGCACCACGGCCAGCGTCGCCGCCAGCGTGATGAAGCCCGAGCCGGTCACGCCGCTGGCGCCCTTGGACGTCACCATGGCCACGGCCAGGATCGTCAGCTGCTGGAGCAGCGTCAGCTCGATGCCCGTCGCCTGGGCGATGAAGACCACCGCCATCGTCATATAGATATTGGTGCCATCCAGGTTGAACGAGTAGCCCGTGGGCACCACCAGCCCCACCACCGACTTCGAGCAGCCCAGGCGCTCCATCTTCTCCATCAGGTGCGGCAGCGCGGCCTCGGAGGAGCTGGTGCCCAGTACGATCAGCAGTTCTTCCTTGATATAGGCGACGAAGCGGATGATCGAGAAACCCGTGAACTTGGCCACGGTACCCAGCACCACCAGCACGAACACGATGGCCGTGAAGTAGAACGTGCCGATCAGCTTCAGCAGCGGCACCAGCGAGCCCAGGCCGTACTTGCCGATGGTGAACGCCATGGCGCCGAACGCGCCGATCGGGGCCACCTTGGTGATCACGTGGACGATGTGGAAGAACACCTTCGAGACCTGGTCCACCATCTCATGCACGATCTTGGCGCGGTCGCCCAGCACCGCCAGGGCCGAGCCGAAGAACAGCGAGACCAGCAGGATCTGCAGGATGTCGCCATTGGCGAACGCGCTGAAGACCGTGTCCGGGATGATGTGCATGAAGAACTCGGTCGTGCTCTGGCCGTGGGCCTTGGACACGTATTGCGAGATCGACTTGGTGTCCAGCGTGGCCGGATCGATGTTGAAGCCCACGCCCGGCTTGAGCGCGTGCGAGGCCAGCAGGCCGATCAGCAGCGCGAAGGTCGAGACGATCTCGAAATACAGCAGCGCCTTGCCGCCCACGCGGCCTACCTTCTTCATGTCGCGCATGCCGGCGATGCCGGACACCACGGTACAGAAGATGATCGGGCCGATGATCATCTTGATCAGCTTGATGAAGGCGTCGCCCAGGGGCTTCATCTCCACGCCTGTGTCGGGCCAGAAATGGCCCAGCAGGATGCCCACGGCAATCGCGAACAGCACCTGCACGTACAGGATCTTGTAGAAGGGTTTCCTCATGATGTCGTCCTCGGTGTTTTTTGACCGGTGCCGGGCGCTCGGGGCGCCCGCTATGCACGCCTGGCGGATTGCGGCGCGTCTGAAGGTAACTATTTGCAACAGACGTGCCACCGAGGCACTTGTCCGCAAGCCATTGATTTGGAATGACTTTCGATTTTCCGGACGGCCGACGGGTCCGGCTTTCCGGAATTCCGGACCGGGCCGCTCCGGGTTTCCGGAAGCCGATGCGACGTGGGGATCGCCTTGCAAGGGCATATCGCATCACATTTAGCCAAATCGGCCGATGCAGCAGGGCCCGATCGCCCGCCCCATTCCGGAAATCCAGGCAGCCCCGCATGGCGGAACGCGGAGTCTGACGACGTATAATTCCGTGCTTCCCTAACGCCATCGACGCATCCGCCCCCGCGAGCGCGCCCGAGCATGAGCAGCTACTACCAACACCACGTCTTCTTTTGCCTAAACGAGCGCGACGACGGCAAAGCCTGCTGCACCGACCACAATGCCAAGGCGATGCAGGAATACGCGAAGAAGCGTTGCAAGCAGCTTGGMATTTCCGKCGCCGAAGGCCGCGTGCGGATCAACAAGGCCGGCTGCCTGAACCGGTGTGAACTCGGGCCCGTGCTGGTGGTCTACCCCGAGGCCGTCTGGTACACCTTCGTCGACGAGCAGGACATCGACGAGATCATCGACAGCCATCTGGTGAACGGCAAGCCGGTCGAACGCCTGATGCTCGACCGCTGATCCGCCTCCGCCGTGCCCGCCGGGTCCGCCCGGTTTTTTTGTTGCCCGTCTTCGTCCCGCTTTCACTCCTGCTCCTGCCACCATGAACGCGCATACCCAGGTCACCACGATTCCCGGCCCCGTCGGCGCCATCGATATCTCGATCGACCTGCCGCAGGGCATGCCCGTGCGCGGCCTGGCGCTGGTGGCGCACCCGCACCCGCTGTTCGCCGGCACCAAGGACAACAAGGTGGCGCAGACGCTGGCGCGCACCTTCGTCGCCCTCGGCTACGCCACGGTGCGGCCGAACTTCCGCGGCGTGGGCAACTCGGCGGGCGAGCATGACCAGGGCATCGGCGAGCAGGACGACCTGCTGGCCGTGGTGGACTGGATGCGCACCCAGACCGCGTGGTCCCCGGACGCCGCCACGCTGCCGCTGGCGCTGGGCGGGTTCTCGTTCGGCAGCTTCGTGCAGACGCACGTGGCGCGGCGGCTGGCCGAGGCCGGCACGCCGGCGCAGCGCCTGGTGCTGGTGGGAACCGCCACCAGCCGCTGGGACGTGGCGCCGGTGCCGGCCGACACCATCGTCATCCATGGCGAGCAGGACGAGACCGTGCCGCTGGCCAGCGTGCTGGACTGGGTCCGGCCGCAGGAACTCCCGATCATCGTCATTCCTGGCGCCGACCATTTTTTTCATCGCAAGCTGCATCTGATCAAGCAGCTTGTCGTCAACGCGTGGGACCGGTGATCCGTCCCGTCCGCGCAACCCTCATCCGTTGGAATTCGCACCTATGAACAGAGCCACGCCGCGCTTCGCGTCCGCCCTTGCCCCCGTCGCTATTGCCGTTACTGTCGCGCTCGCCGCCCCTGCCGCCGTGCTGGCGCAGGGCGTGCCGACCCCGCAGGTCGCCGCCAAGTCCTGGATGCTGTACGACGTGACGAGCGGCCAGGCGCTGGCCTCGCAGAACGCGGACCTGCGCATCGAGCCGGCCTCGCTGACCAAGATCATGACGGCCTACCTGGCCTTCCAGGCGGTCAAGGAAAAGCGCCTGACGATGGACCAGACCGTGGTGCCGACCAACGTCGTGCTGAAGGTGAAAAGCGACGAATCGCGCATGTTCATCGAGCCGAACAAGCCGGTCAGCGTGCAGGACCTGCTGATGGGCCTGATCGTCCAGTCCGGCAACGACGCCGCGCTGGCGCTGGCCGAGGCCGTGGGCGGTTCCGAGGAAGGCTTCGTGGCGATGATGAACCGCGAGGCCCAGCGCATGGGCCTCAAGGGCACGCACTTCACGAACACGGACGGCATTCCCGACCCGGAGCACTACACCACGGCGGTGGACCTGGCCACGATGACCACGCGCCTGATCAAGGACTTTCCCGAGTACTACGGCATGTACTCGCAAAAGGAGTTCACCTATAACAAGATCAAGCAGCCGAACCGCAACCGCCTGCTGTACATCGACCCCACCGTGGACGGCGTGAAGACGGGCCACACCAAGTCGGCCGGCTACTGCCTGATCTCGTCGGCGCAGCGCCCGCTCGCCAACGTGCCGAACGGCAACCGCCGCCTGGTGTCGATCGTGATCGGCACCACCAGCGAGCAGGTGCGCACGCAGGAAAGCCTGAAGATCCTGAACTACGGCTTCCAGTTCTTCGACACCCTGCGCCTGTACGACAAGGGCCAGGTCCTGGCCACGCCCGAGATCTACAAGGGCGCCGCCGGCACGGTCAAGATCGGCGTGTCCAACGAGACCTTCGTCACGGTGCCCAAGGGCACGGGCAGCCGCCTGAAGCCGGTGCTGGAGCGCCAGGAACTGCTGCTGGCCCCGATCGCGGTCGGCCAGCAGGTCGGCACGGTCAAGCTGATGGACGGCACCACGAAGGTGGGCGAGTTCCCGGTGGTGGCGCTCGAGGACGTGCCCGAGGCCGGCTTCTTCGGCCGCCTGTGGGACACCATCCGCCTCTGGTTCAAGCGCAAGTAATCCGCACACACGCGAGAGCACGAACATGACGACCGATTCGAACGATGGTCAGCAGCCCGGCAGCATTCCGCCGCAGGCCTCGCTGATCGAGTACCCGAGCGACTTCCCCATCAAGGTCATGGGCGCGATGCAGGACGGCTTTGCCGAGGCGATCGTGACCCTGGTGCAGGACTTCGACCCGAACTTCCACGCCGGCAAGATGGAGATGCGTCCATCGCGCAACGGCAATTATCTGGGCCTGACCGTGACGGTCTGGGTGACCAGCCGCGAGCAGCTGGACGATTTATACCGCGCGCTGACGTCGCATCCGATGGTGAAGGTGGTGCTGTAAGCGCATGAACGCCATCACGCTCAAACCGGGCAAGGAAAAATCCCTGCTCCGCCGCCACCCCTGGGTGTACGCCACCGGCATCGCCTCCACCGAAGGCCGCTGCGAGACCGGCACCACGGTGGTCATCCGCGCCGCGGACGGCCGTTTCCTGGCACGCGGCGCCTACAGCCCCGAGTCGCAGATCCGCGCACGGGTGTGGACGTTCGACGAGAACGAGCCGGTCGACCACGCGCTGTTCAAGCGCCGCGTGGCCGCCGCGGTGGCCCATCGGCGCCAGTGGGTGCGCGATACCGACGCGGTACGGCTGATCTTCGGCGAGGCGGACCGCCTGCCCGGGCTGGTTGTCGACTATTACGGCAGCGGCGACAAGGGCCAGCTGGTCTGCCAGTTCAATTCGGCCGGCGTGGAGCAGTGGAAGGAGGCGCTGGTGCAGGCGCTGGTCAAGGAGACCGGCTGCCCGAATGTCTACGAGCGCTCCGACGCCGCCGTGCGCCAGCGCGAGGGCCTGCCGCTGGTGACCGGCGTGCTGGCTGGCGCCGAGCCGGACCCGGAGCTGTCCGTGACCGAACACGGCGTGCGCTACTACGTGGACGTGCGCAACGGCCACAAGACGGGCTTCTACGTCGACCAGCGCGACAACCGCAAGCTCGTCGGCGATCTGGCCGAAGGGCGTGAGGTGCTGAACTGCTTCTGCTACACGGGCGGCTTCTCGCTGGCCGCGCTGCGGGGCGGCGCCACGGCGGTGACGTCGATCGACTCGTCGGGCGAGGCGCTCAAGATCGCCGCGAACAACGTCACGCTGAACGGCTTCGACGCTGAACGGGCGACCTGGCTCGACGCCGACGTGTTCAAGACGCTGCGCGAGTTCCGCGCCGAGGGCCGCCAGTTCGACCTGATCGTGCTGGACCCGCCCAAGTTCGCCCCGTCGGCGCAGCACATCGACCGCGCCGCGCGCGCCTACAAGGAAATCAACCTTGTCGGCATGCAACTGCTGCGGCCGGGCGGCCTGCTGTTCACGTACTCGTGCTCGGGCGCCATCAGCATGGAGCTGTTCCAGAAGATCGTGGCTGGCGCGGCCACCGATGCCCGCTGCGACGCGCGCATCCTGCGCCGGCTCTCGGCGGGCACCGACCATCCGATGTCGGCGGCCTTCCCGGAAGGGGAATACCTGAAGGGCCTGCTGCTCGAGAAGGTGTGACAGGGGCCGAGGGCGCCCGGGCACCCCGGTATAAACCCTCGGTTTTGACTTCTGACGGTCATATTCACCGTCTATGCTTCGTCTCGCGGTGAGGCATTGGCAGGTGTCTCACTGCCTCTTCTTATCAGTCTTCGTGGTAATTGCCCCGCCTACCCGGCGGGGCATTTTTTTGTCCGTCTCTCCTGGCGGAATGGAAGCGGGCCTCTAGGCCGGGCGACGGTCCGGGCGGCGCCATCCGGAGCGAAAGTCCCTATAATCGAACGATCGTTCAATTTGCGACCCGATCAGAGGAGACCCCATGCCCGCCGCCACGACCTTGCCGCCGATCCTGCAGAACCTGGCCCTGCCCGTCATCGCCTCGCCGATGTTTATCGTCAGCTATCCGGAACTGGTGCTGGCGCAGTGCAAGGCCGGCATCGTCGGCTCCTTCCCCGCGCTCAACGCACGCCCGGCGGAACTGCTCGACGAATGGCTCACGCAGATGCAGGAAGACCTGGCCGCGTTCCAGGCCGCGAACCCGGGCAAGCGCGTCGGCCCGATCGCCGTGAACCAGATCGTCCATGCGTCCAACGCGCGGCTGGAGCACGACGTGAAGGTCTGCGTCGACCACAAGGTACCCATCTTCATCACCTCGCTGCGCGCGCCGGTCAAGGAAATGATCGATGCCGTGCACAGCTATGGCGGCATCGTGCTGCACGACGTGATCAGCCTGCGCCACGCCGAGAAGGCCATCGAGGCGGGCGTGGACGGCCTGATCCTGGTGGCGGCTGGCGCCGGCGGCCATGCCGGCATGCTCTCGCCGTTCGCGCTGGTGGGCGAGGTGCGCAAGATCTTCGACGGTCCCATCGCGCTGTCCGGCTCCATCGCCACCGGCGACGCCGTGCTGGCCGCCCAGGCCATGGGCGCCGATTTCGCCTACGTGGGCACGCGCTTCATCGCCTCGCAGGAAGCCCACGCGAGCGCGGAGTACAAGCAGTCGATCACCAGCGCGGCGGCCTCGGACATCGTCTACACGAACCTGTTCACGGGCGTGCACGGCAACTACATCCGCGAGAGCATCAGCAATTCGGGGCTCGACCCGGACAACCTGCCCGTGGCGGACAAGACCAAGATGGACTTCTCGAGCGGCAGCTCCAAGACCAAGGCGTGGAAGGACATCTGGGGCGCTGGCCAGGGCGTGGGCCAGATCGAGGACATTGCCACGGCCGGCGAGATCATCGCGCGCATGAAGGAAGAGTACGACGCCGCGCGCGCTCGGCTCGGACTGGTACGATAGGGGCGTTTTTTCGCCCTCGCTCCTTTTCGCCCCTTCCTTTGCACCCGACCGACTCCGAACGCCCCGCCGGCGACACCCGCCGGCCCCGCTCCCCAGGCAACGCCAGCGACGCGCTCACGCACCGTGAGCGCGTGATCCGGGCATTCTGGGTCACCTGCGGCGTCGTGTCGCTGGTGCTCGGCTTCATCGGCATTTTCCTGCCGCTGCTGCCCACCACCCCGTTTGTCCTGCTGGCGGCCGCCTGCTTCGCGCGCGGCTCGGAGCGCTTCCACGACTGGCTGATCTCGCACCCGCGCTTCGGCCCGCTGGTGCGGGACTGGCAGGCGCATCGCAGCATTCCGCTGCGCGCCAAGTGCCTGGCGCTGTCGATGATGTGGATTTCGATGGGGACCACCGCCTGGCTGCTGCGCGGGCGGCCGGTGTCCTCGCTGACGCTGCTGGCGGTGGGCGCCGCCGTGACCATCTGGATGGTGCGGCTGCCGACCCGGCCCCGGGGTGGGTATGGTGAGGCGGCGGAGCCGCCCCAATCCCCTCAGTCGTAACTGCGCGCGTCCTCGATCACCTTGCCATCCTGCGGCAGCGACCCTGCCGCCACGAAGCGCACCTCGCCGCGCAGGCGCATGACGTCGCGGATCGAATCGGCAATGGCGTGCGCCAGTCCGTCGTCCTCGCGCGTGGCGTCGCAGTGCAGCGTCATGGTGTCCGCGCCGACCATGCCGGTCACCACCAGCCTTGCGGCGCGGATCTCGGGATGGCGGCGCACCACATCCGCCACCTGCCCGGGATGGACGAACATCCCCTTGACCTTGGTGGTCTGGTCCGCGCGCCCCAGCCAGCCCTTGAGCCGGATATTGGTGCGCCCGCATGGGCTGGCGCGGTGCGAGGAGTCGCTGACGATGGCCGACAGGTCGCCCGTGCCGAAACGGATCAGCGGATAGTCGCCGTTGCCGAGCACCGTCACCACGACCTCGCCGGTCTCGCCCTCGGGCATCGGCTGCGTGCCGCCCGGCTCGACGATCTCCACCAGCACGCCTTCATCGACCACCCAGCCGTCGCCGCCCTCGGTTTCGTAGGCGATCAGCCCCACGTCGGCGGTGCCGTACATCTGGCGCACGGTCACGCCATGGTCCTGCAGCCATGCGCGCAGCGGCGGCGGGCAGGCTTCGCCGGTGACCAGCGCCTTCGACAGGCTCGCGCACGGCATTCCCAGCTCGGCGCCCCGCTCGATCAGCAGCTTCAGGAACGATGGCGTGCCGGCATAGGCGGACGGCTGCAGCGCCGCCATGGCCTGCACCTGCGATTCGGTCTGGCCGACGCCCGCCGGGAACACGCAGCAGCCCAACCGGTGTGCGCCCGATTCCATCATCATGCCGGCCGGCGTGAAGTGGTACGAGAAGGTGTTGTAGACCAGCTCGCCGGCGCGGAAACCGGCCGCGAACATGGCGCGCGCGATGCGCCACCAGTCATCGGCATGGCCGTCCGGCTCAAGGATCGGTCCCGGCGACTGGAACACATGCCGCAGCCCGCCGATGGGCGTAGCGTTGAGGCCACCCAGCGGCGGCGCGGTGCGCTGGCGGGCGGTCAACTCCGACTTGCGCGTCACCGGCAGCGCCGCCAGCGCGGCGCGGGAGGTGAGGTCGCGCGGGTCCACATCGCACAGCACCTCGGCGAAGTAAGGCGCGTGGGCCTGCGCGTGCGCCACCTGGCGCGCGAGGGCGGCCAGCAGCGCGGCCTCGCGCTCGGCCGGCGTGCGCGTTTCCAGCGAATCGAAATAGTCAGCCATGGTGCGGGAGGGGTAGGAATTCAGGCCAGCCAGCGCTTGCGGCGCCGATAGCTCTTCACATCGCGGAACGACTTGCGCGCGGCGCCATCGGCATCGTTGGCGGCCACGCCCAGGTAGAACTCCTTGACGTCCTCGTTGGTGCGCAGCGATTCGGCCTCGCCGTCCATGACCACGCGGCCGTTCTCCAGGATGTAGCCGTAGTCGGCGTAGCGCAGCGCCACCATCGTGTTCTGCTCGGCCAGCAGGAAGCTGACCTTCTCGCGCGTGTTCAGGTCGCGCACGATCTCGAAGATCTCCTCGACGATCTGCGGGGCCAGGCCCATGGACGGCTCGTCGAGCAGGATCATCGCCGGCTTGGCCATCATCGCCCGCCCGATCGCGCACATCTGCTGCTCGCCGCCCGAGGTATAGCCAGCCTGGGACTTGCGCCGCGTCTGCAGGCGCGGGAAGTAGGTGTAGATCTTCTCCAGCTCGTGGCGCGTGTCTGCGCGCGACAGCCCGCGCGTGTAGGCGCCGGTGAGCAGGTTTTCCTCGATGGTCAGGTGGGCGAAGCAATGGCGCCCCTCCATGACCTGGATCACCCCGCGCTTGACGAGGTCGTTGGGCGTGAGCTGGTCCACGCGATTACCGCGATATTCGATGGAGCCCTTGGTCACGTCGCCGCGCTCGGCGTGGAGCAGGTTCGAGATCGCCTTGAGCGTGGTGGTCTTGCCGGCCCCGTTGGCGCCGAGCAGCGCCACGATGCGGCCTTCGGGCACCTCCAGCGAGACCCCCTTGAGCACCAGGATCACGTGGTCGTAGATGACTTCGATGTTGTTGACGGATAGCAGGGACATGGATGGACACCTCAAATGCCGCTGGTTTTGCGCTCCCCTCTCCCGCTTGCGGAAGAGGGAAGACAACCGCAGGCCGCGCTTACGACTTCGCGCAGGCCGGCGTAATGCCCTTCTCCTTCGCGTACTGCGCCGCGTTGGCCTTGAACAGCGGGTGGATCAGCGCCTTGTTGCCCTCGATCCAGTCAGACACCACCACCCACTTGGCGCCATCCCACTGCTGGATCTTCACCTTGCCGGAGCCCTCGTGGTTGTCGCAGCTCGTCTTGATCTCGGGCAGCAGGCCGGTGGCGCCCAGCTGCTGCAGGCGCGCGTTGGTCACGTTCAGGTTCTCGAAGGCCCAGCGCATCTGGTCGCCGGACATCATCTTGCCCTTGCCGAACTTGTCCTGCGCCACGCGGATCGCCTCCACGGTMACCACGGCCGCCGAAACGCCGCGGTTATAGAGCACCGAGCCGACCTTGTTGCGGTCCTGCATATTGCCCTTGCCGGCGCCGTACACCACCTTGTCGATGTCGGCGATCAGCGGCACGTTGCGGCCCGCCACGTTCCACGTCGCGCTCATGTAGCCCTTGGCGGCGTCGCCGGCCGGCACGGTGTCTTCCTCGGAACCAGCCCACCAGGAGCCGATCATCTTGTCGCGCGGGAAGCCCACCTTCTGCGCCGCCTTCAGCGCGGTCTGGTTCATCACGCCCCAGCCCCAGAAGATCACGTAGTCCGGATTCTCCTGGCGGATCTTGAGCCACTGGGCGCCCTGCTCGTTGCCGGGGTGCGCCACCGGAATCTCCACCAGGTTGAACTTGTTCAGCCGCGCCTCCGCCTGCAGGGCGACGATCGGCTCCTTGCCGTAGGCCGAGTCGTGGTACAGGTAGACGATCTTCTTGCCGTTGAGCGAGCCGCCGCTCTTGGTGGCCAGGTACTTGACGATGGCCGACACCTGCATCTGGTACGTGGTGACCAGCGGGAACGCGTACGGGAACACCGAACCGTCCACGGCGTCCGTGCGGCCGTAGCCCATCATCACCAGCGGCACCTTGTCAGCGGCGGTCTTGTCGACCAGTGCGTAGGAGATGCCGGTGGACATCGAGTGGTACGCGGTGCCCTTGGTCGTCGCGTTCTTCGACTTGAGCCGCTCGTAGCACTCCACGCCCTTGGCGTTGTTGTACTCGGTCTCGCACTCTTCCCAGCTCAGCTTCACGCCGTTGATGCCGCCATCCTTGAGGTTGACGTAGTTCAGGTAGTCGATGAAGCCGCCGTAGAACGACTGGCCGTTGGCGCCGTAGGGCCCCACGCGGTAGCTCGGCAACGCCACGAACTGCTCGTTGGCCTGCGCCAGCGCCGGCAGCGACGGCGCCAGCAGCGCCGCCGCCACACCAACCACCAGGGCGGCGCGCTGCACATTGCGAATCAGGGTTGTCATGACAGTCTCCTTGACCTTTCGCCTCGTAGACGGGCGTTGTTATGGGCTACGACGATGAATCAATGCGGGAACGGCCAGAGCCGCAGCTTCTCCTTGGCGATCTGCCACAGCCGCGCCAGCCCGTGCGGCTCCACGATCAGGAAGAAGATGATCAGCGCGCCGAACACCATCAGCTGGATGTGCGACACCGTGGCGTTCGTGAACGGCAGGTGCAGCAGCGCGGCCAGGCCGGGCAGCACGTTGTCGAGGAAGATCGGCAGCAGCAGGATGAACGCGGCGCCGAGGAAGGAGCCGAGGATGCTGCCTACCCCGCCGATGATGATCATGAACAGGATGCGGAACGAGAGGTCGAGCGAGAAGCCGTCCGGCTCCACCGAGCCGAGGTAGCAGAACGCATAGAGCGCGCCGGCCACGCCGCAGTAGAACGAGCTGACCGCGAAGGCGAGCAGCTTGGTGCGCATCAGCGGAATGCCGATGACCTCGGCGGCCACGTCCATGTCCCGCACGGCCATCCAGGCGCGGCCGGTGGCCGAGCGCACCAGGTTCTTGGCGACGAAGGCCAGCACCGTGACGAAGGCGAGCACGAACAGGTACTTGCGCACCGGGGTGTCGATGGTGAAGCCGAACAGGTCCAGCCGCTGCGCCGTGATCACGCCCGACGAGCTGTTGTTCGACAGCCAGGGAAACTTGGTCAGCGCCCAGACCACGAAGAACTGCGCCGCCAGCGTGGCCACGGCGAGATAGAAGCCCTTGATCCGCAGCGAGGGCAGCCCGAACGCCACGCCCACCAGTGCCGCCGACAGCCCGGCCAGGAGGAAGGTKGCCAGCACCGGGATGCCTTCGATCCGCAACTGGAAGTTGTACGCCGCGTAGGCGCCCACGGCCATGAAGGCCGCCGTGCCCAGCGAGAGCTGGCCGGCATAGCCGGTCAGGATATTCAGCCCCAGCGCCGCGAGCGAGAAGATCAGGAACGGGATCAGGATCGCGTTGAACCAGTATTCCGAGGCGGTGAACGGCACCGCGACGAAGGCCACTGCCATCAGCACGGCAAAACCGATGCGGTCCTGGCGGATCGGGAAGATCTGGCTGTCGGCGATGTAGCTGGTCTTGAACTGCCCGGCTTCACGATAGAGCATGGTGTCGGTCTCCGGACGGGTTACACGCGGTCGATGTKCTTCTCGCCGAACAGCCCTTCGGGCCGCACCAGCAGGAACAGCAACGCGAATACATAGGGGAACCAGCCTTCGATGCCGCCGAAGTTGCCGCCGAACATCGCCTGGAACACGGGCGGGATGTAGATCTCGGCCAGCTTCTCTGAGGCGCCGATGATCAGCCCGCCGACGATGGCCCCCGGCACCGAGGTGAAGCCGCCCAGGATCAGCACCGGCAGCGCCTTGAGCGCGGTCAGCGTCAGCGCGAACTGCACGCCGTTGCGCGAGCCCCAGAGCATGCCCGCCACCAGCGCCACGAAGCCGGCCACGCCCCAGACGATCGCCCAGATGTGCTGGAGCGGAATGCCGAGCGAGAGCGCCGCCTGGTGGTCATCCGCCACCGCACGCAGCGCCCGCCCCACCTTGGTGTACTGGAAGAACAGCGCCAGCGCGGCCACCAGCACGGCGGCAATCGCGGCGGCGGCCAGGTCGAACTTCGAGATAACGATGTTGAAGCGGGTGAGGATGGCCTCGATCGGCTCGTCCACGATGCCGAGGTTGATCGGCCGCACCTCGTTACCGAACAGCAGCGGCCCGAGCCCCTCCAGGAAGAACGACAGCCCGATGGTCGCCATGAACAGCGTGATCGGCGGCTGGTTGACCAGCTTTCGCAGCACCAGCCGCTCGGTGCTGATGCCCACGATGATCATGACCACGAAGGCGCCGATGAACGCCGCCCACATCGGCATGCCCTTGTCCATCAGCCCCACCACGGCCAGCGCGGCGAAGTAGACCATCGCCCCCTGCGCGAAGTTGAACACGCCGGACGCCTTGTAGATCAGCACGAAGCCCAGCGCCACGAGCGAGTACATCAGCCCGGAGAGCAGCCCGCCGATCAGGATTTMGAAGAAGAAGGTCATGATGGGGTCCGATGCTCAGTGCGAGGTGCCGAGGTAGGCGCGAATCACGTCGGGGTTGGYCTTGACCTCCTCGGGCGTGCCGTCGCCGATCTTCTTGCCGTAGTCGAGCACGACCACGCGGTCGGAGATGTCCATGACCACGCCCATGTCGTGCTCGATCAGCACGATGGTGGTGCCGAACTGCTGGTTCACGTCGAGGATGAAGCGGCACATGTCCTGCTTCTCTTCCACGTTCATGCCGGCCATGGGCTCGTCCAGCAGCAGCATCGACGGCTCCGCCGCCAGCGCGCGCGCCAGCTCCACGCGCTTCTGCAGGCCGTACGGCAGGCGCCCCACCGGGGTCTTGCGGATGGCCTGGATCTCGAGGAAGTCGATCACCTCCTCCACCTTGTGCCGGTGCCGGATCTCCTCGGCGCGCGCCGGGCCCCACCACAGCGCGTGCGCGAACAGGCCGGTGCGGAACTGGGTGTTGCGGCCGGTCATGATGTTGTCCAGCACGGTCATGCCCTTGAACAGCGCGATGTTCTGGAACGTGCGCGCGATGCCCTGCCGCGCGGCGGCGGTCGGATGCATCTGGCGCCGCTCCTCGCCCCGGAACACGATGCGGCCCTGCTGGGGGTGATAGACGCCGTTGATCACGTTCAGCATCGAACTCTTGCCGGCGCCGTTCGGGCCGATGATCGCGCGGATCTCGTGCTCGCAGACATCGAACGAGATGTCGGTCAGCGCCTTCACGCCGCCGAACGCGAGCKAGATGTTCTGGAGGTCCAGGATCACGTCGCCGCGCGTGCGGGTGTGCAGGGTGGAGTCCGGCTCCAGCGCGTCGCCGGTGCGGAGCCCCTCGTGCTGCACGCCATCGGCGTGCCCCGGCGCGGTGATCGTGCCTGCCGGCGCCATCGTGCCCGTGGCGTCCACGCGCCATGCCATCTGCGTCATGCCATTCCCCTGTTCATGCCGCGCGCGCGCCGCCCGTGGGCGGGAAACGCTTGACGTCCACCAGCTTCAGCGTGGCCGAGACACTGCCCTCGCGACCGTCCTCGAACTTCACGCGCGTCTCGATGAACTGCTCGGGCTTGCCCGCGTACAGCGCCTCGACCAGCACCGCGTATTTCTCGGCGATAAAGCCGCGCCGCACCTTGCGCGTGCGCGTCAGTTCGTCGTCGTCCGGGTCCAGCTCCTTGTGCAGGATCAGGAAGCGCGCCACCTGCGAGCCGGCCAGCATGGCGTCCGCCGCCAGGTCGGTGTTCACCTGTTCCACGCATTCGGCGATCATCGCGATCACTTCCGGCTGGGCGGCCAGGTCCACGTAGCCGGCATAGGCCAGGTGGCGGCGCTCGGCCCAGTTGCCCACCGCATCGAAATCGATGTTGATGAAGGCGCAGACCGATTCGCGGTCCGTGCCGAAGGCCACCGCCTCCTTGATGTACGGGAAGAACTTGAGCTTATTCTCGATGTACTTCGGCGCGAACATCGACCCGTCGGCCAGCTTGCCGACGTCCTTGGCGCGGTCGATGATCTTGAGGTGGCCGTCGGCGTCGATCACGCCGGCGTCGCCGGTCATGAAATAGCCCTCGTCGTTGATGGCCTCCCGCGTGGCGTCGTCACGCTTGTAGTAGGACTTCAGCAGCCCCACGCCGCGCACCAGTACCTCGCCGTTGTCGGCGATGCGGATCTCCATGCCCGGCGCGGCCGGGCCGACCGAGTCGAACTTGACCTGCCCGTCCGGCTGCAGGCACACGTAGGCGCAGGTCTCGGTCTGGCCGTAGAACTGCTTCAGGTTCACGCCGATGGAGCGATAGAAGCGGAACAGGTCCGGGCCGATCGCCTCGCCGGCGGTGTAGCCCACGCGGATGCGGCTCATGCCGAGCACGTTGCGCAGCGGGCCGTAGATCACCCATTCGCCCAGCGCGTAGCGCAGCCGGTCCGCCAGTGGCACCGGGCGCTTGTCGAGGATGTCCGCGCCGCAGCGGCGCGCCACGCCCATCGCCCAGTCGTACAGGCGGCGCTTGACCCAGCCAGCGTCCTCCATGCGGATCATCACCTGCGTCAGCAGCCCTTCATAGATGCGCGGCGGGGCGAAGTAGTAGGTGGGGCCGATCTCGCGCAGGTCCGTCATCACGGTCTCCCGCGACTCCGGGCAGTTCACCGTGAAGCCCGCGACCAGCGCCTGCGCGTACGAGAACAGGTTGTCGCCCACCCAGGCCATCGGCAGGTAGGAGAGCACGTCGTCGGCGGGGCCGAGCTTGTCGAACTGGCAGCCGTTGCGCGCCGCGCCGATCAGGCCGCCGTGCGAATGGCAGACCCCCTTGGGCTTGCCGGTGGTGCCGGAGGTGTAGAGGATGATCGCGGTGTCGTCGGGCTGGCCGGCCTGCACCTGCTCATCGAAGAATCCGGGGTGCGCGGCATCGTACTCGCGGCCGATCTCCTGGAGGCGTTCGTAGGAGAGCAGCGAGGGATGGTCGTAGTCGCGCAGGCCGCGCGGGTCTTCGTAGATCAGATGGCGCACGGCGCGGCCGCGCGCGGCGAGCTGGGCCTCCACCTCGAGCAGCTTGTCCACCTGCTCCTGGTCCTCGACCACGGCGAATTCGATCTCGGCGTCTTCCAGCACATAGACCATCTCGTTGGCGATGGCGTCCTGGTAGAGCGGCACCGGCACGCCGCCGAGCGCCTGCGCGGCGGTCATCGCCCAATAGAGACGCGGGCGGTTGTCACCCACCACGGCCAGGTTCATGCCCCGCCGGAACCCAAGCGCGGCCAGCCCGCAGGCGAGCGCGCGGACCTCGCGCGCGGCTTGCGACCAGCTATATGTCTGCCAGATGCCGAGATCCTTCTCGCGATGGGCCGGATGGTCCGGCCGCTGCGTGGCGTGCGCCAGCAGGCATCGCGGGAAGGTCGTTGCCGACGATTCCTGCATCGCTGTCTCCTCTCCCCCAGGGGGCGTAGGGGCCACGCCGGGTATCAAGCCGCCGGACCGGTCGCTATACTGGGCGCCAAGCGGCGCTTCTCGCACCGCATCATGCCGCCAGGCCTTGTGACATCAGGCCGGGCCGGTTCCGTAGTGATCGTAAGATAGCCGATGCCATCCCCCCGGGTTGTCACGCCGATGACAATTCCGGGTTAATCCCTACGGGAGCACCGAGTGGCGATTTCCCATGATTTCATCGACCGTTGCGCCTGGGCCGTGGACCTCAGCCCGGCCCAGCGCGAGCGTGTCAAACGCGTGACTACCGTGCGCGAGTACAGCCAGGGCGACTATGTCTGCCACAAGGGCGACCTGGCCGAACACTGGCTGGGGGTGGTGGAAGGCATCATCAAGATCACCACGGTGTCGCCCTCGGGCAAGTCGGTGACCTTCACCGGCGTGCCGACCGGCGGCTGGTTCGGCGAAGGCGCGGTGCTGAAGTCGGAAATCCGCAAATACGACGTGATGGCGCTGCGCCGCTCGCGCATCGCGTTCATCCCGCGCGAGACTTTTCAGTGGCTGCTGGATACCAGCCTGCCGTTCACGCGCTTCCTGCTGATGCAGTTCAACGAGCGGCTCGGGCAGTTCATTGCGGCGGTGGAGTACGAACGGCTGCTGGACATCGATTCGCGCGTGGCGCGCGCGGTGTCGTCGCTGTTCAACGAACACCTGTATCCGGGGCTGGGGAATACGCTGGAGATCTCGCAGGAGGAGATCGGCCTGCTCGCCGGCATCTCGCGGCAGCGCGCCAACCAGGCGCTGAAGGTGCTGGAACAGCAGGGGCTGGTGCGGGTGGACTACGGGGTGATCGAGGTGCTCGACCTGGAGGGATTGCGGCAGTACGGGGAGTGAGTCCCCCTCCCGCTGGGGAGAGGGGGCAAGGCTATCGACTTACTTGCTGTACACGTAAACCCCACGCCCGGTCTTGCGGCCGAGGTAGCCGGCGGCGACCATCTCGCGCATCAGCATCGCCGGACGGTACTTCGGATCGGCGAACTCGGTGTAGAGCACTTCCATCACCGCCAGMATCGTATCCAGGCCAATCATGTCCGCCAGCGCCAGCGGCCCGATCGGATGGTTGCAGCCCAGCTTCATCCCCTCGTCGATTTCTTCCGGCGACGCCAGGCCCTCGCCCAGCACGCAGAATGCCTCGTTGATCATCGGGCAGAGGATGCGGTTCACCACGAAGCCCGGGCTGTTCTTCACCGTGATCGGATACTTGCCCAGCCGCTTGGCCAGCTCCTCGACGTCGGCATGCGTGGCATCGCTGGTCTGCAGGCCGCGAATCAGTTCCACCAGCGCCATCATCGGCACCGGGTTGAAGAAGTGCATGCCGATGAAGTGGTCCGGGCGCGAGATCGCCGCAGCCAGCTTGGTGATCGAGATCGACGAGGTGTTCGACGCCACGATCACGTGCGCGCCGACGATGCTGTCGATCTGCTTGAGGATCTTGAGCTTCAGCTCATGGTTCTCGGTGGCAGCCTCGATGACGATATCGGCCTTCTTGAGGTCGTCGTAGGCGGTGCTGCCGTGGATGCGCGCCAGTGCCGCCGCCTTGTCGGCCTCGGTCGCCTTCTCCTTCTTGATCAGCCGGTCCATGCTGCCGGCCACCGTGGCGATGCCCTTCTGCACGGCGGCGTCGCTGATATCGACCATCACCACGTCCAGGCCAGCTACTGCGCAGGCCTGGGCGATGCCGTTGCCCATCGTGCCGGCACCGACGATGCCTACTGTCTTGATTGCCATGTCGAACTTCCTTGTGTCGTTACGTGTATCCGGGAATGAAATCGGGACCGATCAGKCCGGCAGCTTCGCCAGCGCCGCGATTACGCGCTCGGCGTGCTCCTTGAGCACGGCCATGTCCTGCTGCTCGCGCGCATGGCCGCGAATCGGCTGGTCCGCGTAGCGCGGCACGATGTGGAAATGGATGTGCGGCACGGTCTGTCCCGCCGCCACGCCGTTGAACTGGGTGATGACCATGCCGTCCGGCTGGAAGGCCTCGCGCACGGCACGCGCCACGCGCTGCGTGGACTTGATCGCCGCCGCCGCGCCGGCCTCGGACAGGCCGAACAGGTCCACTGCCTGCTCCTTCGGCACGACCAGCGCGTGGCCGTCGGTMTGCGGCATGATGTCCATGAACGCGATGGTGTCCGCGTCCTCGTAGATCTTGAAGCACGGGAGTTCGCCACGCAGGATGCGGGCGAAGATGTTCTGGTTGTCGTACATGGGATCAGGGCCCTCCTTCTGCGTGGCTTGGACCCGCGCAAGGATGGCGCGCGGCAACCTTCGAGTGTAGCGCAGCGCGCGCCTACACAACGTCTCCATCAATGGGAATCGTAGTTCGATGAAATCAACGTCCTTGCTGATCTTCCGCAGCAAGTGAACGTTCACGCATTTTCAGTGCCCCGGTCAGCGTTTAAGGTGCAATGCCATGGCAACCGGGGGATTCATCGATGGCACACGCGATCGGCCGTACTGCAGGGTGGAAGGGAACGCTTCGTCTGGCGCTGCTGGCGGGGCTGTGCCTGCCGCTGACAGAGTGCACCGAAGACCAGATGGGACTGGACATTCTTGGATACAACCATACCGACCGCAGCATCTACAGCTTCGGCTGTCAATGAGTATGGCGGCGGCTACTTGGGAGCACACACCGGTGGTGGAAAATTTACGTGTTGCATGAGCATTCCGCGTGCCTACAAGCCAGGCATGACGGTAACCGTCTGGTGGAGCGATTGGGGTGGGGAAAACGCCATGGAGCGCGTCGTGGAAGTGCCACGGTATGGCCCGGATGAAGGCGGACATTTTGCCGTGCATTTCCTGCGTGGCGGCGAGGTCAAGGTGTTCGTCACCATGATGGGCCTCGGGCATCCGGACTATCCGCTCAAGGGTGAGGATGCCGAACTGTGACAAAGACTCTATCCATGCCTGCCAATACGCGTCATCGCCGCGAAACGAAATGGTTCCCCTCAGTCTGGCGTCTTTGCCTATTGGCCGGGCTGTGCTTGCCACTGACAGGATGCATCGAAGACCAGATGACGTTGAATCTGGTGGGCTACAACCATACCGACAGGAGCATCCACCGCTATGGCGTCAATGAATATGGGGGCGGTCACCTGCAAGCGCACCGGGGCGGTGGAGGGTTCACCTGCTGCATCAGCATCCCACGCGCCTACAAGCCCGGCATGACGGTAACGGTCTGGGGGAGCGATTGGGATGGAGAGAACGCCATAAAGCGCGTCGTGGAAGTGCCACGGTATGGCCCCGACGAGGGCGGCCGGTTCGCTGTCCATTTCCTGCGCGGCGGCGAGGTCAAGGTGTTCGTCACCATGATGGGCCTCGGGCATCCGGACTATCCGCTCAAGGGTGAGGATGCCGAACTGTGACAAAGACTTCGTCCATGCCTGCGAATGTCCGGTATCGCCGCGAAACGAAATGGTTCCCMTCAGTCTGGCGTCTTTGCCTATTGGCCGGGCTGTGCCTGCCACTGACCGGGTGCACCGAAGACMGGATGACGTTGAATCTGGTGGGCCACAACCATACCAACAGGAGCATCTACAGTTTTGGCGTCAACGAATATGGCGGTGGCTACCTGGGAGCACACCGCGGCGGCGGGGGACATACCTGTTGCATCAGCATTCCACGCGCCTACCGACCTGGGATGACGGTCACTGTCTGGTGGAGTGACTGGGGTGGGGAAAACGCCATGGAGCGCATTGTGGAAGTGCCACGGTATGGACCAGATGAAGGCGGTGCATTTGCCGTGCATTTCCTGCGCAGCGGGGAGGTCAAGGTGTTCGTCACCATGATGGGCTACTGGCATCCCAACTATCCGCTCAAGGGTGAGGATGCCGAACTGTGACAAAGACTTCGTCCATGCCTGCCAATACGCGTCATCGCCGCGAAACGAAATGGTTCCCGTCAGTCTGGCGTCTTTGCCTATTGGCCGGGCTGTGCCTGCCACTGACCGGATGCACCGAAGACCAGATGACGTTGAATCTGGTGGGCTACAACCACACCGACAGGAGCATCTACCGCTTTGGGGTCAACGAGTATGGCGGTGCGTACTTGGGAGCACATCGTGGCGGCGGAAAATTCACCTGTTGTACAAGCATTCCACGCGCTTACAAGCCGGGTATGACGGTAAAGGTCTGGTGGAGCGATTGGGGTGGAGAAAACGCCATGGAGCGCGACGTGGAAGTGCCACGGTATGGCCCCGACGAGGGCGGCCGGTTCGCTGTCCATTTCCTGCGCGGCGGCGAGGTCAAGGTGTTCGTCACCATGATGGGCCTCGGGCATCCGGACTATCCGCTTAAAGGCGACGAAGCCAAATTGTGAAGTACATCCGAGCCTGAGCAATATGCCATACAACCTTACGATACCTGCACCGATGCCTGCGAATGGACAGCGCGAACTTTCGCTACGAGAAACGCTTGACTCGGTTCATTTGAATTTGACTGGAACCCGCATGCTCCCAGATCACGTGATGAGAGCCGTCGTATCAGGCATGAGCTATGACCCGAATGATCCCATGCGCAAGCTCGCGTTCAAGACCTGGGAGAACAAACTGGCGAAAGTGGTGGCAGACCGCGAGCGCAAGGTCACGCGGATCAATGTCGCGGTGTTCGGCTTCTCTCGCGGTGCCGCCGCAGCCCGCGCATTCGCCCATTGGCTGTTCGAATTTCTTGCGCAGAAGGATGGCGTTCATCGGCTGGCTGGCATACCGATTCGCATCCACTTCATGGGCCTGTTCGATACGGTCGCTGCAGTCGGCATCCCCGACGGCATCCCGGGCGCCGACGGCCATGGTTCCTGGGGCGCCCATATGGCCATCCACCCCGCCATCGAACAATGCGTGCATTTCATCGCCCTGCACGAACAGCGCGGCAGCTTTCCGCTGGAAATGGCGCGTGGCAAGCAGGTGGCTTACCCCGGCATGCATTCAGACGCGGGGGGCGGCTACCGGCCCGGTGATCAAGGCAAGGCGATGCCGGATTGGGGATTGTCACCGCAGTTATCGCAGATACCGCTGATCGACATGCACCACGCGGCGCTCGTCGGCGGTGTGCCGCTGTTGTCATCCGATGAAATCCAGGAGGACCCCGGCCTCGCCCGGGCCTTCCATTGCTCCCCGGACCTGATCGCCACCGTCACTGACTTCTATGCGACCTGTGGCATCGCGCCAAGTGCCACCGGCAAGCCGGCAACGCAAGCCTTCCTCGAGGCGCATACCCATCAGTACCTGCAATGGCGCAGCGGCCTGCACTTGCCGGGCCAGGCGCTGGAGCGACGCCGCGTCTACCAGCGGGCGAGAAAGGACCCCGACCAGATCGACCTGCGTGAAGGGGCCGAGGACTTTGCCACCCACCACCGAAGCTTGCGCGTGGCGATGCGTCCGCCTATTCCCGCAGGAGGCCGCGTAGGCCCGAGCATCGCCAACGCGCCGCGCGTGGATGCCGCCACGGCTCGCCTGCTGGCAGCACTGGAAGCGCCGGGCGCCCTGCCACCAAGCGTGCACAAGCTCATGGACGACTACATCCACGACTCGCGGTGCGCGTTCCGACCCACCGGAAAGATGGAGTCCACGGCGCGGACAAACGGCTACTTCCGCTACCGCACCTTCTTCTAGCGTTGCGTCGGCTGCCTGCATCCACTCCTACATGTTGCGCCGATACTGCCCGCCGACCTCGAACAGCGTGTGCGTGATCTGCCCTAACGAGCACACGCGCACGGCGTCCATCAGCACTGCGAACACGTTCTGGTTGGCGATCACGGCCTGGCGCAGCCGCTCCAGCATCGCCGGGGCGTCCGCCGTGTGGCCCTGCTGGAATTCCGCCAGGCGGTTCAGCTGGCTCTGCTTCTCCTCCTCGCTCGAACGCGCCAGTTCCAGCTTCTGCGGCGTCGGGTCGCCTTCCGGATTGCGGAACGTGTTCACGCCGATGATCGGCAGCGTGCCGTCGTGCTTCAGCTGCTMGTAGTACATCGACTCCTCCTGGATCTTGCCGCGCTGGTAGCCGGTTTCCATCGCCCCGAGCACGCCGCCACGCTCGGCGATGCGCTCGAACTCCTGCAGCACGGCCTCTTCCACGAGGTCGGTCAACTCCTCGATCAGGAAGCTGCCCTGATTCGGGTTCTCGCACTTCGCCACGCCCCATTCGCGGTTGATGATGAGCTGGATCGCCAGCGCGCGGCGCACCGATTCGCCGGTCGGCGTGGTGATCGCCTCGTCATAGGCGTTGGTATGCAGCGAGTTGCAGTTGTCGTAGATGGCGATCAGCGCCTGCAGCGTGGTGCGGATGTCGTTGAAGTCGATTTCCTGCGCGTGCAGCGAGCGTCCCGACGTCTGGATGTGGTACTTGAGCTTCTGGCTGCGGTCGTTGGCGCCGTACTTGTCGCGCATCGTCACGGCCCAGATGCGGCGCGCCACGCGGCCGAGCACGCTGTACTCGGGGTCCATGCCGTTCGAGAAGAAGAACGACAGGTTCGGCGCGAAGTCGTCGATATGCATGCCGCGCGCGAGGTAGGCCTCCACGTAGGTGAAGCCGTTCGAGAGCGTGAACGCGAGCTGGGAGATCGGGTTCGCGCCGGCCTCGGCGATGTGATAGCCCGAGATCGACACCGAGTAGAAATTGCGCACCTGATGGTGGACGAAGTACTCCTGGATGTCCCCCATCACCTTCAGCGAGAACTCGGTGGAAAAGATGCACGTGTTCTGGCCCTGATCCTCCTTGAGGATGTCTGCCTGCACCGTGCCGCGCACGTTCTGGAGCACCCAGGCGCGGATCTTCGATTCCTCGTCGGCGGTCGGCTCGCGGCCGTTGTCGACGCGGAACTTGTCCAGCTTCTGGTCGATGGCGGTGTTCATGAACATCGCCAGGATGGTCGGCGCGGGTCCGTTGATGGTCATCGACACGGACGTGCTCGGACTGGTCAGGTCGAAGCCGTCGTAGAGCACCTTCATGTCGTCGAGCGTGGCGATGCTGACGCCCGAGTTGCCGACCTTGCCGTAGATGTCCGGGCGCAGGTGCGGGTCTTCGCCGTAGAGCGTGACCGAGTCGAACGCGGTGGAAAGGCGCTTGGCGTCCATCCCTTCCGACACCAGCTTGAAACGGCGATTTGTGCGGAATGCATCACCCTCGCCAGCGAACATGCGGGTGGGGTCCTCGCCCTCGCGCTTGAACGCGAACACGCCGGCCGTGTACGGGAAGCTGCCCGGCACGTTCTCGCGCATCAGCCATTTCAGGATCTCGCCGTCGTCCTCGAAGCGCGGCAGCACCACCTTGCGGATCTTGGTGCCGGAGAGCGTGGTGGTCACCAGCCCCGTGCGGATCTCCTTGTCGCGGATCTTCACCACGTATTCGTCGCCGCTGTATGCCTGCTGCATCTGCGGCCACATCGCCAGCAGCTTGCGCTCCACGGCGCCGAGCGCGGCGTCACGGTCGGCGGCCAGCGTGTCCAGCGCGGCGGTATCGCCGCTGGCGTCGGACTGCTTTAGCATCGCCCCGGCGGCGCGCAGTTGCTGGCGCTCGCGCGCCAGCCGGCTCTGCTCGGCCACGCGGCGATGGTAGGCGCGCACGGTGTCGGCCAGCTCGGCCAGATAGCGGCTGCGCGCCGGCGGCACGATCACGTTCTGGCCAGTCGAGATCCGCCCGCTGGTGGCCGGCAGCACGCCGGGCTTCAGCGCCAGGCCACGCTCGGCCAGGGCGGCGGCCAGCCCCTGATAGAGCATCGTCACGCCATCGTCATTGAAGCGCGACGCCTGCGTGCCATAGACCGGCATCTCGTCGGGCTTGCTGTGCCACTGCTCGCGGTTGCGCTGCACCTGCTTGGCCACGTCGCGCCAGGCGTCCTGCGCGCCCTTGCGGTCGAACTTGTTGATGGCGACGAAGTCGGCGAAGTCGAGCATGTCGATCTTCTCGAGCTGGCTCGCCGCGCCGAACTCGGGCGTCATCACATAGAGCGACAGGTCCACGTGCGGCACGATGGCCGCATCGCCCTGCCCGATCCCGGACGTCTCCACGATCACCAGATCGAAGCGCGCCGCCTTGCAGGCGGCAATCACGTCCGGCAGCGCCTGGGAAATCTCCGAGCCGGCCTCGCGCGTGGCCAGCGAGCGCATGAAAACGTGCGGATGGTTGATCGCGTTCATGCGGATGCGGTCGCCCAGCAGCGCGCCGCCGGACTTGCGCCGCGACGGGTCGATCGAGATCACCGCGACCGACAGCGCGTCCTGCTGGTCCAGCCGGAAACGGCGGATCAGCTCGTCCGTCAGCGACGACTTGCCGGCACCGCCCGTCCCCGTAATGCCGAGTACCGGCGTTGTGGCGGTCTTCGCCTGGGCATGGAGGGTCTCGACCAGCACCGGGTCGGCGCGGCCGTTCTCGAGCGCGGTCATCAGCTGGGCCAGCGCGCGGCGGTCGCCGCCGGCCACGGCATCGAGCGAGGTGGGCGCGTAGCGGGTCAGGTCGATGTCGCAGCGCTGCACCATGTCGGCGATCATGCCGGCCAGGCCCATGCGCTGGCCGTCCTCGGGACTGTAGATGCGCGCCACGCCGTAGGCCTGCAGTTCGCGGATCTCGTCCGGCACGATCACGCCGCCGCCGCCGCCGAACACCTGGATGTGCTCGCCGCCGTGCTCGCGCAGCAGATCGATCATGTATTTGAAGTATTCGACGTGCCCGCCCTGATAGCTGGAGATGGCGATGCCCTGGGCGTCTTCCTGCAGCGCGGCGGTCACCACCTCGTGCACGGAGCGGTTGTGCCCCAGGTGGATCACCTCGCAGCCGTGGGACTGGAGGATGCGCCGCATGATGTTGATCGAGGCGTCGTGGCCATCGAACAATGACGCGGCGGTCACAAACCGCACCTTGTTGGTCGGCGAAGCGGGCGTGGTGGGCGAAATGGGGCCCTTGCCCGTGGCTGCGCGCGGCTTGGGCGCCGCGGTCCTGCTCACATCGGAAAGATCAGTCATTGTCTCCACCGCTCGGATATGTGGCTGGCGTGCCACGCGCCGGCGGTTCTGACGACCGCACTGACGGGGCCGGACGATTATATGACGTTTACGTTAACGTAAGGCAAGGCGGGCAGGAAGGCTGCGCGCCAAGGGTCATGGCGGCATCCTCGCATGGCGGGAGGGATTGGACCAGCGGGGTTGGCCCGGATGGATCGCGGCAGGCACTTGCCCGCCGCGCGGCGTTGCGGAGGCTCAGGCGTGGATCTGCGGGCAGTCGCCGAAGGCGTCCGTCTTGCGGGCGCGCCACCGGCGCAGCAGTTGCCGGGCGATGGCGGCGGCACGTTGGAGCGAGAGCGGCGCGGGGGTCTCGGCCAGTTGGAAGCGGGCCAGCAGCGACTCGCCCGACAGCCAGACCTGCGCGCCCTCGGGTAGCGCGAAGATGTCGCCCGGCCGCAGCCAGATATCGGCGGCCTGCCCTTCGATGGTCAGCCACAGCCGGCCTTCGAGCACGGCAACGCTCTGGCCATGCCGGACACGCCAGCTCACGGGCTTGCCCGGTTCATCGAGTTCAAAGGTCCTGAGTTCACGCATGGKGGTCTCCTCGTTCTGCCCGGCGGAGCGGCGTCGAAGGACAACGCGGACGCCTCCGCCACGCTTCCATTATTCATGGCGAGGATTACAATCCCATGCACAGTTCCGAACAGTTTTCGATGAACTGTTCAGTAGTTTTTGCTGACAGTTCGCCGCCACCCCCCGCCGCCCCCGCCATGAAGCTCGTCCTCGACCCCTCCACCGGTGTACCGCTGACCGAGCAGATCGTGCTCGCCGTCAAAGCCTGGATCAGCTCGCGCGAGGCACTGCCCGGCGCCCGCCTGCCATCGATCCGCCAGCTGGCCGCCGAGCACAACATCAGCCGCTTCCCGGTCATCGAGGCCTACGACCGACTGGTCTCGCAGGGCCTGCTCGATTCACGGCAGGGCTCGGGCTTCTATGTGGCGGACAGCACGCTGGCCGGCCGCAGCGGCCGGGGCTGGTCCGACCCGAGCCTGGCCGAAGACCTGTCGGTCCATATCATCGACCAGTTCCACCACCCCAGCGGCGCGCTGAAGCTGGCTGGCGGCTTCGTGCCCGAGGAATGGCGCGATGTGGAGGGGCTGACGCAGGCCATCCGCCATATCACCCGGCATGACATCGACAGTGTGATCCACTACGCCACGCCGCTCGGCCACCCGGAGCTGCGCAAGCAAGTGCTCACGCGCGTGCGGCAGGTGGGCGTGCAGGCCGAGCTGTCGCAGGTGCTGATCACCACTGGGGCCAGCCAGGCGCTCGACCTCGTCGTGCGGCACCTGCTCAAGCCTGGCGACACCGTGTTCGTCGAAGACCCCGGCTACTACAACCTGTTCGGCCTGCTGCGGCTGCACGGCGTGCAGCTGGTGGGCGTGCCGCACACCCCGAACGGCCCCGACCCGGAAGCCTGCGAGCGCCTGCTGCGCGACCACAAGCCCAAGCTGTTCTTCACCAACAGCATTCTCCAGAACCCCACTGGCTCCACGCTGACGCCCCCGGTGGCGTTCCGCCTGCTCGAACTGGCGCGCAAGCACAACTTCCGCTTCGTCGAGGACGACATCTTCTCGGACTTCCAGCTCACGTTCACCGACCGGCTGGCCACGCTCGATCAGCTCGAGCACGTCATCTATATAGGCGGATTCTCAAAGACCGTGTCGGCGGCGCTTCGCGTGGGCTACCTMGTGGCCGACAAGGCGCTGGTCAAGGACCTGATCGACGTGAAGGTGTTGACCAGCGTGGCCGGCTCGCATTTCGCCGAAGCCGTGACGGCGACAATGCTGGAACGCGGCGCCTATCGCAAATATGTGGAGCGGCTGCGCGTGCGCACCCGCGAGGTCACCGCCGATGCGGTGAAGATCCTCGGCGAGAGCAACTGGGACGTGTTCTGCGAGCCTGCGGGCGGCAACTTCCTGTGGGCCCGGCCGCGCGGCATGGCCGACTMGCGCGACCTCGTCACGCTCGGCGAGCAGTACGGGATCGCGCTGGCGCCGGGGCACTTCTTCCGCCCGGCCGGCGAGACCACGCCCTGGGTGCGCATCAACTCGGCCTATGCTGGGGAAGCGCGCTCGCGCGCGTTCCTGGCCGATGCCGGATCGCGAGACAGCTAGCCCTCCGCGTCGCCGCCGTGGTTGTGCAGCACGGCGTTGCGGCGCGAGTAGGCGAAGTAGACCACCAGCCCGAGCGCGAGCCAGCACAGGAAGGCGACCCACGTCAGCCATTGCAGGTGCGCCATCAGGAACAGGCAGAACCCCACCGCCAGCAGCGGCACCACGGGCACGCCGGGGCAGTGGAAGCCGCGCGGCAGGTCCGGCCGGGTGCGGCGCAGCACCAGGATGGCAATCGAGATCAGCGTGAAGGCTGCCAGCGTGCCGATATTGATCAGCTCGGCCAGCACGTTCAGCGGCACAAAGCCGGCGATGGCGGCGAAGATCAGTCCGACCGTCCAGGTGGCGACGAACGGCGTGGCGTGCACGGGATGGACGGCCGAGAGCGCCTCGGGCAGCAGCCCATCGCGCGACATCGCAAAGATGATCCGCGTCTGCCCGTAGGTCATGACGAGGATCACCGTGGTCATGCCGAGGATGGCGCCGAGATCGACAAACCCCGCCACCCAGTTCTGCCCGGCGTACTGGAGCGCCAGCGACACCGGGTGATCGACCCCCGCGAACTTCGCGTACGGCACGATGCCGGTCATGATGGCGGCCACCACCACATAGAGAATGGTGCAGACCGCCAGCGAGCCGATGATGCCGATCGGCAGGTCCCGGCGCGGGTTGCGCACCTCCTCCGCCGCCGAAGTCACCGCGTCGAAGCCGATGAACGCGAAGAACACCAGCGCGGCGGCGTTGAAGATGCCGGTCATGCCGAACGGCGCGAACGGCTCCCAGTTGACCGGCCGCACACGCCACACGCCGACGACGATGAACAGCAGCACCACGCTGACCTTGATCGCCACCATCACGTTATTGAGCCGCGCCGACTCGCGCACGCCGTAAGACACCACCCAGGTAATCGCCAGCATGATCAGCACGGCCGGCAGGTTCAGCATGGTCTCCACACCGGGCACCGCCCCCGGCGCCGCCGTGAGCGCCACGGGTAGCCGAATCCCGAATCCGGCCACCAGCGACTGGAAGTACCCCGACCACCCCACCGACACCGCCGACGTGGCCAGCCCATATTCGAGCAGCAGATCCCACCCGATCATCCACGCCACGATCTCCCCCAGCGTGGCGTAGCTATAGGTATAGATCGACCCCGACACCGGGATGGCCGACGCAAACTCGGCATAGCAAAGCGCCGCAAACCCGCACGCCATCGCCGCGATCACGAACGACACCGTCAACGCCGGCCCCGCCGTGAGCGCCCCGGTCCCCGTCAACACGAAGATCCCGGTGCCGATGATGGCGCCAATCCCCATCATCACCAGATCCCCAGGCCCGAGCACCTTGCGCAACCCGTCGTGCGCGCTGACCTCGAGCATGGCATCGATGTTCTTGGTGCGAAACAGACTCATGGCGAGGGCTCCGACGGGGGTGGGTCAGATCATTGTTGTGCTTGGGGACGGTTTGGGGAAGGGGAATATCGGCTGGGTCTCTCGCACGCATTGACTCCCTCTGATGACATTTTCAACATTTCAGTGCGTTGCGCTATGTACTATTGGCCCATGCTGACCCTTGACACAGACGACTTCAAGCTTCAAATCAGGCCGGTTTCCGCGCGGCGTGAGGAACCGGGAGGACCCTATCTCGAATGGATCGATGTCCGGATCGACTTGACTGCCCCGGGCATTCGCGCCGAGGGGGCATGGAGTGTCATGCCTGGGGAATTGCGGCAGTTTCAACAACAGCTGGAGACCATGCAAACCCAACTCCAGGTGGGACAAACAGCCGAGTTGGCAGGTGTTGAAGCTGGCTTTTCGCTGATATTGCGAACGCTTGATCAAGGGCAGATCATTGGCGACTGGCGGTTTCAGCCAGCACCACCCGTTGGCGCATGGATTACAGGGCAATGTGGGCTGGATCAGTCCTTCCTAGGCGAACTTCTGCGAGGGATCGACGCGCTTCTGTCCTTTTCTGGTTGAGCCATCTAGGCTGCCTCAATAAGAAACTGCGGAGTCCACACACCCGCCATTCCGCACTTCTCACCATCACTTCGCCACCGGCATCATGCAGCGCGTGTAGAACCAAGCCAGCCTCAGGCCACTGCAACATTTTCGTTACGAACCCGCGCGGTTTGAGATATCTCAAATGTGTCTGGCCGTTGAACAGCTAGCGTCGATCCTCCTTTTCTGACAGGAGGTAGGTTGCAATGGCTCAGTTGGACGAGATGGAAGGCGTGCGCGTAGTCCTGAGCGCGCCGCAGTTGGCTGCGGTGCTTGCGCATCGCTCGATCAGCCCCGCTGAAACGATGAGCAACCGCCTGTGGGGCGGCCTGGACATCGTCGGCGGCGTGCTGGAGATGGTCGGTGCCGGGGTGCTATGCATCGCACCGGAGCCGACCGGGGTCACCAAGGCAGGTTGCATCGCCTTTGGCATGCATGGCGCCGACACCGCCTGGCGGGGCATGCGGCAGGCATGGACCGGGCGCGACACGGCAACCCTGACCCAGCGGGGCGCCGCCAAGCTGGCCCACACAATGCGGGCGCCGCCCGATATGGCCAACAACATCGGGCTGTCGCTGGACATCGGCGTAGGCTTCGGGCTTGCGGGGATGTTGAAGGCCGCGCGGGTGGCGAGCATTACGCTGGGGCGCATCAATTTGATGCAGCATGAAGCGAAAACTGCGGGCGGCTTGGGCGGGCATACGATCCTGAAACACATCGGGCAAACTGAAGCCCAATTGCGCGCCCGTTTGGTACGGGAGTCGAAGCGGGGTAGGGTATCGACATTCACCAATCTGCACACTGCCGAATGGGCGATTTCCKACGTCATGCGTCGGGAGCAAAATCGAATAGCGGGATGGGCCGCCACCGGAAAAGGCCGACTGGTCCTCACATCTAGCTTGGGGAAACCTGTAGGGAAAGTGCTGTTTCGGAATTCAGGCAAGATGCATGACGCCACTAGCGTTACTGTAGTGCTGGAACCCGTCAGCTACAACGACATGCCGTTCTATATAGTGACGGCCTATACCGGACTTTGACTCCAGATGGCGACACCCAAATACCCTCAACTTTGGCACCTTATCATCGGCTACTTTAACGAGGACGCGGACATGTGGGGAGAAAATATCGAGGAAATCGTCGAGACCTACATGCGTCAATCGGATCCTGACATGCGCAAGAGCGTGATGCGCGAGATAGAAAACATAAAGGCAGACCACCCTTTCGATCTGGATGCAGCATTTGAGAATCTGTTTGGCGGTGAGCCTGACCCGGCGTTATGGGGTTACACCACGCAATCGTTCCTGAATGAGATTGCAAGGGTGCTTCGACAATAAAAAACGGCAGGGTCAAAACCCTGCCGTTTCGCACTTCTACGACCTTTCCCTACCCCATCACTTCGCCACCGGCATCGTGAATTCGGCGCCCTTGCCGATACTGTCGGGCCAGCGCTGCATGATGCTCTTGTAGCGCGTGTAGAACCGCACGCCTTCCTCGCCGTAGGCGTGGTGGTCGCCGAACAGGGAGCGCTTCCAGCCGCCGAACGAGTGCCAGGCCATGGGGACTGGAATCGGCACGTTGATGCCCACCATGCCGACCTGGATCTGGCGCGAGAATGCCCGGGCGATGCCACCGTCGCTGGTGTAGCACGACACGCCGTTGCCGAATTCGTGGCGGTTGATCAGGTCCACGGCTTCGGCGAAGTCGTGCACGCGCACCACGGACAGCACCGGGCCGAAGATCTCTTCCTTGTAGATCGTCATGTCCGGCTTCACGTGGTCGAACAGCGTGCCGCCGACGAAGAAGCCGCCGTCGTGGCCGTCCACCTTGTGGCCGCGCCCGTCCGTGACCAGCGTGGCGCCTTCGGCCTCGCCCTTGGCGATGTAGCCCTCGACCTTGGCCTTGTGCACGCCAGTCACCAGCGGGCCCATTTCGGCGTCGGCGTCCATGCCGTTGCGGATCTTCAGCGCGCGGGCGCGTTCGGCCAGGCGCGGCACGAGCTTGTCGGCCACGTCGCCCACCGCCACCGCGACCGAGATCGCCATGCAGCGCTCGCCGGCGGAGCCGTAGGCGGCACCGATCAGCGCGTCCACGGCCTGGTCCAGGTCCGCGTCCGGCATCACCACGAGGTGGTTCTTGGCGCCGCCCAGCGCCTGCACGCGCTTGCCGTGCTTGGTGCCTTCCGTGTAGATGTACTCGGCGATCGGCGTGGAGCCGACGAACGACAGCGCCTGCACGTCCGGGTGGGCCAGCAGCGCGTCCACGGCGGTCTTGTCGCCCTGCACCACGTTGAACACGCCATCGGGCAGGCCGGCCTGCTTGAGCAGGTCGGCGATCAGCAGGCTTGGCGAGGGGTCGCGCTCGGACGGCTTGAGCACGAAGGTGTTGCCGCAGGCCAGCGCCACCGGGAACATCCACATCGGCACCATCACCGGGAAGTTGAACGGCGTGATGCCGGCCACCACGCCCAGCGGCTGGCGCAGGTTCCAGTTGTCGATGCCGCCGCCGATGTTGTCGGTGAAGTCGGTCTTGAGCAGGTTGGGGATGCCGCAGGCGAACTCCACCACCTCGATACCGCGCGTGACCTCGCCCTTGGCGTCCGAAAACACCTTGCCGTGCTCGCGCGTGATCAGCGCGGCCAGGTCGTCATGATGCTTGTCCAGCAGTTCCTTGAACTTGAACAGGATGCGCGCGCGGCGCAGCGGGGCCAGTTCGGACCATGCCGGAAACGCTGCCTTGGCGGCGGCCACGGCGGCACCGACGTCTTCGGCGCTGCCCAGCGCCACGCGCGCAGCCACCTCGCCGGTGGCGGGGTTGAATACCTCGGCGAAACGGCCGGTACCCTCGGCGGCGGCGCGGCGGACGCTACCGCCGATGTAGTGATGGATTTCGGCGATCTGCCGGTTTTCAGCGATGTTCACTGCGTATTCCTCTCAGTCTGTCTTGGCGAGCCCCTGTACGGGCTTATTGCACGTCGTTCAGCACTTGCCTGACGGTATCGAACAACTGGTCGATCTCCGCCTCGGAAATGATCAGCGGCGGCGAGAACGCCAGGATGTCGCCGGTGTAGCGCACCAGCACGCCGCGCTCGAGGCATTTCAGGAAGGCCTCGTAGGCGCGCGCGCCCGGTTGGCCGGGGCGCGACTCCAGCTCCACGCCGGCCACCAGCCCCAGGTTGCGGATGTCCTTCACATGCGGCGCACCGCGCAGGCCATGCACGGCCGACTCGAACTTCGGCGCCAGTTCGGCGGCACGGCCGAACAGGTTGTCACGCTGGTACAGGTCCAGCGTGGCGATAGCCGCCGCGCACGCCAGCGGATGGCCGGAATAGGTATAGCCGTGCAGCAGCTCGATGCCGTTCGGCGCGCCGGCGTTGACCACGGTGTCGTGCACGTCGCGGCGCACAGCCACGGCGCCCATCGGCACAGCGGCGTTGTTGATGGCCTTCGCCATCGTGATCAGGTCCGGCGTCACGTTGAAGCGCTCGGCGGCGGTGGCGGTGCCAAGGCGGCCGAACGCCGTGATGACCTCATCGAAAATCAGCAAAATGCCATGCTTGCTCGTGATCTCGCGCAGCTTCTCGAGATAGCCGACCGGCGGCACCAACACGCCTGCCGAACCCGCCAGCGGCTCGACAATCACTGCGGCCACGTTCGAGGCATCGTGCAGCGCGATGATGCGCTCGAGTTCATCGGCCAGGTGGGCGCCCCACTGCGGCTGGCCCTTCGAGTACGCAGCCTCGGCGATGTTCAGCGTGGCCGGCAGGTGGTCCGTGCCCGGCATCAGGTTGGCCGACCAGGTCTTGCGATTCGGGCCGATGCCACCCACGGCCATACCGCCGAAGCCCACGCCGTGGTACCCGCGCTCGCGGCCGATGATGCGCGTGCGCTGGCCTTCGCCCCGCGCGCGGTGGTAGGCCAGGGCGATCTTCAGCGCCGTATCGACCGACTCCGAACCCGAGTTCGTGAAGAAAATGCGATCCAGCGTCTTCGGCATGATCGCGGCCAGCTTGGTGGCAGCCTCGAACGAGAGCGGATGGCCCATCTGGAACGGCGGCGCGTAGTCCAGCGTGGCGGCCTGCCGGGCGATGGCATCGACGATCTCCTTGCGGCCATGGCCGGCAGCCACGCACCAGAGGCCGGCACAGCCGTCCAGGACCTTGCGGCCGTCGTGGGTGGTGTAGTACATGCCGCTGGCCGAGGCCAGCAGGCGCGGGGCGGCCTTGTACTGGCGATTGGCGGTGAACGGCATCCACAGGGCATCCATATCGGGGATCACGGTCTTGGCGGCGTCCATACTTTCTCCTCAGCAATCAGGGGTAGGGGGCGCGGAGCGAAGCGCCCCGGCACGGATTCCGGCAACTCTACCGGCGCGGTCGGGCCGCACGAATATACGGTCGGGAKATCGCTGCCTTACCGTACAGTGTAGACAGCCTCGACTGTACAGATAGCGGATTGGGGCGCGAAGCCACGCGGCGGCCCGGATCGACGGTGATACGGCGCTTCACCGCTGCACCGCACCAATGGGAAAGGTGCCCGGTCGCGCGGCGCGGTAGCCAGTACACTGTACAGGTTTCGCGCCCTGTCGAGTGCCTGATGCTTAACCTGAACCTCGTCCGCAGCCGCCGTGGCGGCGACACCCTGACCGAACAGATCGTGGCCGGCATCGCCGCGCTGGTGGACCGCCGCGCGCTGCGTGCCGGCACCCCCCTGCCCTCGGTGCGCCGCTTTGCGCAGCTGCACAACGTCAGCACGTTCACGGTGGCGGAAGCCTACGGCCGGCTGACCGCGCTGGGCTACCTCGCGGCGCGCCCCGGCTCCGGCTACACGGTGGCGCACCGCCACGCGCCGGCCGGCCATGCCCGCGCGCCCCACTGGGAGGCGCCGGGGCTCAACGCCGCCTGGCTGCTTTCCGATGTGTTCGCCGACCATTCCGTGCCGATCAAGGCCGGCGCGGGCTGGCTGCCGGGCGACTGGCTCAACGAGGAAGGGCTGCACCAGGCCATGCGCAGCGCCGCGCGTGTGCCGGCCGCGCAGGTCTCGGGCTACGGCCATCCCTATGGCTTCGCGCCGCTGCGCGAGCACATCGCGGCGCATATGAGCCAGTACGGCATGCCGGTGCAGGCGCAGCAGGTGGTGCTGACCCAGGGCGCCACGCAGGCGCTGGACCTCGTGGTGCGCACGCTGCTGCGCCCTGGGGACACGGTCCTCGTGGAAGCGCCCTGCTATTGCAATCTATTGCAGATCCTGCGGCTGGCCGGGTTGCGCGTAGTGGGCGTGCCGCGCACGGCGGCCGGGCTCGATACCGACGCGCTCGAAGACGCCATCCGCCAGCACACCCCGCGCGCGCTGTTCGTCAACACGGTGTTGCAGAACCCCACCGGCGCCAGCCTGACGAGCATGAACGCCTTCCGCGTGCTGCAACTGGCCGAACAGCACCGGCTGCTGGTGGTGGAGGACGATATCTACCGCGAACTGGCTCCGGCCGGCTCGCCGATGCTGGCGGCGATGGACGGCCTCTCGCAGGTGGTCTACGTGAACGGATTTTCGAAGACCATCACGCCGTCGCTGCGCGTGGGCTACCTCGCGGCGAGCCCGGATCTGGCGAAGGCTTTCGCGCGGACCAAGATGGCGGTGGGACTGACCTCGTCCKAGGTCACGGAGCGACTGGTGTATTCCGTACTGACCAGCGGCCACTATGGCCGCCACGTGGCGGCTTTGGCCGAACGGCTACGCGCGCAACAGGATCGCGTGACGGAAAAGATGGAAGCGCACGGGCTGGAGGTGCTGCTGCGGCCCGAAGGGGGGATGTTCGCCTGGGCGCGGCTGCGGGGCGACGACGCGCCGCCCGCAAGCCGCCTCGCCACGCTGGCGCTGGACCACGGCATCTGGCTGGCACCGGGCTCGTACTTCGAGCCCGACGAGACCGATTCCCCGTGGATCCGCTTCAACGTGGCGACGAGCGACGCCCCGGCATTGTGGACATTCTTCGAGGCCTGCCGCGCCGGCCAACTGCCGCGCGCGGCCTAGCCTGAGACGCCTCAGAAGCGGTAACGCACGTACCCGGTGTAGAAGTTGCTGCCCGGGTTCGGCCCCTTGATGCTGGCGTTGGAGATGTGCTGGAAGCGGAAGCCCGCTTCCGTGTTGGCATTCTTGCCGAAGCCCACGCCGATACCGACCATGTCGGAGAACTGGAACGCCGTGCCCGAACGGTGTTCGTCGGACGTGCCGGTGTGGGACTGCACGCGCAGCCCCACCGACGCCTCGGCGAACGGCACGAAATTGCCACCGCGCTTTTCCACGCGCAGGATCGGCGATACGCCAAACTCGAACAGGTTCTGCTGGTTGGTGCCGCTACGTGCATCCCATCCGGCGACGTTGAATTCGCCCTGCAGGCGGAACAGCCAGCCTTGCGGATTGCCGTACTGGATCGGGGTGTTGAAGTTCAGCCCGAGTTCGTATTTGTTGATGTTATGGCCGGGATCACGGCCATAGGCCACGTGCACGGCGGGATGGCTCCAGCCAACCAGTTCCTCGGCGCTGGCGGCCGACGTGGCGCCCGCGGCCAGCGCGGCAACGGCAAGAGTCCGGGTGATAAACAGGGTACGAGCGGAGAGGGCGGAATGCATGCGGCGTTCTTGTTGTTCTGTCTTCATGAGGAGGACTACGAAGAGAGATGGCTCGACAACACAACTCGGCGCGATTGACGGGCCCTGCCCGCTTCCGAGAAGGAACGCGGGCGATCAGGCCCAGAGTCGCTCGACMAACCAGCTCGCGGCAACGCAAATTCCGAGCCAGACGGCGAGGCAACCTGCAATAAATCGGTACGTCATTGTGGAAAGGGACTTCTGAGGGGGTCTTGGAATGGAAATGTGCGCGGATTATACATCCATCCGTGAATGTATGTTTGCCCCGAACTCTGCCGAGTCAAACACTGCGCAGTCAGACCATGCCAAAAGTCCTCAGTTCGCCATAATGCCAGTGAGCGGCGAACCGTGCACTGTGCCGAGCGCGGCGGATCGTACAACACACTGTTCCCCCGACGCACACAATCTGTGCCGATAACGACGCCCGTCAGCCGCGCAGGAACGGCAGCACTTCCGCAAGTAGCTGTTCCGGCACTTCCTCCGCAATATAGTGACCGCTCGGCAAGGCATGACCCGTCACCCGGCGGGCCACCTTGCGCCACTCCTCCAGCGGCTGGAAGCACTTGCCGACCGCACCGTCGGCGCCCCACAGGGCCAGCATTTCGCACTCCACCTGGCGTCCGGCCTCGGCGTCGGCGCGATCATGCTCCAGGTCGATGCCGGCGCTGGCGCGATAGTCCTCGCACAGGCCGTGGGCGGCGCCGGGCAGCTTCAGGCAGCGCAGGTACTCGGCCAGCGCGGCCTCGGTGAACGGGGCGAGGCCGGCGCTGCGCGAGCCCATGGTCTGGCGCAGGTAGAGGTCGGGGTCGGCCTCGATCAGCGTTTCGGGGAACGGGGTGGGCCGGATCAGGAAGAACCAGTGCCAGTAGGCGCGCGCGAAGGCTTCCGAGGTCTGGGCATACATCGCCAGCGTCGGGGCGATGTCCAGCGTGACGAGCTTTTCCACGGCCTGCGGGTGGTCGAGCGCCAGCCGGTGCGCCACGCGTGCCCCGCGATCATGCGCCAGCACGCGGAACCGCTCGAAGCCGAGCGCCCGCATCACCGCCATCTGGTCGGCCGCCATGGTCCGCTTGCTGTAGTTCGCGTGATCCGGCAGGCCGACGGGCTTGTCGCTGTCGCCATAGCCACGCAGGTCCGTGGCCACCACCGTGAAATGCCGGGCCAGCTCGCCAGCCACCTTGTGCCAGATCACATGCGTTTGCGGATGGCCATGCAGCAGCAGCAGCGGCGGGCCCTCCCCGCCGACCACGGCGTGAATCGCCACGCCCTGGCTGTCGATCCGGTGTGTTCTGAATCCTTCAAACATCGGCTGTCTCCTTGGTCCTTGATGCGTCGATGCGTCAATGTGGCAAGCCGTGCCATGGTAGTCGCCGCGCATGGGATGCGCATCGGCGGGCAGTGTAATCGCGGAATCCATCGCTATAATTGCGCGAACCGAACTTCATTCGTGCGCTCGATTCACGAATTGCCGCCACCCATGGACACCTTCTCGGATCTCGCCTTCTTCGTCCTGCTGGTCAAGCGCGGCAGCCTCGCCGGCGCGGCGCAGCAGCTTGGCGTCACGCCCTCGGCCGCCAGCAAGCGGCTGGCGGCGCTGGAGGCGCGGCTGGGCGTGCGACTGCTCAACCGCACCACGCGCCGGCTGTCGGTCACGCCCGAGGGCGAGTCGTACCTGGCCCAGGGCGGGCGCATCCTGGCCGAGCTGGAGGAACTCGAACAGGGCCTCGGCGGCAGCCGGGTGGCGCCGCGCGGGCTGCTACGGGTGAACGCGACGCTCGGATTCGGCAGGCGCCACATCGCCCCGCTGGTCAGCGACTTCCTGCAGGTCTATCCCGATGTCGAAGTCCAGCTGCAACTGACCGACCGGGCGATGAACCTTGCCGAGGAAGGCTACGACGTCGGCATCCTCCTCGGCGACCTGCCCGATGCGCGGCTCAACGCCCGCCTGCTCGCGCCGAACMGCCGGCTGCTGTGCGCGTCGCCGGCCTACCTCGCGCGGCACGGCGAGCCGGCCTCGCCGCGCGCATTGCAACAGCATCGTTGCATTGTGATCCGCGAGAGCGAATCGGCCTACGGCACGTGGCATCTCCAGTCGGCCGGCCGGCAGGAGACCGTGAAGGTGCGCGGCCATGCCGCGACCAACGATGGCGAGGCGGCGGCGAACTGGGCGCTCCAGGGGCATGGCATCGTGCTGCGTTCGGAGTGGGAGGTGGCGCCGCTGCTGCGCTCGGGCCGGCTGCGGCAGGTGCTGGCCGACTGGGCCTCGCCGCCGGCGGACATCTACGCCGTGTATCTCACGCGCGACAAACTTTCGGCCCGCGTGCGTGCCTTTGTCGACTTTCTGGCCGAACGGCTCGGCGCGTACGAGCAGACCGCGCCCTATCACGGCTGGTAGCCGGCGCGGCTACCCCTGCCGGCGGCAGGGTGGCGGGTGACCGGGCGCGCCATGACTGGTACGCTTGGGCAGCGTCCCCCCAACCCACTCCAGATCCCCTCCCGACATGCACACGCACGATCTGTCCGCGTGGACCCATTCCCACGTCTTCAATGCCGGCAATCCGGCAGCCGAGCGCAGCACGCGCCTGGTCATGTGGATCACGCTCGCCACCATGGTGGTGGAGATTGCCGCCGGCCTCTGGTTCAACTCGATGGCCCTGCTGGCGGACGGCTGGCACATGAGTTCCCACGCGCTGGCGATCGGCCTCTCGGCCTTCGCCTACGCCGCCGCGCGCCGGCTGGCCAACGATGCCCGCTTCACCTTCGGCACGTGGAAGATCGAGGTGCTGGCGGCCTTCGCCAGTTCCATCGTCCTGCTGGGCGTGGCCGCGCTGATGATCGCCGGCTCGGTCGAACGGCTATTCACCCCGCAGGCCATCCACTACCAGGAGGCGATGGCCGTCACCACCATCGGCCTGCTCGTGAACCTGGGCTGCGCGTTCATCCTCGGCGGCGCGCCCCATCACGGGCACGATCATGGCCATGCGCATGCGCACGATCACCACGGACATGCCGATCACCATCATCACGACATCAACCTGCGTTCGGCCTATATCCACGTGATTGCCGATGCAGCCACCTCGGTGCTGGCCATCGTGGCGCTGGCGGGCGGCTGGTGGCTGGGCTGGAGCTGGCTCGATCCGGTGATGGGGCTGGTGGGCGCGGCGCTGGTCGGTCGCTGGGCGATCGGGCTGATGCGGCAGAGCGGCACGGTGCTGCTGGACCGCGAGATGGACCACCCTGTTGTKGACGAAGTGCGAGAGGTGCTGGCCGAGTTCCAGCACGGAGAAGACGGCACGCGCGTGACCGACCTGCACGTCTGGCGCGTGGGCCGCGAGCAGTTCGCCTGCATCGCCAGCCTGGTCACGCACGACGCCACGCTCACGCCGCAGCGCGTGCGGCAGGCGCTATCGATCCATGAGGAGCTGGCCCACGTGAGCGTGGAGATCAGCCTGTGCGATGACGGGGCACCGCGCCGGGCGGCCCGTCATCGTCATCCGCACTAGTCGAAACCCGTCGAATTACGGCAGCAGCAGGATGGCGCCGGTGGTCTCGCGGCGCTCGGCGGCCTCGTGCGCGCGGGCGACCTCGGCCAGGGGGAAGCGGGCGCCGATCTCCACCTTCACCTGGCCGGTGGCGATGGCATCGAACAGGTCCTTCGCATTGGCGCGGAAGCGGGCCGGGTCCGCGTTGTGCGGGAACACCGAGGGCCGGGTCAGGAACAGGCAGCCCTTCTTGTTCAGGATTTCCGGCTCGATGGCCGGCGCCGGGCCGGACGCCCCGCCGTACAGCACCACCAGTCCGAAGGTCTGGGCGCAATCGAGCGAGCCCATGAAGGTGTCCTTGCCCACGGCGTCGTAGACCACGGTCACGCCCTGGCCGCCGGTGGCGTCGCGCACCTGCTTGACCCAATCCGCCTGCTTGTAGTCGATGGCGATGTCGCAACCCGCCGCGCGGGCGCGCTCGCACTTGGCCGGGCCGCCGGCCGTGCCGATCACGCGCGCGCCGAGCGCCTTCGCCCAGCCGGCCAGGATCTGGCCCACGGCACCGGCGGCGGCGTGGACCAGGACCGTGTCACCGGGCTTCACGGCGTGCGTGTGGCGCACCAGATATTGGGCGGTCATGCCCTTGAAGATCACGGCGGCAGCCTGCTCGTCGCTGAGGGTGTCGGGCAGCTTGACCAGCTTGTCCGCCGGCACGTTGCGCGCTTCGGCGTAGGCGCCGAGGCCGGCGTTCATGTACGCCACGCGATCGCCCACGGCGATGTCCGTCACGCCCGCGCCCACCGCCTCCACCACGCCGGCCGCCTCGTGGCCCAGCCCCGTGCCCACCGGCAGCGGATAGGTGCCGCGGCGCTGGTACACATCGATGAAGTTGAAGCCGATGGCGGTATGCCGCACGCGCGCCTCGCCGGCCGCCGGCGCCGGCAGCTCGACCGGCGTGAGCTGCATCACTTCGGGCGCGCCGAATTCCTGGAGGCGGATGGCACGGACAGTGGTCGTCATGGGGTCTCCCTGGTCAGGCTTGCAGAATTGGAGCCCCGATTATTGTCGCTTTTGTAAAACCTTGCCGAAGGCGGGCCAATCAAGGAAAAACCATCAGGTCAGCACCGCGCACATGCACAACGCGCTGGTGTTGCGCAGGCGCTGGAATTCCTCACTCTCKAGGACTTCTGGGGGCAGCTTGGAGGCGTGGATCAGCGAGAAACCGTAGMGGGCGAAGTAGCTCGGGCAACTCGAGGTCAGGAGCACCGCGCGGCGCGTGCCGTTGGCGCGGGCACGCATCATCACCGCGTTGACGAGGTGGCTGGCCACGCCCTGGTCGCGCCATTCGCGCAGCACGGCCACCGAGCGGACGATGGCCGTATCGCCGAAGCGCTCGGCGCAGGCGCAGCCGACCAGCTCTGACTCCATCAGGGCCACGTGGAACTCGCCCACCAGACGCGGCAGTTCGTCCACCGGCAGGTTGCAGCGCTCGAGCACTGCCGCGATGGCAGGCATATCCGACGGCTGCGCCGCACGCACTCGCAGATCTTTAATCATCGGGAGCCTCTGTTTCTCTCATCGTCTGGGGACGGAAACGCCATGGAAGCCCTGCATGGTGAACCCTGCCTCACGTGCTGACACTTGGTGCACGCGCGGCAAAACATTATCGCAATCGGGGCGCTATATCCACAGGGAAACTCCGCGTTGCGGCGTACTCAACGCTTGCGGCGTATCTGCCTGCGGAACGAGCATGAAATGCGCCAGCGGCTCGGCGTTATCCGCCAAATGCCCGGCAGAAAATGATAGTCCTTCCAGATGACAGATTGGTCAGATCCGGCGAAGGCAATGAACGAGGGAGAACAGGAGGGAAAGCAGGAGGGAAAGCAGGAGGGAAAACGGCAGGAAGGAGATGGAGGCGGGGATACGGAATCGAACCGTCGTAAACGGCTTTGCAGGCCGTCGCATCACCACTCTGCCACCCCGCCCCGGAGTCTGGACGCCCTGGCGGGCGCCTTGCATTCAGTGTGCGGGGCGCAGTGTAGCCGAAGATCTGGAACTCTGCAGAGCGCCTGCCTGCCGACTAGGCGTCGGGCTCGCCCAGCTCGCCCATCGCGGATTGCAGGTAGTTCTGCACGCCGAGCTTGCGCACGAGTTCCAGCTGCGTCTCGATCCACTCGATGTGGTCCTCGGTGTCCGAGAGGATATCGGTCACCACATCGCGCGACACATAGTCGCTAATCGACTCGAAGTACTTGATGGCATCCTTGCAGCTCGTCTGGGACAGCAACTCCACCTTCAGGTCGCCGCCGAGCATCTCCTCGACGTTCTCCCCGATGAGCAATTTGTCCAGATCCTGGAGGTTGGGCAGGCCGTCGAGCATCAGGATGCGCTCGATCAACTTGTCCGCGTGCTTCATCTCCTCGATGGACTCCTCGTACTCATGCTTGCCCAGCGCGCTCAACCCCCAGTGCCGGTACATGCGCGCGTGCAGGAAATACTGGTTGATCGCGGTCAGCTCGTGACGCAGCTGGCCGTTCAGTAACTGGATAGCTTTCTTGTCGCCTTTCATGACATTGACCCCAAAACGCCTGCACACCACGGTGGACGATTTTCATGTTAATAGCCGAGGCTAGAAGATCAAGCATACATAGGGAAAATCGCGTTAATAAATCCCTTGCCAGACGGGGCTTTACGACACGATGCGGATGATTTTGCGGATGATTGCGATTCCGATTCAGCTACCTTTCGGCACGCGCGAACATAATCCCCAATGTAAAAGGCGCCTCCCTAGGGAAGCGCCTTCGTGCCGATCCGGAAGCGGTTATTCGCCGCTCGCGCGATAGCGGTTACGCAGATCGCGGATCAGGTCGTGGTTACGCAGCACCCCCTGGTACTGGCGCTCGATCAGCGCGCGGATGTCGAAGCTCAGGTCGGTTTCCTGGAGCGCATCGCCATACTTCTTCTTGGCGACGTCTTCGCCCTTCTCGGTTTCCTCGAGGATGGCGAGGTCCGTGCGGTCGGCCACCGCGCTGCGCAGGCTCACCCAGCCGCGATGCAGCGCACCGGCCACGCTGCCGTGGTCCTCGGGCTTGCCGCCGAGGGCCATCACCTGGCTCTGCAACTCGCGCACCGCCGCGCCGCACTCGGTGGCACGGCTTGAGAACAGCGTCTTCAGTTCCGGATTCTTGGCGTCCTCGGCCGCCTTGCGGAAGCCCTCCTCGCCATCGCGCGAGACTTCGATCAAATCGTTCAGTACGGAAACGTTGTTGTCAGCCATTGTTGGACTCCTCTCACATCGGAGGCGCGCCGTGAGGCCACGGCGGCACATCGCGTGGAACATCCCGCGCCATGCCGAGCATGGCGCGGACCTTATATCCACGATAGGAGAGTGGACCCGGACAAGCTGTCGGGAGGCTGCGCAAGCGGTTGTCGGCCTTCGCCTACACCCGCTGAATCAGTCCAGCAGGTGACCCATGCGGGACCGCTTGGTGGCGAGGTATTTCTCGTTTTCGGCGTTGGCGGGCACGATGTGACGCATCTGCTCCGTCACGGCCAGGCCGGCGTCTTCGAGCGCCCGGATCTTGATCGGGTTGTTGCTCATCAGGCGGACCGACTTCACACCCCACTGGCGCAGCATGTCCGCCGCGAACGCGTAGGTGCGGCCGTCGATGGCCTGGCCGAGCGCGAGGTTGGCGTCGACCGTGTCCAGCCCGCCGTCCTGCAGCGCATAGGCGCGGATCTTGTTCGAGAGGCCGATGCCCCGGCCTTCGTGGCCGCGCAGGTAGAGCAGGATGCCGCGGCCTTCCTCGGCAATCTTCTGCATGGCGAGGTCGAGCTGCTCGCCGCAGTCGCAGCGGCACGAGCCGAAGACGTCGCCGGTCAGGCATTCGGAATGCAGGCGGACGAGAACGTTCTCGCCCGAGATGTCTCCCATGGAGAGCGCCAGGTGTTCGGTGCGGCTGTCCACGCCCTGGAAGGCATGGGCGGTGAATTCGCCGTAGCGGGTCGGCAGCCGTGCGGAGCCGATCAGCTCACTTTCTAGGTCTTTCATATTCCTGTGATCGCGGGGGGCGCCGTGGGGCCCGGGCGCGCATGATGCGGGCCGGGACAGGCGCACTGCGCGCCACCCTGAGGGGGCTGTGGCGCGCGGCATGCCGGCAAGGATACCGCGAAACGCCTCTCGCTATAGGTATCGCTGCAGGTACCCCTATGCCGAGCGGGCACTCTCGGGCGACGGCGCGGTCGCCTGACGAGTGCCCCTTAGGACGCTTTCGCGCCGCCTGCGCTCAGGCGGGAATGCGCATCGCGTCCGGCCGTTGCCACCAGCGATGCTGGCCCACGGCATCGAGGAATTCCCGATGCCGCGCCGGGTCCTCGGTCTTGGCGATCACCACGCCCGGCCCCGCGAAGCCGCCGGCCAGCCCCGCGCAGCGCGCGGCCTCGGCCACCATCACGGCGCCCGAGCCGCCCGCGCCCACGGCCTTGCAGTGCTTGTAGGCCTCCTTGATGAACAGCAGCGCGTCCGGATCCGGCTCGGCGGGGGGCTTGGCCACGTCGGGCACGTACACCGCATCGAACAGCACCGAGCCGACCGACGACAGCGCATGGTCCACCGGCAGCGCCGCGCCCTTCGCCGTAGTCACGCTCGCCGCGCGCGGGCCGATGATCTTGAGATTGGCGCGCGCCGCCTCGGCCAGCTTCCTGAGCGAGGCGATGGCCGCGTCGTCCACGCCATCGTTGACCAGCACGGCGATGTTGCGGCCCGTGATGTCGCCCTTTGGCTGGGCGTCCAGGCTCAGCGCGGGCGAGGCCGGTACGCCGTAGTCGTTGATCTGCACGTTCGGCCCGACCGGCTCGACGGGAATCCCGAGCTTCTGCGCCACGCGCTCCGCCAGTTCCACGGCGATATGGTGGATCTGCCCCACCACGCGCGCCCGGATGGCGGGGTCGAAGACCTTTGAGAGTTCGAACGCGTACGCATCGACGATCTGCCTTTTTTCGACGTCGGACTGGCTGCGCCAGAAGAGATTGGCCTGCGAGAAATGATCGGCGAAGGTCTGTGCGCGCATGCGCACCTTCACCGCGCCGTCCTCGGCGGCGGCAGCGAAATGCCGGTAGGCGTCCGCATCGCCGGCCAGGAACGGGCAGCCACCGCTGACCGAGTTCGGCTGGTAGCTCTCCTTACCCTGCACCACGGTCTGCCGGCCGAAGCCGTCGCGCTGGTTGTTATGCACGGGGCAGAGCGGGCGATTGATCGGAATTTCATGAAAATTCGGCCCGCCGAGCCGCGTGAGCTGGGTATCGGTGTACGAGAACAGCCGCGCCTGCAGCAAGGGATCGTTGGTGAAATCCATGCCCGGCAGGATGTGGCCCGGGTGGAACGCCACCTGCTCGGTTTCGGCGAAGAAGTTGTCCGGGTTGCGGTTCAGCACCATCCGCCCCACGCGCCGCACCGGCGCCAGTTCCTCCGGAATGAGCTTGGTCGGGTCCTGGAGATCGAAGCCGAACTTGAGCATGTCGGTCTCCGGCACCAGCTGCACGCCGAACTCGTATTCGGGAAACTGGCCCGCCTCGATCGAATCGTAGAGGTCGCGCCGGTGGAAATCGGGGTCCTTGCCGTTGATCTTGACCGCCTCGTCCCAGACCAGCGAATGCGCGCCGCCCACCGGCTTCCAGTGGAATTTGACCAGCGTGCCCTGCCCCTCTGCATCGACAAGGCGGAACGTATGCACGCCAAACCCCTCCATCGTGCGGAAACTGCGCGGGATGGCGCGGCCGGACATGGTCCACAGCACCATGTGCATCGACTCGGGCTGGAGGGACACGAAATCCCAGAACGTGTCATGCGCCGACGCGGCCTGCGGGATCTCGTTGTGCGGTTCCGGCTTCACGGAATGGACGAAATCCGGGAACTTGATGCCGTCCTGGATAAAGAACACCGGGATGTTATTGCCGACCAGGTCGAAGTTGCCCTGCCGCGTATAGAACTTGGTGGCGAAGCCGCGCACATCGCGCGCCAGATCGGCGGAGCCGCGCGAGCCGGCCACGGTCGAAAATCGCACGAACACTGGGGTCTTCTGGCCAACCTCGGTGAACAACGCGGCGGTGGTCACGTCAGCCAGCGACTCGGTCAGCTCGAAATAGCCATGGGCCGCCGCGCCGCGCGCGTGGACCACGCGCTCGGGAATGCGCTCGTGGTCGAAGTGCGTGATCTTCTCGCGCAGGTGGAAGTCCTCGAGCAGCGTGGGGCCGCGCAGGCCGAGCTTGAGCGAGTCGTCGTCCTGCGGAATCTGGAGGCCCTGGTTCGTGGTCAGCGTGCGGTCACGGTTCGAGACGAGATTGCCGACCGAGTCCGAACCCAGCTGCTTTGGCCGCTCGGCCAKCCGGTCCGCCACGGCGCGCTCGTAGCTGCCGTCGTTGTTGTTGCCGATGCCTTGTGGCTTGGGCGGCGTGGTGTCGCCTTTCTTGCCGGGTGGCTGGGCGGCGGACGGTGCGGTCTTTTTCGTCATGTGGGGTCCCTCGGTGGCGTTCGGTGGCTGGGTATCGCGGATTGGAGCCGATTGGAGCCTATGGCTTCCGCAGATACCGTGCCACCGGGGGCTCGGCGCGCACCGGCTCCCCGCCAGGCCGCGCCACGTCTGGCAAGCCGGGATTGGGGGCGACAAAAAAAAAGCCACGGTGCGTGCACACCGTGGCTTCCTTTTACATCCGGCTTGTAAAACCGCTTGCCGTGTCTTGCTCTCCGGGCGGCGGCCCCGCCTTATTCCACCGTCACCGACTTAGCCAGATTCCGAGGCTTGTCCACGTCCGTCCCGCGTGCGCAGGCCGTGTGGTAGGCCAGCAGTTGCAGCGGCACCGTGTGCAGGATCGGCGACAGCGCGCCGTAGTGCTCGGGCAGGCGGATCACCTGGATGCCATCGGACGACTGGATATGCGTGTCGGCATCGGMAAACACGTAGAGCCGGCCGCCGCGCGCGCGCACTTCCTGGATGTTGGACTTCAGCTTCTCCAGCAGCGCGTCGTTCGGCGCCACGGTCACCACCGGCATCGCCTCGGTGACCAGCGCCAGCGGGCCGTGCTTCAGCTCGCCGGCCGGGTAGGCTTCCGCGTGGATATATGAGATTTCCTTGAGTTTCAGCGCGCCTTCGAGGGCGATCGGGTAGTGCAGGCCCCGGCCCAGGAACAGCGCGTTCTCGCGGCGCGCGAAGTCTTCCGACCAGGCGATGATCTGCGGCTCCAGCGCCAGCACGCCATGCAGCGCCACGGGCAGGTGGCGCAGGTTGGTCAGCGCGGCTGCCTCTTCTTCCTCGGTCAGCCGGCCGCGTACCTTGGCCAGCGCCAGCGTCAGCATGTACAGCGCGGCGAGCTGGGTCGTAAACGCCTTGGTCGAGGCCACGCCGATCTCGGTGCCGGCGCGCGTCAGGAAGCGCATCTCGGTCTCGCGCACCATCGCGCTGGTCGCCACGTTGCAGATGGCCAGCGTGTGGGTGTGGCCGAGGTCGCGGGCATGGCGCAGCGCAGCCATCGTGTCGGCGGTCTCGCCCGACTGGGAGATCACCACCACCAGCGCGCGCGGGTTCGGCACGGTGTCGCGGTAGCGGTATTCGCTGGCCACTTCCACCTGGGTCGGGATCTTCGCCACGGACTCGAGCCAGTACTTGGCCGTGCAGCCCGAGTAGTAGCTGGTGCCGCAGGCCAGGATCAGGATGTTGTCGATGTCGGGAAATACCTCGGCCGCCTTCTCGCCGAACAGTTCGGGCGCGATGGCGACGATGCCTTCCAGCGTGTCGCCCAGCGCGCGCGGCTGCTCGAAGATTTCCTTCTGCATGAAGTGGCGGTACGGGCCCAGCTCGACGGCTGCCGCGTGGGCTTCCACCACGCGCTCCTCGCGCACGACTTCCACGTCGTTCACGTCGCGGATGGTGGCGCCGGCACGGGTCAGCTCCACCACATCGCCCTCTTCCAGATAGACGATGCGGTTGGCGGTGCCGGCCACGGCCAGCGCGTCGGAGGCCAGGAACGATTCGTTCTCGCCCAGCGCCACCACCAGCGGCGAGCCGGCGCGCGCGCCCACCACCACGTCCGGGTTGTCCTTGGCCACCACGGCAATCGCGTAGGCGCCGTGCAGGCGCTTGGTCACCACGCGCACCGAGCCGAACAGGTTGCCGCGCGTGGCGCTGCTCGGGTAGGTGTAGGCCTGGTGGATCAGGTGGGCGACCACCTCGGTGTCGGTCTGCGACTCGAAGCCGTAGCCCACGGCGCGCAGTTCGTCGCGCAGCGGCTCGTAGTTCTCGATGATGCCGTTGTGCACCAGCGCGATGGTCTCGTCCGAGAAATGCGGGTGGGCGTTGACCGTATCGGGCTTGCCGTGCGTGGCCCAGCGCGTGTGGGCGATGCCCAGCGTGCCGGCCAGGCCGGACGACTGCGTCTGCGTGTCCAGATCGGCCACGCGCGACACGGTGCGCGCGCGCTCGAGCATCTCGTCGCGCACGATGGCCACGCCGCACGAGTCATAGCCGCGGTACTCCAGGCGACGCAGGCCTTCGATCAGGACCGGAACGATATTGCGCGTGGAAACCGCGCCGACGATGCCACACATCTTGTGAACCCCCCGTTTGGGTTGCCTCGCGCCGCGCGCCGCAACCCGCTGAATGATGATGGCCGGCCCTCCCCGGGCCCGGCCTGACTGACGTTGACTGACTTAGCTTACTGCTTCGGCTGCTTCACCGGGCGCTGCCATGCGTCCAGCGTCATCTGCTTGGCCCGCGAGAGCGTGAGCTTGCCGGCTGGCGCGTCCTTGGTCAGCGTGGTGCCCGCGCCGATCGTGGCGCCACGGCCCACCGTCACCGGCGCCACCAGCTGCGTGTCCGAGCCGATGAACGCGTCGTCCTCGATCACCGTGCGGCTCTTGTTCACGCCATCGTAGTTGCAGGTAATGGTACCCGCGCCGATGTTGACGCGCTGGCCCACCGTGGTATCGCCCACATAGGCCAGATGGTTGGCCTTGCTGTGATCCCCGACCTGGCTGTTCTTCACCTCGACGAAGTTGCCGATATGCACATCCTCGCCCAGCTCGGTGCCGGGGCGCAGCCGCGCGTAGGGCCCGATCCGGCCCGCCGGCCCGATCTTTGCTTCCTCGATGTGACAGAACGGTTGCACGCGTGCGCCGGCGCCGATGGTGGCATTCCGGATCACGCAATGCGCGCCGATGTGCACGCCATCGTCCAGATGCACGCGGCCTTCGAACACGCAGCCGACGTCGATGGTCACGTCGCGTCCGCACGTAAGCTGGCCGCGCACATCGATGCGCGCGGGGTCCAGCAGCGTCACGCCGGCCTCGAGCAGGCGCTGTGCGAGGTTGCGCTGGTGAATGCGCTCCACCTCGGCCAGCTGGACCTTGCTGTTGACGCCCAGCGTCTCCCACAGGGCCGCCGGCTGGGCGGAGACGATCTCCACGCCCTCGGTGGCGGCGCGCTCGATGGTGTCCGTGAGGTAGTACTCACCTTGCGCGTTGTTGTTGCCCAGCGTGGCAAGCCAGCGGCGCAGGTGGCCGGTCGGGCAGACGATGATGCCGGTGTTGATCTCGCGAATGGCGCGGATCTCGTCGCTGGCATCCTTCTGTTCGACGATGCGCACGATGTTGCCGGCGGCGTCACGTACGATGCGGCCGTATCCGGTAGGATCGGGCATCTCGACGGTGAGCACGCCCATGCGCTCGGCGCCGGCCGCATGGACCAGGGCCTCGAGCGCGGCGGCGGTGGTCAGCGGCACGTCGCCATAGAGCACCAGCGTGGGCTGGTTGTCATCGAGCATCGGCAGCGCCTGCATCACGGCGTGGCCGGTGCCAAGTTGCTGGGTCTGGTCGGCAAACGCCACGTCCGGCGCAGCGACGGCCTCGCGCACGTGCTCCGCACCGTGGCCAACCACCACGACGAGGCGCGACGGCGAAAGCGTGCGCGCGGTGTCGAGCACATGGGCGAGCATCGGCCGCCCGGCAACCGGGTGCAGGACCTTGGGCAGGGCGGAATTCATCCGTTTTCCCATCCCTGCGGCAAGAATGACGATATTCACAAGGAGGTCCCTAAGTGAGTGTGTCTGATAATAAGCGCGAAAACCCGTACCAAGCGATCTCTTCAATCCCTCCAAACCCTTGTCAGGACTGGGCTGGCGGGCGATCTGCGAGGCGGGAAAACATGCGCGGCGATTTTAGCATGGCGCCTTGCGCCCGACCGCCGGTGGTTTCCGTTTTTCACATTTGGCGACGGCGCATTTTTGCAGGATTTGCAGCATTTACCGTCGTCCTGGCGCTGGGTGGCTGTAACGCCATGAAACTCGGCTATCAGCAGGGCGATCGGCTCGCCTACTGGTGGGTAGACCGCTATGTGGATGTGACGGACGACCAGGAGCCGCCCACCCGCGAGGCCATCGCCCGGTTCTTCTCCTGGCACCGCCGCGCCCAGCTCCCCGAGATCGCCAACGTGCTGACGCGGGTCAAGAGCGAGGTGGCCGGCCCGGTGGACGCGTCGATGGTGCGCCACGCGCGCGAGGACACCCAGCGGCTGGGCCGCCAGGCCTTCGAGAACGCCATACCCGACCTGGCCGACCTGATGCTGACGCTGACGCCGGAGCAGATCCAGCGCATGGAATCGAAATTCAACGAAAGCAACGCCAAATATCGCAAGGAATTCCTGAAATCGGACCCGCAGGCTCGCTCGAACGCCCGTTTCGACAAGGTCATGGACTACGCCAAGCTGGTCTACGGCAAGTTCTCGGACGATCAGGCGCAGAAGATCCGCGCCGCGATGGGGCCGTACATGCAGGGCGCCGACGCCCGCTATGCGGAGCGCGTGAAGCGGCAGCAGGAATGGCTGGGGATTGCCCGGGAGGTCTCGACGACCCATCCGCCCAAATCGCAGGTGGAGGACATGCTGCGCAAGTACGCCGACCACTGGCAGCGCCCGGCGGCCGAGCGCGCGCAGATCCGGCAGGCCAACGAGGCCGGGGTGGACCTGACCGTGACCATCGCCAACCTGACCACGCCCGAGCAGAAGGCCCACGCGGTGGACCGTTTCCAGAAATGGATCGACGATACCCGCTCGCTGATGCGCGAGGCAGGCCCGTCGCAGGCGTCTAAATAAGAGGGGTGGGCTGGTTGTCGGCTTGATCGGCCTTCTCGGCCAGCTTGTCGAAGCGGACGAACTCCATCCGGTTCGGCTCGGCGCTGCCGGTGAAGGTCAGCGCCTGCTGGGTGAAGGTGGTCTCGCCGAACAGCGAGGCCTCGTCCACCTTGGCCAGGCCGGTGGCCAGCCCGGTGAACGGGAACAGGTMGGTATCGGCCAGGTGGGACGGCACCACGTTGCGCAGCGACGCGAAGATATTGTCGATGCGGCCCGGGTTCTCGCGCTCCCAACCCTGCAGCATCTCGCTGACCTTCTTGCGCTGCAGGTTCTCCTGCGAGCCGCACAGGTTGCAGGGGATGATCGGGTAGGCCATCGCCCGCGCGTAGGACGCAATGTCCTTTTCCGCGCAATACGCCAGCGGCCGGATCACGATGTGCTGGCCGTCATCGGTCGACAGCTTGGGCGGCATCGCCTTCATCTTCCCGCCGAAGAACATGTTCAGGAAGAAGGTCTGGACGATGTCGTCCCGATGGTGCCCCAGCGCGATCTTGTTGGCGCCCAGCTCCTTGGCCGTGCGGTAGATCACGCCCCGGCGCAGCCGCGAGCACAGCGAGCAGGTGGTCTTGCCCTCGGGCACCTTCTCCTTGACGATCGAATACGTATCCGCCTCGACGATCACATATTCCACGCCGGTGGACTTCAGGTACTCGGGCAGGATGTGTTCCGGGAAACCTGGCTGCTTCTGGTCCAGGTTCATCGCGATCAGCTTGAAGTGGATCGGCGCGCGCTTCTGGAGCGCCATCAGGACCGACAGCATGGTGTACGAGTCCTTCCCGCCACTCATGCAGACCAGCACAGTGTCGCCGTCCTCGATCATGCCGAAGTCGCCGATGGCTTTGCCGGCCAGCGACTGAAGGCGGGTTTCGAGGCGATAGAAGTTAGCGGAGTGACTCATAAGACATACCTGATGCGGGGCGCGGGCCTTGGGAAGCCCGTCGGATGGCCCTGTCGGACGGGCCCGTATTCTACTTGACGTGGAACACCTCGACGCCGACCGAATCGCAGTCCGGGTAGACATCGGGCTTTTCCGTGGAAACGCGCACCGCGCGCACCTTCGGATGCTTCAGCATGGCACGTGCCACGTCATCGCACAGGGTTTCCTGCAGGTGGATGTGGCCCTGGGCCATGCGCGCGGCCACGGTACTGCGCATGAAGTCGTAGTCCACCACTTCCTCGAGCTTGTCGGCCTGCGGCGTGCTCTGGTCCAGCGGCACGAACAGGTCGATATTGACCAGCACGCGCTGCTCGCCCTTCTTCTCGAATTCGTGCACGCCGATATTGATCTGCACTTCATAGTTGCGCAGGAACATGCGGCGGCAGCCTTGCAGGCTGGGGTGGGAAAGCGCGGCGAAGGTMATGGTGGGGCGTCGGGCAGGTGCTGCGGTAAATCGGAAAATGCTTAAAAACGACCGGGGATTGGGATCACTCGGTCAGGAACATCACGTCGCGGGCCAGCGGCATCAGGTGCTGGCCGCCATCGACATACAGGGTGGTACCGGTCACGGCGTGGGCGCCAGCGAGGTAGGCCACGGCCTGGGCGATGTCGTCCGGCGTGGACGACTTGCCCAGCGGCGTCATGCCGTGCGCGCGGACGAAACCGGGGTCGGACTGGTCGCCGGACACCAGCGTGATGCCGGGCGCCACGCCCACCACCCGCAGCCGGGGCGCCAGCGCCTGGGCCAGCTGCACCGTGGCGGTCTGCAGCGCGGCCTTGGACAGCGTGTACGACAGGAAGTCCGGATTCAGGTTGTTGAGCTTCTGGTCGAGCAGGTTGATCACCACGCCGCGCTGGGCGGTCTGGTTGCCATCGGCGCCAAGCGCCTTGTGCATCTCACGCGCCAGCAGCAGCGGCGCGGCCACGTTGGTGCGCATATGGGTGTCGAGCGAGGCGTAGGAGAAGCTCGTCGCCACGTCGTACTGGAACAGCGAGGCGTTGTTGACCAGGCAGGTCGGTACGCCCAGCGCGTCGGCGCAGGCCGCGACCAGCTTGCTGGTAGCGGCTTCGTCGGACAGGTCGGCCTGCAGCACGGCGGCGCGGCGGCCCAGGCCGCGGATCTGCGTGGCGAGCGTCTCGGCTTCGTCGCGCGAGCGATTGCAGTGGATCGCCACGTCCCAGCCTCGCGTGGCAAGTTCCAGCGCGATGGCACGGCCCAGGCGGCGCGCGCCGCCGGTCACGAGGGCGACGCCGCGCGCGGCGGCAGGGTGGGCGCCGGAGGCGCCAGCAGTCAGGGAATCTGGCATTGCTACAATTCGCGGTATGCAGAAAGTCGCTAGTCTACCCCTTCCCCCCGCCGACGCGCTGGACGCCTCCGCGGCCCTGACCACCTGTATTGGCGACGCCATCGAGGCCGCCGGCGGCTGGATCGGCTTCGATCGCTACATGGCGCTGGCGCTCTACGCCCCCCGGCTCGGCTATTACAGTGGCGGCGCCGCCAAGTTCGGCCGCGATGCCCGGGACGGCAGCGACTTCATCACCGCCCCCGAGTTGACCCCCTTCTTCGCCCGCACGCTGGCCCGCCAGTTCGCACCGCTGATCGCCCTGGACCTGCCGCGCGTGCTCGAATTCGGCGCCGGCACGGGCCGCCTCGCGGCGGACCTGCTGCTCGCCCTGGAAACCGAAGGTGCGCTGCCCGAGACCTACCAGATCGTCGAATTGTCGGGCGAGCTGCGCGTACGCCAGCAGGAAACGCTGGCCGCCCGCGCGCCGCACCTGGCTAGTCGCGTGCAGTGGCTGGACGAGCTTCCCGCGCAGTTCGAAGGGGTCATCGTCGGCAACGAGGTGCTGGACGCCATGCCAGTGCGCCTGTTCGCGCGCCTGGACGGCCGCTGGCACGAGCGCGGCGTGGCGCTAGCCGACGGGAAGTTCACGTTCGAGGACCGTCCGCTGGCAGACAACGCCGTCCCCGACGCGCTACGCGCGCTGCCGGGCGACCACGACATGGTCACCGAGACCCATGCCGAGGCCGAAGGCTTCACGCGGGCGGTGGGCGCCATGCTGACGCGCGGCGCGGCGTTCTTCATCGACTATGGCTTCCCGGCGGCCGAGTACTACCATCCGCAGCGCGCCGAAGGCACGCTGATGTGCCACTACCGCCACCACGCGCACCCCGATCCGTTCCTGTATCCCGGGCTGCAGGACATCACCGCGCACGTCAATTTCACCGGCATCGCCGAGGCGGCGGTGGACGCCGGGCTGTCCGTGGCCGGCTTCGCCTCGCAGGCGCGCTTCCTGATGAACGCCGGGATCACCGAGTTGCTGATGGAGCTGGACCCGACCGACGCCCGCGCCTTCCTGCCCCATGCCAACGCGGTGCAGAAGCTGCTGTCCGAGGCCGAGATGGGCGAGCTGTTCAAGGTGATCGTGCTGACGCGCGGTCTGGACGACGCGCTGCCGCTGGCAGGCTTCGCACGCGGCGACCGCGTTCACGCACTCTGAGGAACAGCCGCCATGCTGCGCTGGACATTCACCATCTTCCTCTGCGTGATCGTGCTGTCGGCCTCGCTGCCGTGGCTGCAGAAGATCGGCCTGGGCAGGCTGCCCGGCGACGTGCGCTTCCGGCTGTTCAAGCGCGAGTACGTGCTGCCGTTCGCCTCGACCATCCTGCTGTCGCTGATCGCGCTGGCGATTGGGAAGCTGCTGTAGGCGTAGCCCTTCAGTCGGGCTCCGCGCCCAGCCCCAGCTTCTCCGCCACCGCCGCGATGCGGGCCTTGTGCACGCGTTCCTTGATCAGGTCCGGCCGGTCCGCGCAGGCCTTGGCGATGGCGCCGGCATCGACCGAGGCCGCCGCTGCCCGTGCCGCCATCAGGCGTTCGGTCTGCGGATAATCCCGATCCTCGAAACCTAGCCGACCACGCGCGTCGGCCTCGCAGGCCTTCAGGGCCTCCGCGAAGCGGTCCGGCTTGCGCAGCGCGTCGCAGCGCTCCACCAGCCGGGTCAGCGCGGCGGCGCCGAATTCCATCGATCGATGGATGTTGCCGTGCTCGCGCGCCACCAGCACCGCCAGGTCGCGGCAGTCGTTCGGCACGCGCAGCCGCTCGCAGACCGCTTCGAGCAGCTTCACGCTGCGCTGTTCATGGCCGATGTGGCGCGGCAGCACGTCTGCCGGCGTGGTGCCCTTGCCGAGGTCGTGGACCAGTGCCGCGAAGCGGATCGGCAGCGACGCGCCGGTCGCGGCTGCATGATCGACCACCATCATCACGTGCACGCCCGTATCCACCTCGGGGTGATACTCGGCGCGCTGCGGCACGCCCCAGAGCCGGTCCAGCTCGGGCAGCAGCCGCGCCAGCGCGCCACATTCGCGCAGCACGTCGAACATCCGCGACGGCTTCGCCTCCATCAGCCCGCGCGCCAGCTCCTGCCACACCCGCTCCGGCACCAGCGCGTCGACCTCGCCCGCCTCGACCATCGCGCGCATCAGCGCCACGGTCTCGGGCGCCACGGAGAAGTCATGGAAGCGCGCCGCGAAACGCGCCGCGCGCAGGATGCGCACCGGGTCTTCGGCGAAGGCATCGGAGACATGACGGAACAGCCGCGCGTCCAGATCGCGCTGGCCGCCGTACGGGTCGATGATCGGCCCGACGAGCTGGCCGGCATCGTCCACGGCCTGCGCCATCGCGTTGACGGTCAGGTCGCGCCGGACCAGATCATCCTCGAGCGTGACGTCGGGCGCGCAGTAGAACGCGAAGCCCTTGTAGCCCGCCGCCGTCTTGCGTTCGGTACGCGCGAGGGCGTACTCCTCCTTGGTGCGCGGATGCAGGAAGACCGGGAAGTCCTTGCCCACGGGCTTGTAGCCGGCCGCCTCCATCTCGGCCGGCGTGGCGCCGACGACCACGTAGTCGCGGTCCTGGCTCGGCTTGCCCAGCAACTGGTCGCGGATGGCGCCGCCCACGGCATAGACCTGCATGAAATTCCTAGTGATGGATGACGATGGCGTCCGGATGGTCCGGCACGGTGCGGTACGGCTCGTCGTCGGCCAGGAAATCGCGTTCCTCGCGCGCGGCGGCGATCCATTCTTGCATGGCCGGCAGCGCGAGGATGAAATCGGCGTATTGCTTGGCCGTCTCGGGCAGGTGGATGCCGTAGGTGGCGAAGCGCGAGACCACGGGCGCGTAGAACGCGTCCGCCACCGAGAAGGTGCCGAACAGGAACGGGCCCTCGGCGCCGAAGCGTGTGCGCAGGTCGGTCCAGATCGTGGCGATGCGCTCCACCTCGCGCTGCACGGCCACGTTCCAGCCGCAGCCGGGCAGCACGGCAGTCACGTTCATCGGCAACTGGTTGCGCACGTTGGCGAAGCCCGAATGCATCTCGGCGCAGACCGAACGTGCCAGCGCGCGCGCGGCGGGGTCAGCCGGCCAGAGCGCCTTCTCGGGGAAACGTTCGGCCAGGTATTCCGAGATCGACAGCGAATCCCAGACCGTGACGTCGCCATCCACCAGCGTCGGCACCTTGCCGGCCGGCGAGTACTGGGCGATCTGCGCCGTGAAGCCGGGCGTGCCCAGCCGCACGGGAATCTCCTCGAACGCGATGCCAGCCTGGCGCAGCAGCAGCCAGGGGCGCAGCGACCAGGACGAGTAGTTCTTGTTGCCGATGACGAGTTTCATCGCGATTCCTTGGGGGGCGGGGGGGAGGGAAAATGGCCTKAACCGATGATTCTAGCGAGTGGGCCGCGCCGCCTCCAAATGAATTGCGCTCGCAAGGCTGTGAGCGCAAGTCACATCGGCGTCAGAGGGAGCGATGTTGGGGGTCAGCGGTGCACGCTCTCCCGCATGGCCTGGAGCGCCGCCTCGCGGTTGCGGCCACCCAGCACATCGGTCATCACGGACTCCAGGCTAGCCGGTTCCAGGCCGAGTTCGGCCGACATCGGCGCGTGCAGCACGTTGTCCAGGCGCATCGAGTCGAGGTTGTCGCGCGACATGACCGGGCCGCCGGGCATGTGTTCGAGCACGGCCGCCTGCACGCGCGCCAGCGCATCGGGCAGCGCGATGACCGGGCGCGGATGGCCCGACGCCCGCCCGGCGAAGCGCACCAGTTCCTCGAGCGTGTAGACCTGCGGCCCACCCACCTCGTAGACCTGGCCGACCGTAGCCGGGTTGACCATCGCGCGCAGGAAGGCCTCCACCACATCCATCACGAACACGGGCTGGAAGCGCGCCTGGGCGCAGGCCAGCGGCACCACGGGGGCCATCTGCTGCATCTGGGCGAACAGGTTCAGGAAGTGGTCGTCCGGGCCGAACACGACCGACGGCCGCATGACGGTCCAGTCGAGCCCGCTCTCGCGCACCATGCGCTCGCCCTCGCCCTTGCTGCGCAGGTACATCGACGGCCCCTGCGCGTCCGCGCCGAGCGCGCTCATATGGATCAGCCGGCGAACGCCGGTGCGCTGGCAGGAGGCCACGATCTGGCGCGGCAGGTCTACGTGCGCGGCGGCGAACTGGGGGCCATATGGGTCGCCCCGGTCGCCATGCAGTACGCCGACGAGATTGACGACGATGCCGTCCACGCCGACCGAGCCAATGGCGTCGTCCAGCGCGGCGGCGTCGGCCAGGCCCAGTTCGCAGACTTCCACGCGCGGCAGCAGCAACAGGTGCTGGGCGTGCTCGGCACGACGCGAGCCCACCAGGATGCGCTCTGGCGCGATGGGACTGTCGGGATTGGTGGCGGGATTGCGCGGCACCCCTGAGGCGGAGGCCGCGCCGGCAAGGCGGGAGACGAGGTGGCTGCCGATGAATCCGGCGCCACCGATCACGAGGACATTACTGGTCAGCATGGTGGGCTCCGTGACGGTCACGTAACGCTGGCATCTCTCGATGCGCGCCCGGAGTCACGGCGCCTCCTGCTGGCCCCGCTACATCAAGGCAGGCTGGTGGTCGTGACCGAGGACGGCGCGACCGTTCCCAGGCGGTCTTTGAGAGACTGGGGCCGGCCGCTCATCAATGCAGCATAGTACGTAGCGTTGGAAAGCACATTCTTGACATAAGTTCGCGTTTCCGTGAACGGAATCGTCTCTGCAAAGATCGCGCCTTCTACCGGCCGGGAGAGGCTGCTGCGCCAGCTCTTGGGCCGTCCCGGGCCAGCGTTGTAGCCCGCCGAGGCCAGCGTCCACGAGCTGTCCAGGTCCGTCAGCACCATGCTCATGTAATTTGTACCGAGCAGGATGTTGATATTGGGGTCACTCATCATCGACGGCGAGAAGTCGGTCATGCCGATCTTGCGCGCCACGAACTTGGCCGTGGCCGGCATCACCTGCATCAGGCCATGCGCGCCGGCCGACGAGCGCGCGTTCATGATGAAACGCGATTCCTGGCGGATCAGGCCATAGGCCCAGGCCATGTCCAGGCCCACGTCGTCGGTGGCCCGCTGCATGATGTCCCGGTACGGCATGACGAAACGCAGCGAGAAATCGTGCTCCGCCTTGGTGCGGTCGGCCGTGTTGACGGTGCGGTCGAGCAGTTCGATCTTGCGCGCGTACTCGGCGGCGGCCAGCAGTTCGCGGTCGCTCATGCTGCGCAGCTCCCAGTTCCACTCGCGATTGCCTTCGAAACGCAGGTTCAGGTCATAGAACTTCTGCGCGCGCACGAAGCCGGGCCGCGTGCGCATGGCCATCGCCTCGGCATCGGAGACCGTGGTGCGCGGCGGCAGCGTGATGCGGTTGCCGAGTTCCTMGGTGGCAAGCTGGCCGTAGAAGTTGAACTGGCCAGCGATGGTCTGGAACTGCGTCTGCGCGTCCGCGGTGCGGCCATCGGCCTTGAGCGCGCGGGCGTACCAGTAGATCCACGCCGGGTCCTTGGCGCGCATCTCGGGGCGCATCAGCTCCACAGCCTGGCGCACCTGCTTCCAGTCGCCCTGGCGCAGCGCGGCGCGCACGCGCCATTCCTGCGATTCATCGGACAGCCACTGGTTGCCGCCCAACGTCATCTGGTTCTTGTAGTAGCCGGCGGCCTCGGGCATCAGCTTCTTGGCCGCGTACTGGCCGATCACGCCCCAGCCGGCGCCCTGCTCGTCGCGCGACAGCGTGCCGCCCGAGGCGGTCAGGTAGGCCGCAGCCTGGGCCGGATCGTTGCGGGCCATCTTGACGACGGTGGCCAGCGTGTCGCTATCGACCCGTGCATCGGGCACGGTCGCGGCGATCCTTGCCGCCAGCGTCGTGAAATTCAGTTCGAGCGCCTGGCGTGCCTGGAACGCCACGTCGCTGCGCTGGATCTGCTGGCTCTGCGCCAGATAGCTGATCAGGTCGACGCAGCCCTCGCCGTAATAGCGCGGGTCCGCCAGCACCGCGCGCGAATCGGCGGCCACGTTCTTGCCCTTGAGCGCACTCGACAACAGCGCGTAGCACTCCACCTGCGTGTCGTCCTTCAGCACGAACTGTGGGTATTCGACGTCGAAGTTGGCCCAGTCGCGCTTCTTGCCCAGCACCAGCAGCCAGTCATTGCGCATGCGGTCGGCAATCGCCTCGCCCTGGTAACGCTTCAGGAACACGCGCACCTGCTCGTCGGGCGCGTCGATGCGGGCCAGGCCGCTGGCATCGAACAGCTGCGGCTTGATGCGGAAATACTCCACATACGACGGAATCGGATAGTCGACCAGCGTGGCCGAGATGGCGGCCGTGCGGTCCACATCGTTCTTGCGGGCAGCCTCGCGCAGCGCGACAAAGGCATCGTCCGGATTGCTGGGGATGGTCAGCGCGGCCGGCTGCGGCGCCGGGCGCTTCTGGGCGTAGGCCGGCGTGGCCAGCAATGCACCTGTCAACGCCCCCAGTCCTGCCAGCCACGCGGCGCGTTGCGCACGGCGCAGATATACTCCCTTCGGCATTCTTGCTATCCCTTGTTGGTCCGCGCGCGGCGCCGGGGTACCCGGTCGCGCCCCGCGCGTGTTGGTATTCGGATGTCGATCCATCGATCGATCGCGGTGCCGGCCATTATTGCACGCCATGCAGCCTGAACAGGCCCCAGACAACGGGGCAGAAAACCTGCCATTCCTCGAAGAGCGCCGCGCGCTGCGCCGGCGACTGCTCGCGCTGCGCGCCGGCCTGTCGGATCGCGCCGAGGCCGACGCGCGCATCGGTGCCGCCCTGGCGCCCCTGCTCGAACGCCTGGGCGCGCGACGCGTGGGCTTCTATTGGCCGATCCAGGGCGAATTCGACGCACGCGCCGTCATCGTGCAATGGCTGGCCGGCATGCCGGGCCGCCAGGCCGCGCTGCCGGTGGTCACCCGCCCCGGCACGCCGCTGGACTTCCACGCCTGGACGCCCGAGACGACAATGCGCGCCGGCCACTACGACATTCCCGTGCCCGATGGCACCGAGGCCGTGTTGCCCGACGCGCTGCTCATTCCCTGTGTCGGTTTCAGCCGCGATAAGTTCCGCCTCGGCTACGGCGGCGGCTTCTACGACCGCACGCTGGCGGCCCTCGCAGAAACGCCGGTGTCCATCGGCATCGGCTTCGCGGCCTGCGAGATTCCCTTGCAGGCCCAGCCACACGACCTGCCGATGGACTGGATCGTCACCGAAGGCGGCGCGTTCTAAGCGTTCTCCTCGGCTAGCAATTCGTCCACCAGCGCACGCATCTTGCGCCAGTGCGACCCCTCCCAGAACACCCGCCGGCAGTGCGGGCAGGTGACAAAGCGCGTGTGCCGCGCCAGCACGCCCTCGGGTACGCGGCCGTCCACTTCCGACTTGTCGATCCGATGCAGTGGCACATTGCAGTCCAGGCACAGCGAGAACGGACGCGCACTGCGGGCCAGGTCGAGCCGCCGGAAGACCTCGCGCACCTGGAGCGCCGACTTGATCGCCCGTACATAGCAGCCGTGCGTCACGCCGCGCCGCTTGAGCAGTTCGCGGTCGCGCGTGAGCACGATGCGGCCCTCCTCGGCGGCAATCCGCGCGATCTCGCTGTCTTCGAAATGGTTGTCGTAGAGGGTATCGAAGCCGGTCATGCGCAGCAGGTGCGCCAGGCCGCCCAGATGGGCATCGGCAACGAAACGGGTCTCGCGCAGTGGCTGATCGCGCACGCGGAGCAGGGGCGAGATGTCGAAGGCTTCGAAGGTGGGATAGACGGCCACGCGGTCGCCGTCCTGCACGGGGCGGTCGAATGCCACCGATTCGCCATTGACCAGGATCAACTCCACCTCGGTGTGCGGCACGCCGAGCGCCTCGATCATGTGCTTGACCGTGGCCGCGCGGGCGCAGGGCACGACGATGTCCTGGTGGCGTCGGGTGCGCGCCAGGAAATCGTTCAGCTCCTCGTAGAAGCGGAAGGTGGCGGTGACGGTGGCGGGAACCATGGGGCGCAGTATGCCCCCATGACCCCGTCCGATGGAAGTTACAGCTTCAGCCGTTCCCAGACCGCCTTGGTGGCGCCGGCGGCGTTGAGCGTGTAGAAGTGCAGGCCCGGCACGCCGGCGGCCAGCAGGCGGTCGCAGAGCCCGGTCACCACGTCCAGGCCGAACGCGCGGATGGACTCCCGGTCGTCGCCGAACGACTCCAGCCGCTTGGCCACCCAGCGCGGCACTTCGGCACCGCACATTTCCGAAAAACGCATCAGCTGCGAGTAGTTCGTGATCGGCATGATGCCCGGCACGATCGGTACGTCCACGCCCAGCGCGCGCACTTCGTCGACGAAACGGAAGTAGGCGTCGGCGTTGTAAAAGTACTGCGTGATCGCCGAATCGGCGCCCGCGCGGACCTTGCGGACGAAATTGTCGAGGTCGTGGCGCGGCGACTTCGCCTGCGGGTGGTACTCGGGGTACGCCGCCACCTCGATGTGGAACCAGTCGCCGGTCTCGGCGCGGATGAATTCCACGAGTTCGTTGGCGTATCGGAATTCGCCGATTTCGCCCATGCCGGACGGCATGTCGCCCCGCAGCGCCACGACATGGCGGATGCCGCCGTCGCGGTACGTCTTCAGGATCTGGCGGATGCTGTCGCGCGTGGAACCCACGCACGAAAGGTGCGGCGCGGCCTCGATGCCATCACGCTGGATCTCCAGCACGGCGTCCAGCGTGCCCTGCTGCGTGGTGCCGCCGGCGCCGAACGTCACCGAGATGTACTTGGGTTGCAGCGGAGCCAGCTGCGCGCGCGTGTTGCGCAGTTTCTCCGTGCCTTCCGCCGTCTTCGGCGGGAAGAATTCGAAGCTGTAGTAGCGGTCTGTCATGCGAATAAAGTCTCAGTCGCGGTCGCCGAGCAACAGGCTCGACAGCACCCACGAGATCACGCTGTACAGGATGGAGCCCAGCAGCGCGGCGCCGAAGCCCTGCACCACGAAGCCCGACAGCAGGTTGCCGACGAACAGGAACAGCAGCGCGTTGATGACGAAGATGAACAGGCCCAGCGTCAGCAGCGTGACCGGCAGCGTCAGAATGACCAGGATGGGCCGGATCAGCGTGTTGACGAGGCCCAGCACCAGCGCGGCGATCATCGCCGAGCCGAACCCGCCCAGCGAGATGCCGGAGATGACGCTTCCGACCAGGAACAGCGAGGCGGCATTGATGATCCAAACGGCCAACAGTCTCATTGCGACTCCTTTTCCAGGTTGCCTGTCGATTTCCCCCCTCCCCCGCGAACGGGAGAGGGGGGGGACACCTCCCGCCGATCAATAGCGGTAGTGGTCAGCCTTGTACGGGCCTTGCTTCTGCACGCCGATGTACGCGGCCTGCTGCTCGGTCAGCTCGGTCAGCTGCGCGTTCAGCTTCTTCAGCTGCAGGCGCGCGACCTTCTCGTCCAGGTGCTTCGGCAGGGTGTACACGCCCACCGGGTACTTGCCGGTGTCACGCTCGGCCCACAGTTCGATCTGGGCGATGGTCTGGTTGGCGAACGAGCTGCTCATCACGTACGACGGGTGGCCCGTGGCGCAGCCCAGGTTCACCAGGCGGCCCTTGGCCAGCAGGATGATCTTCTTGCCGTCCGGGAACACCACGTGGTCCACCTGCGGCTTGATCTCGTCCCACTGGTACTTTTCCACCGAGGCGATGTCGATCTCGTTGTCGAAGTGACCGATGTTGCAGACGATGGCCTGGTCCTTCATCTTGGCCATGTGGTCGTGCGTGATGACGTGGTAGTTGCCGGTGCAGGTGACGAAGATGTCGCCGTGCTCGGCGGCGTAGTCCATGGTCACCACGCGGTAGCCTTCCATGGCAGCCTGGAGCGCGCAGATCGGGTCGATCTCGGTCACCCAGACCTGGGCCGACAGCGCGCGCAGGGCCTGGGCGCTGCCCTTGCCCACGTCACCGTAGCCAGCCACCACGGCCACCTTGCCGGCGATCATCACGTCCGTGGCACGCTTGATGCCGTCCACGAGCGATTCCCGGCAACMGTACAKGTTGTCGAACTTGCTCTTGGTCACCGAGTCGTTCACGTTGATGGCCGGGAACTTCAGTTCGCCGCGCTGTGCCATCTGGTACAGGCGGTGCACGCCGGTGGTGGTTTCCTCCGTCACGCCACGGATGGCGGCCAGGTTACGGCTGTACCAGCTCGGGTCCTTGGCCAGCTTTTCCTTGATGGCGGCGAACAGGTAGGTTTCTTCCTCGCTGGTCGGCTTGGCGATCAGCGACGCGTCCTTCTCGGCACGGGCGCCCAGGTGCAGCAGCAGCGTGGCGTCGCCGCCGTCGTCCAGGATCATGTTCGGCGTGCTGCCGTCGGTCCAGTCGAAGATGCGGTGCGTGAAGTCCCAGTATTCCTTGAGCGACTCGCCCTTGAACGCGAAAACCGGCACGCCGGACGCGGCGATGGCGGCGGCGGCGTGGTCCTGCGTCGAGAAGATGTTGCACGAGGCCCAGCGCACGTCGGCGCCCAGTGCCACCAGCGTCTCGATCAGCACGGCGGTCTGGATGGTCATGTGCAGCGAACCGGCGATGCGGGCGCCCTTGAGCGGCTGCGCGGCGGCGAATTCGTCACGGATGGCCATCAGACCCGGCATTTCGGTCTCGGCGATGGCGATTTCCTTGCGGCCCCAGCCGGCCAGGCCGATATCGGCCACGAGGTAGTCTTGCTTGAGTTCGGTCACAGCGTTCATGTTTCACTCCGGTGAAGAGTGGCACGCAGGTGACGAGGGGGGACAACGGCCGCATCCCGCGCGAATTGCGGAACGGGCGGATAGGTCGACTCGCCTCCGTGCGGACCACGGATCAGCGAGCGCCGTTGAAACATTCCGAGCCTGGCGGATGAGGGCCATCCGTTGCAACGCTCCTCGGAGTGGCGGTATTGTAGCGTGCCTGTCCGCGCCTGCGGCGCGAGAAACGGACTTTTTTCCCGTCTATTCCTCTTCCAGCCTCCCTGCCATCCTGCCCGCCCACATGCTTTCCACGCCACCCCGCACGCTGACCATCGCCGGTTCCGACTCCGGCGGCGGTGCCGGCATCCAGGCCGACCTGAAGACTTTCAGCGCACTCGGCTGCTTCGGCATGAGCGCGATTACCGCCATCACGGCGCAGAACACGCTCGGCGTGACCGGCGTGCACGCCATTCCGGCCGACATGGTGGCCGCCCAGATCGATGCCGTCGCCACGGACATCGGCGTGGACGCGGCCAAGACCGGCATGCTCGGCACGGCCGCCATCGTCGAGGCCGTGGCCGATGCGGTGGACCGCCACGGTATCCGCCAACTGGTGGTGGACCCGGTGATGATTTCCACGTCTGGCGCCACGCTCTCGGACGACGCCACCAGCCAGGCCATGGTGCGGCTGCTGTTCCCGCGCGCGCTGGTGGTCACGCCCAACCTGCCGGAAGCCTCCTACCTGCTCGGCCGCCGCATCGCGCGCCGCGCGGACATGGAGACCGCTGCCGCCGACCTGCTCGCGCTAGGCTGCCAGGCCGTGCTGCTCAAGGGCGGCCATCTGGAAGATGATCGGGACGATGGCCCGCACGGCCGGGGGCTCGACGACCTGCTGATGCTGGCCGATGGCACGGTGCGCGTGTTCACCCATCCGCGCATCGACACGCCGAACCTGCACGGCACCGGCTGCACGCTGGCGGCCGCCATCGCCGCGCAACTGGCCCGTGGCGACGCACTGGCCGACGCCATCAGCACCGCGCTGGACTACGTGGCGCAGGCCATCGCCGCCGGGGCCCGGCTGCGCATCGGGGCCGGGAACGGCCCGCTGAACCATGCCTTCGCGCCGCGCGCGCTGGGTTGAGGTCCGACCATGCAGACTTTGAGCGATATCGACCTGCGCACCGATCCGGCCGCGGCCCGCTATATCAAGGAGGAAGTCGTCCAGGTGACGTTTGCCGCAGAGCCCGGCGAGCTGGTGAGCCGGGAAGGCCCCAACCGCTACCAGCCCGGCGACGCCATCGTGACCGGCGCCACGGGCGACCGCTGGGTGGTCTCGCGCGACCGCTTCGACGCGCGCTACCTGCCGGTGGACGGCGGTGGCTGGCGCAACCGGCCGGTGCCGGTGCTGGCGAAGGAGATGACGGTGCCGTTCGCCATCGCGCGCTCGACCGGCGGCGATGTGCTGACCGGCAAGGCCGGCGACTGGCTGATGCAATACGCGCCCGGCGACTATGGCATCACCGAGCGCGCGCGCTTCCTGGCGGTGTACCGCCGGATGGAGGATTAGTTGCCGCCGGCCAGCTGCACGAGCTTGAACGCGGCGCGGGCCACGCACACCACGGTGCCGGCCGCGTCACGCGCCTCGCCTTCGCAGAAGGCGATCTTGGCGCCGCGCCGGATGCAGCGCGACTCGAAGGTCAGTTCACCGCGCGCGGCGGCCAGGAAGTGCGTGGACATGTCGATGGTGATCACGCCCACGTCGAGCGGMGAGTAGGACCGCGCCGCGCCGCTGAGCGTGAAATCGAGCACGGCCATCAGCGTGCCGCCGTGCACATCGCCCCGGCTGTTCACGAGCGCCGGGTTGGCCGGCAGGCGCGTGCGGCACTTCCCCTCTTCCATATGTTCCGGCTGCAGGCCCAGATGCCGCATCAGCGGAATGTCGATGCCGAAATACGGCTTTTCCGGGGTGCCAGGGGCGACGGGCTTGATCTCGTTCACGGCTGTTTCCTCTCTGCTCCGGGTTCCGTATGGCGGAACCTCGATCCATTGTGTTCGGTGGAGCGGAGAGGATATGCGGATTTCAGGGGCCGTGCCAGCCGGCTGGGCGGTCAGCGCCCAAACAATGCGGTGAGCGAGGCCACCGCCGCCGGCACGTCGCTGGCCTCGGTCACCGCGCGCACCACGGCGGCGCTGCCGACGCCCACGTCGAGCACTTCGCGCAGATTGCTCCCGTTCACTCCGCCGATGCCCACCAGCGCGGGCACCACCGGCTGCATCAGCGCCACATAGGCCCGGAAGCGGCCCATGCCCTGCGGCGCGGTCGGCATGACCTTGGTCGTGGTCGGGAAGATCGCCCCGAGCGCCAGATAGCTGGGGCCGATGGCGGCCACGCGCAGCATCTCGGCGTAGCCGTGGGTGGACACGCCCAGACGCAGCCCGGAGGCGCGAATCGCCTCGAGATCGGCCTCGTCGAGGTCTTCCTGACCCAGGTGGATGCCGTAGATGCCGCTGTCGCCACCCATCGCCGCATGGTGGTCGAGCGCCACGCGCCAGTGATCGTTGATGAACAGGCGCGATGCCTGCCCCTTGGCGGCCTTGGCGGCGCGGGCCACTTCGGCCTTGACCGCCGCCGCGTCATCCGACTTGAAACGCAACTGCACGGTCGGCACGGCCAGCGGCACCAGCCGCTCGATCCACTCCGCGCTCGGCACTACCGCGTACAGGCCGAGGTCCGGCGGGCACGGCGCGAAGGGCTTGGGCGATGCGTTGGGCGATGCGTCGGGCGAGGCCAGCGCGGCGTGGCGCACGCGTGGGAAGCGGGCGAAATCGGTCGGCCAGTCCTGGCGGCCCGGCTGCCACGCGCGGGCGATGCACAGCGCGTCGTGGGCCGGGAAGTGCAGCGCCAGCGCCGCCAGCAGCACGGCCACGAAGGCTGGCGGGTGCGGCGTGTCGCCATCGTTGTCATCGGCCTGGGCGGGGGCATCCAGCACCCAGGTGCCCATCGGCGAACGCACCGTGTCGATCCAGCGGCCGCCCTCGCGGTCGGTCTCGATCAGCACCGCGCCGGCTGCGGTCAATTGGGCGATGGCGTCCGCCGTGGCCTCGCCATCGGCCAGCACCACGTCGTGGCGGCCCGGCGCGGCCGGAGCGTTGGCGATGGGCCATGCACGCCACGGGGCGTCGTCATGGCCGAAGGTGGCGCCAAAGCGGGCGACCAGGGTGTCGAACAGCGCGGAATCGATGGCCGCGGCCACGCCGGGGCGCGTCATGCGCGGTCCTCCGCGCCTTCGGCGTGCCAGAACGGCATGCCGACCACCGGCGTGCTGGCCTGCGCCACGTCGCGCTCGGGCATCGGCCCGGCCAGATAGGCGGTGCGGCCGGCCTCCACGGCCAGCGCGAATGCGCGGGCCATGTTCACCGGGTAGGCGGACTGTGCGACGGCGGTGTTCAGCAGCACGCCGTCATAGCCCCACTCCAGCACCTGCGCCGCATGCGACGGCAGGCCCAGCCCGGCATCGACGATCAGCGGCGTGTCCGGCAGGCGGTCGCGCAGCGTGCGCATGGCCAGCGGATTGGCGGCGCCCCGGCCCGTGCCGATCGGCGCAGCCCACGGCATCAGCGCCTGGCAGCCCACGTCCAGCAGGCGGCGGCACAGCACCAGATCCTCGGTGCAGTACGGCAGCACCTTGAAACCTTCCTTGATCAGCGTCTCGGCCACGGCGGGCATGTTCAGCGTGTCCGGCTGAAGCGTGTAGTCGTCGCCGATCAGTTCCAGCTTGATCCAGTCGGTCTCGAAGACCTCGCGCGCCATCATCGCCGTGGTGATGACTTCCTGTGCCGTGAAGCAGCCGGCGGTATTCGGCAGCACCGGCACGCCCAGATCGCGCAGCATCTGCCAGAACGCCTGGCCGCCGAGCGTCTGGCCATCACCGCCGCCCACCGCGCTCTGGCGGCGCAGCGCCACGGTGATCATGGCGGGACGGCTGGCTTCCACGGCCGCCTGCAGCGTGGCCGGCGACGGATAGCGCGCCGTGCCGAGCAGCAGGCGCGAGGCGAAGGATTCGCCATAGAGCACGAACGGGTCGCGCAGGGTTTCAGCGGGTTCGAAAGTCATGATGGATCAGCCTCCCGTCACGGGTTGCACGAGGTCGATGTGGTCGCCCGCCGCAAGCGGCGTGGCGGCATGGGCGGTGCGCGGCACGAACTGGCCGTTGACCGCCGCGGCGAACGGGGGCGCGATGGCAGCCGCTGTCACCGCGTCCGCCAGCGTGGCGGCCTCGGGCAGGTTCAGCAGCTTGCCGTTGAGCATAATTTCCATGATCTGGGCGGGTTCTGGGCGTGTTCCTAATGCAGCAGGCTGCCCAATCCGGGCACCGCCGTGCCGCGCACGTGGGCGGGCTCCTCGACGGACTGGATCAGGCCCGGCCAGCGCAGCGACGCCGGCACCGCGTGCGCGGCCGGGTCGCCGGCCAGCAACGCGCGCACCACGGCGCAGGCGGCCTCGGTCACGGCCGGCGCAATCAGCCAGCCATGCCGGTACAAGCCATTCACACGCACCACGCGCGCCTGCTGGTCCACRCGGATCGCCGGCAGGTGGTCCGGCCGCGTGGGCCGGCGCTGCACGTTCAGCTCCAGCACGCGGGCCTCGCCGAACGCGGGGTGCAGCGAGTGCGCCGCCGAGAGCAGTTCCAGCGCGGAACGCACGCTCATCGGCGAGTCGTCCTCGCTCTCGATTTCGGTCGCGCCGATCACGTACAGGTCGTTCGGCTTGGGCGCGATATAGATGGGGTAGCGCGGATGCAGCAGGCGGATGGGCCGATGCAGCTTCACGTCGGGCGCGTGCACGCGCACCACCTCGCCGCGCAGGCCGCGCAGGCCGGGCTTGACCACGCCGGGCTCGGCCGTTGGGTCGCACCACGCGTCGCGCGCGCCCAGGCCGCGGCAGTCCAGCACCACGTTGGCGCGGATGTCGAACTGGGGCAGCAGGTCGATATCGACATCGCCAGCCTCCCAGATGCAATGCACGCCTTCCTTGACCGCGCAGTCGAGAAGCGCGCGCAGCGCGCCACGGTTGTCCAGCTGGCCTTCGCCCTTGAGCAGCAGGCCCTGCGGGAAGCGCCCGGCCAGCTCCGGCTCCACGGCAGCCACGCCGGCGCCGTCGAGCACGGCCAGCCGCTCGCGCACCAGTTCCGGCGGCGCCACGGCGCGCATGCGGCCCGTGAACAGCGACACCTCGCTGCGGTCCCGCGCGTGCCAGACCACCAGCGTGCCGTCTTCCTGGAAGAACACGGGCTCGGGCAATTCCTGGATCCAGGCACGCCACAGGTCAACGCTGGCCATGCCGAGATCGACGATACGCCGCTCCGCGATGGCCGACTCGGCCAGCGGGGCAAGCATGGCGGCGGCCACATGGGCGGCCGCGCCGGTGCCGTCGGGGCCGCCACGCTCGACCAGCGCCACGCGGGCACCGGCACGCACCAGCAGCCAGGCGCACAAACGCCCGGCCAGGCCGGCGCCAAGAATGGCGACATCGAAGGACTTTACTGCTGTCATGGGTGTATTCGCCGCGGGCGCCCGGGTGGGGGTGGCGCCGCGCGGTCTCCAGTTGAATTACGAGTAAATCTTCGAGCCGGACTTCACGAACTCGATCGATTTCTCCTCCATGCCGCGCTCGGCTGCGGGCAGCGATGCCGCGTAGTCGCGCACTTCCTGGGTGATCTTCATCGAGCAGAACTTCGGGCCGCACATCGAGCAGAAATGCGCGATCTTGGCGCCCTCGGCCGGCAGCGTGGCATCGTGGAACGAGCGCGCGCGCTCCGGATCGAGGCCCAGGTTGAACTGGTCTTCCCAGCGGAACTCGAAGCGGGCCTTGGACAGCGCATTATCGCGCAGCTGCGCGCCCGGCCAGCCCTTGGCGAGGTCGGCGGCGTGGGCGGCAATCTTGTACGTGATGATGCCCTCGCGCACGTCTTCCTTGTCCGGCAACCCCAGGTGCTCCTTGGGCGTGACGTAGCACAGCATGGCCGTGCCCATCCAGCCGATATTGGCCGCACCGATGCCGCTGGTGATGTGGTCGTAGCCGGGGGCGATGTCCGTCACCAGCGGTCCGAGGGTGTAGAACGGGGCCTCGTAGCAGTGCTTGAGTTCCTCGTCCATATTGGCCTGGATGCGCTGGAGCGGCACGTGGCCCGGGCCTTCGATCATCACCTGCACGTCATGCTCCCACGCCTTGGCGGTCAGCTCGCCCAGGGTGCGCAGTTCGCCGAACTGGGCGTCGTCGTTGGAGTCCGCGATGCAACCCGGACGCAGGCCGTCGCCGAGGCTGAACGACACGTCGTAGGCCTTCATGATTTCGCAGATCTCGTCGAAGTGCGTGTACAGGAAGTTTTCCTTGTGGTGCGCCAGGCACCACTTGGCCATGATCGAGCCGCCGCGCGAGACGATGCCCGTCACGCGGTCGGCCGTCATCGGCACGTAGCGCAGCAGCACGCCGGCGTGGATCGTGAAGTAGTCCACGCCCTGCTCGGCCTGCTCGATCAGCGTGTCGCGGAACATCTCCCAGGTCAGGTCCTCGGCGATGCCGCCGGTCTTGTCCAGCGCCTGGTAGATCGGCACCGTGCCGATGGGCACCGGCGAGTTGCGCAGGATCCACTCGCGCGTCTCGTGGATGTGCTTGCCGGTGGACAGATCCATGATGGTGTCAGCGCCCCAGCGGATCGACCAGACCATCTTTTCMACTTCCTCGGCCAGCGAGGAGGTCACGGCCGAATTGCCGAGGTTGCCGTTGATCTTGACGCGGAAGTTCCGGCCGATGGCCATCGGCTCCAGTTCCGTGTGGTTGATGTTGGCGGGGATGATGGCGCGGCCGGCGGCGATTTCCTTGCGCACGAACTCCGGGGTCATGTCCTCGGGGCGCAGCGGCAGGTTCGCGCCGAGCGCGTTGCCCGGATGCTGGCGCAGCAGGGCCTTGTACTCGGGCTTGTCGTAGAGCGCCTGGAGGTTCAGCGACTCGCGCAGCGCCACGTATTCCATTTCCGCCGTGATGATGCCCTGGCGCGCGTAGTGCATCTGCGACACATTGGCGCCCGCCTTGGCACGGCGCGGGTTGGTCAGCTGGGCAAAGCGCAGGTGCGCCGTGGCCGGGTCATTGGCGCGGTCGCGGCCATATTCGGACGACAGGCCCGACAGCACCTCGGTGTCGCCGCGCTCCTCGATCCAGCGGGTGCGCACGCCGGGCAGGCCGGACTTCAGGTCGATATGGATGTCCGGGTCGCTGTACGGGCCCGAAGTGTCGTAGACGGGGATCGGCGGATTCGCCATCTCGCCCTTGTCGGTGCGCGTKGACGTCTGCAGGATCGTGCGCAGCGGCACGCGCAGGTCCGGACGGCTGCCGGTCAGGTAGGTCTTGCTGGAAGCCGGGTAGGCGAATTTCTGGTCGAGATCGCTCTCGAGCGATTCAAACGATGCGGCGGGGGCAGTGCGGGCCATGGGTGTCGTCCTCTCTCTTGCGGGGGATGGACGAAACCAGGAGCCCTGTGAGCCCGCTGCGCGGCAGAGCCGGCGGCGAGGTCCCGTTGCGGGACAGGAGCTGTTCGGTATTCAGTGAAACTTCCCACGCCGGTACTAGCCGGATCGGGTTCGAAGGGACTCTCTCAGCCGCACGGCCCATCCGTACGGCACCMCTGTTTCATCCAACGGGGTGAATTTAAGCACAAGCCCCCGCCCGGCGCCACCCGGAATTTCGTTGCGACTGCCGTGCATGATGGTATCGACTGGATATCGACTGACCAATGCTGCGCTGCACGATGGCCGACGATGTGGACGTCCCAGCGCATTTGCCCGGGGAATGCGCGCGTTTCCCGAACGCGGCAGTTGCCGTACCATCGGCCGTACCATCGACGCAGCCCGCCCCATCTCCAGGAGCCGCCATGTCCGATTCCAGCGCAGCGACCCACGCCGTGTTCAATCAGGTGCCGGACCTCTCCGGCTACAACCTGTTCGAGACCGACCCCGGCCTGCGGGCCGCGCTGGAACGGCTCGGTGGCGGATGGCACGCCGGCGCGCTCGGGGCCTTCGGCGCCCGGCTCGGGGAGCCTGAGGTGCAGGCCTGGGCCGCCGACGCCAACCGCCTGACGCCGGAACTCCACACCCACAGCCGCACCGGCGAGCGCATCGACGCGGTGACCTTCCATCCATCCTGGCACGCCCTGCTCGGGCTGCTGCGCGGCCAGCAGTTGCAGGCGCTGCCCTTCGCCCAGCCGCGCCCCGGCGCCTGGGCCGCGCGCACGGCCGGCTACTTCCTCCAGGCCCAGGTGGAGTCGGGCTCGCTCTGCCCCACCACCATGACGCTGGCCAGCATTCCGGTGCTGCGCAAGGAACCCGCGCTGTTCCGCGACCTCGAACCCCGGCTCTATGCCGCCGAGCACGACGCCCGCGACCTGCCCTGGCGCGACAAGACCGCCGTGATGATCGGCATKGGCATGACCGAGAAGCAGGGCGGCTCCGACGTACGCGCCAACACCACCGTCGCCCTGCCCATGCGCGGCGAGGGCCGGGGCGCCGAATACGCGCTGACGGGCCACAAGTGGTTTTTCTCCGCGCCGATGTGCGACGCCCATCTGGTCGTGGCGCGCATGGGTGGCCCCGAGGGGCCGCTCTCGTGCTTCTTCGTGCCACGCTTCCGTGACGATGGCAGCAAGAACCCGATCGAAATCCAGCGCCTCAAGGACAAGCTCGGCAACCGCTCCAACGCGAGCAGCGAGGTCGAGTTCCGGGGCGCCACGGGCATCCTKATCGGCGAGGAAGGCCGCGGCATCCCCACCATCATCGAGATGGCCACCAACACCCGGCTCGACTGCGTGATCGGCAGCGCGGCCCTGCTGCGCGCGGCGCTGGTGCAGTCGCTCCATCACGCGCGCCACCGCATGGCGTTCGGCAAGCTGCTGGCCGACCAGCCGCTGATGCGCAACGTGCTGGCCGACCTCGCCCTGGAGTCCGAGGCCGCCACGCAGATGATGATGGCCCTCGCCCACRCCTTCGAGCATGCCGACGACGACCCGCTCGCCGCCGCGTGGAAGCGCGTGGTCACGCCGGCCGCCAAGTTCTGGATCTGCAAACGTGCGTTGGAAGCCACTGGTGAGGCCATGGAGGTCTGGGGCGGCAACGGCTATGTCGAGGAAGGCCCGATGGCGCGGCTCTACCGCGAGGCGCCGGTCAATTCGATCTGGGAAGGCTCGGGCAACGTGATGTGCCTGGACGTGCTGCGCGCCCTGCAACGCAATCCCGACGATGGCGCGCGCGTGCTGCAGGACCTCGCCCGCCTCTCCCACGGCCATGCGGCGGTGCGTGCCGAGTTGGCCTCGCTGCAGGGCATGCTGCGCGAGCCTGCCGATCAACTCGAAGCGAGCGCGCGCCGCTTCGCACAGGGTCTGGTGCTGACCGCGCAGGCGGCGCTGATGATCGCGCATGCCGACCCGGAATCGGCCGAACTGTTCGTCGCCAGCCGGCTCGGGCGGCAGCACGGGCGCGTGTTCGGCACGCTGGATGCCGATTCCGTCACATTGCAGCGCGTGGCGGATCGGGCGTGGCCGGCTTGATGGCGGAACTGCCCGTTTTTGTCCGGAAATCGCACTAGAAAATGGCGCAGCGCATCAAAAGCCGCTTCAGGGGTAGCGAGGGGCGCCGTAAACGTTGAGGCGACGGGCTACGAGCCTGCCTGCATTCCAGTCGCCACTCCGAGCACTGCGACAAAGCATGTGCCGTCCACACCCCATGAATATCAGTCAACGCCTGCTTCTCACGCTGTCCCTCGCCGTGTTCGCCCTTATATCTGTCGGCTTCGGCGGCATCTGGCAACTCAATCGATCCGAAGACCGCCTCGAATATTTCAACGACAACACGCTCGCCAGCGTACGGCACCTGAACGGCGTCTATGACGCCGTGGCGTCGATGCGCGTGTTGCTGCATCGCCACGCGATGACCGACGACAACGTCGCCAAGCAAGAGGCCGAGGTCTCGCTCGACAAGTCCAGCAAACGTTTCGACGAACTCATCGCCACCTATGAGCGCGAAGACATCTCCGACGACGCCGACCGCAAGCTGCTGGAGGCGGACCGCGAGGCCGCGAAACAGTATCGTGCCGAATTCGCCACTTTCCTCGACCGCTCCAATAACAACGACTACGCGGCCACGCAGAAGATGCTGACCGACGGCACGCTGAATGCGTCGTATCGAGCACTTCGCAAGGCCATCGACACGCACGTCGAATACAACACCAAGATGGGCGACGCCGCCGTGGCCGAGAACAAGGCCCAGCACACCCACGTGGTGCGGCTGTTCCTGGTCGTCATCGCGCTCGTGGTGGGCTTCATCGTCTTCATGGCCGTGTCGCTCTATCGGCGCATCAAGCACAGCCTGGCCGACATCCAGGGCACGCTCGAGCACGTGAGCCAGACGCTGGACCTCGACCATCGCGCGCCGGTGGCGCGGATGGACGAGATCGGCCAGACCGCGCACGCCTTCAACGCGCTGATCGAGCGCGTGGCGCAGACCCTGCGCGAGGTGCGCCAGTCCACCGATTCGGTCGGCGTGGCCGCCGGGCAGATCGCGGCCGGCAATGTGGACCTGTCGTCGCGCACCGAGCAGCAGGCGGCGTCGCTCGAGGAAACCGCGTCGAGCATGGAAGAACTGACCACCACCGTGCGCCAGAACGCCGAGAACGCGCGCCAGGCCAGCTCGCTGGCGGCCAACGCCGCCGAGGTGGCCGACGCCGGCAACCAGGCCGTGCAGCAGATGGTGGACACGATGGGCGCCATCAGCGGCAGCTCCGAGCGCATCGCCGAGATCACCAACCTGATCGAGGGCATCGCCTTCCAGACCAACATCCTCGCGCTGAACGCCGCCGTGGAAGCCGCCCGCGCCGGCGAGCAGGGCCGTGGCTTCGCGGTCGTGGCCGGCGAGGTGCGCAGCCTGGCGCAGCGCTCGTCCAGCGCCGCCAAGGAAATCAAGGAGTTGATCGAGGCCTCGGTGAACACCGTGCGCACCGGCTCGACCCAGGCCCACGGCGTGGGCGGCACGATGACCGAGATCCGCCAGGCCGTGAAGCGCGTGTCGGACATCATCTCGKAGATCGCCGCTGCCTCGCAGGAGCAGAGCGCCGGCATCGAACAGGTGGGCCACGCGGTGGGCCAGATGGATCAGGTCACGCAGCAGAACGCCGCGCTGGTCGAGGAAGCCGCCGCCGCCGCCCAGTCCCTGGACGAGCAGGCCGGCAAGCTGCGCGACTGCGTGGGGCAGTTCCGGATGGCCGGCTGACGTTCGACCGGCTTCAGTCCGCCGCCACGCCAGCGACCGACTCGCGGATACGCAGCGTCACGCGCGGCGCGTAGCGGATCAGGTCGTGCGCGCGCTCGCCGATCATGATGGCGGGCGCGTTGGTGTTGCCGCCGACCAGCGTCGGCATGATCGACGCATCGACCACGCGCAGCCCCTCCACGCCGCGCACCCGTAGCTGCGGGTCCACCACCGCCAGCGGGTCCATGCCCATGCGGCAGGTGCCCACGGGGTGGTAGATCGTGTCCGCCTGGCGGCGGATCAGCGCGCGCACGGCGTCATCGTCGCTGCCATCGAGCCGCAGGTCCGCCGAATACAGCTCCCGGCCGCCAAACGCGGCCAGCGGGGGCTGGTCGAAAATGGCGCGCACGATGCGCAGCCCGGTGACCATCCCTTCCATGTCTTGTGGATCGGACAAATAGCGCGGATCGATGGCTGGCGCCTCGCGCATATCCGCCGACACCAGCCGCACCACGCCCCGGCTGCGCGGGCGCAGCAGGCAGACATGGCAGGAATAACCATGCCCGCGATTGACGCGGCGCATGTGGTTGTCCGCCATCCCCACCACGAAATGCAGTTGCAGGTCCGGCTCGTCGAGGTCCGGGCGGCTGCGCACGAAGGCGCCCGCCTCGGCGAAATTCGACGTCATCATGCCGGCGTTCTCGCGGCGGTAGCGCCGCATCTCGGCCAGCAGCCGCCAGGCCCCGGCCAGCGAGATCCCGAACAGCGCCGTGGCCGCCACGCGCTTGTGCAGGATGATGTCGAGATGGTCCTGGAGGTTCTCGCCCACGCCGGGCAGGTCGTGCACCACGGCCACGCCGTGCCCGCGCAGATGCGCCGCCGGGCCGATGCCGGACGCCATCAGCAACTGCGGCGAGCCGAACGTGCCGGCGCTGACGATGACTTCGCGGCGCGCGCGCAGCACCACTTCCACCCCATCGCGCCGGGCCAGCACGCCCACCGCGCGGCGCCCTTCGAACAGGATCCGCAGCACCTGCGTGCCGGTGAGCACATGCAGGTGCGAGCGCCCGCCGTTGCAGGCGCGGTCGCGCACGTTGCCGCCGTGCAGGTAGGCGCGCGCGGCGTTCCAGCGCTCGCCGTTGTGCTGGGTCACCTGGTACCAGCCGGCGCCCTCCTGCTCGTCGCCATTGAAATCGTCATTGCGGGGCAGGCCGGCAAGTTCGGCGGCATCGAGGAAATGCTGGCCGAACGGGTTGGGCGAACAGAGGTCGCTGACGTGCAGGGGGCCGGTGCCGCCGTGCAGTGGATCGTCGTCGTGACCGGCCACGCGGGCGTTGCATTCGGCGCGGCGGAAAACGGGCAGGACGTCGTCCCACGACCAGCCGTCACAGCCGGCGGCGGCCCAGCCGTCGTAGTCAGCCGGGCGGCCCCGCATATAGATCATGGCGTTGATCGACGATGACCCGCCCAGGCCCCGGCCGCGTGGCTGGTAGCCGCACCGGCCGTCCAGCGCGGCCTGCGGCACGGTCTCGTAGCCGTAGTTGCGGCGGCCGGCGCGCGGCAGCATCGCACCGCAGCCGGCGGGTGTGCGCACCAGCACATGGTGATCGTGGCCGCCGGTTTCGATCAGGCCGATGGAGTCGGTGCCGCTGTCGGCCAGCCGGCCGGCGAGCGCGCAGCCGGCCGAGCCGGCCCCCACGACGAGATAGTCAAAGATCGCTTCCATCTGTCTCCTCGCCTGCCTGTGTCCCCGGGCCACCGCGAAAATCCAGTGTAGGCGCTGGGGCCGGCGGAATGAAGCCGGGCGACTACCGGCAAAAGACCGCGGCCGGTGCACGCGGCGTTTGGGGGCCGTCCTCCATTGCGGGAACGGGGCGGCTGGCTTATGGTGCGCGATGGTGCGCGGGCCTTGCGCCCTTCCCATGCAGCCCCCTCGGACAGCCAGGAGACCGCCAGATGAGAGAAGTTCCCGCCATGTCATCGGTGTTCGACGCCATGCGCGCGGCGTCGCGGCATGACCAGACCCCGCCGTGGGATATCCGCGCGGACCGCCTGCGCCGGCTGCGGCAACTGGTGAAGACCCACCACGACGCCATCGCCGCCGCCATCAGCGCCGACTTCACCAACCGGCCGCCGCAGGAAACCGCGCTGCTGGAGGTGTTCCCGAGCCTGGCGGGTCTCGATGACGCACTGCGGCACGGCCGGCGCTGGATGCGCGAGCGCCGCGCCCGCACCGGCCTGTGGTTCCTGCCGGGGCGCTCGCGCCTGATGCCGCAGCCGCTGGGCGTGGTGGGCGTGGTGGTGCCGTGGAACTATCCGCTCTACCTGACCGTGGGGCCGCTCACTGGCGCGCTGGTGGCCGGCAACCGGGCCATGGTCAAGCTGTCCGAATACACGCCGCGGTTCTCGGCCCTGTTCGCCCAACTGGTGCAGGCCACCTTCGCGCCGGATGAGGTGTCGGTCATCAACGGCGATGCCGAGGTAGCCGCCACCTTCAGCGCCCTGCCGTTCGACCACCTGCTGTTCACCGGCTCGACCCACGTCGGCCATCACGTGATGCGCGCCGCCGCCGCCAACCTGACGCCGGTGACGCTGGAGCTGGGCGGGAAGTCGCCGGCCATCATCGGCCCCCATGCCGATTTCGACCACGCCGTGGAGCGCATCGTGGTGGGCAAGCTGCTCAACGCCGGCCAGACCTGCATCGCCCCGGACTACGTGCTGGTGCCGGAGGACCAGCGCGACCGCTTTGCCGAGGCCGCGCGCCGCTGCGTGAACCKCCTCTATCCGGACCTCGCCCGCAACCCCGACTACACCAGCATCATCAGCCCGCGCCACTTTGGCCGGCTGGTGTCGATGATCGACGCCGCGCGCGCGGCTGGCGCCGGCGTGGTGCCGCTGACCGATGCCACGCCGGACGCCGACGCGCGCCGCCTGCCGCCCGTGCTGCTGACGGACGTGCCCGGCGATGTGATGGCGATGCAGGAGGAGATTTTCGGGCCGGTGCTGCCCGTGGTGACCTATCGCACCGTGGACGAGGCCATCGGCTTCGTCAATGCGCGGCCCCGGCCGCTGGCGCTCTATCTGTTCGACCGTCGCCGCGACGTGGTGGACCACGTGATGCGCCAGACCGTGGCCGGCGGCGTCACCATTAACGACACCCTGTTCCACATCGCCCAGGACGACCTGCCCTTCGGCGGCGTGGGCCCGAGCGGCATGGGCGTGTACCACGGCCGGGCCGGCTTCGAGACGTTCTCCAAGCTCAAGCCGGTGTTCCATCAGGCCGGGCTGAACGGTGCCGGCCTGCTGCGGCCGCCTTACGGCAAGCGTTTCGCGTCGATGCTGAAGCTGTTGCTGCGCTGAATCGGGTCCGCTCGGGGACGATCGGCGGCGCTCAGGCCGCCAGCATCGGCTTGCCGAGCATGCGCGACAGCACCGCCTCGGGCGAGTGGGTGTGGTCGCTGATGGCTGCCGGGTCGAGGTAGATGGTCTGCTCCATCATCGCCCGGCCGCGCATGGCGGCGTGGAGCAGCTGGTCGCTGAACACGATCCAGGTCGCACCGGGCGGGAACTGGAACTCCTGCTGCGGCACGGTCTTCTGGTAATCCAGGTCGGCCTTGGCCAGGTCGTGCAGCTGGAGCATGCGGTGGTCGTACTCGGACCGCGTGCGCTTGGTGATGTGGAGCTGCTTCATCAGCCACGCCTGCCCCGGCCACATGCCATGCGTTTTCGGCACGAAGCGGGCGGCGAAATCCGCGAACGGCTCGCCCACGCGCCACACACGCGGCGCGGCGGGGTCGATGTTGTGGAACACGCGCAGCAGGCGCTTGCCCAGCATCGGATTGGACGGAAACGAGTCCACGTGCAGGCGGGTGTCGTCCTTGCGCCAGCTCACCGGGCGGCCGGCGATCTCGCTGGGCCGCAGCGACGTGCCTGCGCGCGTCATATGCGTCACATATTCGGGGAACAGCGTGTGGATCAGCGTCTCGCTGGAATCCGCATAGCGGCGGATCAGCGCGTAGAGATCGGCCAGATCCTGCTCACTGCCCGCGGCGCCGCGCACGGCGCGGTCATCGGCGCGCAGGTTGATGTTCTTCGACTTGCCATCGGACCAGCGGGCATCCAGGAAGCGCTCCTCGCCCGGCTGGAAGCGGAAATTCAGGTTCGGGAAGTACAGCACGGCGCCCTGCTCGAGCTGGCGGCGCAGGTCGGCGCGCACCTCGGGGGTGACGTCGGGCGCCCATTCGGTATAGGGCTGCGTGCGGATCAGGTTCAGCGGCGTCGTCATGGTCTTGGCGTGGAGGTCCGGTTGAGCGGGATTCTACTCCGCGCCGCAGCGGGTGCCACGTGGCGCCCAGATAACAAAAAACCCCGCAGGTCCCGAAGGACCGGCGGGGTTCCTGACTGCCGGACGGCCGATTACAGGCCGGCGGCGGCGCGCAGCACGGCGGCCTTGTCGGTGGCTTCCCACGAGAACTCCGGCTCCTCGCGGCCAAAGTGGCCGTAGGCGGCGCTCTTTTCGTAGATCGGGCGCAGCAGGTCCAGCATCTGGACGATGCCCTTCGGGCGCAGGTCGAAATGCTCCTGCACCAGTTCGGCGATCTTCTCGTCCGAGATCTTGCCGGTGCCTTCCGTGTACACGGTCACGTTGATCGGGCGGGCCACGCCGATAGCGTAGCTGACCTGCACCTGGCACTGGCGMGCCAGGCCGGCGGCGACCACGTTCTTGGCGACGTAGCGGGCGGCGTAGGCGGCCGAGCGGTCCACTTTCGACGGGTCCTTGCCCGAGAACGCGCCGCCACCGTGCGGCGAGGCGCCGCCGTAGGTGTCGACGATGATCTTGCGGCCGGTCAGGCCGCAGTCGCCCTGCGGGCCGCCAATCACGAAGCGGCCGGTCGGGTTGACCAGGTACTTGGTGTCCTTGAGCATCGCGGCCGGCAGCACCGGCTTGATGATTTCTTCGATCACGGCTTCGCGGATCTGGGCCTGGGTGATGTCCGGGGCGTGCTGGGTGGACAGCACGACGGTATCCACGCTGTGCGGGCGGCCGTCGAGGTAGCGCACGGTGACCTGCGACTTGGCGTCCGGGCGCAGCCAGGACAGGCGGCCGTCACGGCGCAGCTGCGACTGGCGCTCCACCAGACGGTGTGCGTAGTAGATCGGGAACGGCATCAGTTCGGGCGTCTCATCGCACGCGTAGCCGAACATCAGGCCCTGGTCGCCAGCACCCTGGTTCAGGTAGTCGTCCGAGGCGCGGTCCACGCCCTGGGCGATGTCCGGCGACTGCTTGTCGTACGCCACCAGCACGGCACAACCCTTGTAGTCGATGCCGTAGTCGGTGTTGTCGTAGCCGATGCGCTTGATGGTGTCGCGGGCGACCTGGATGTAGTCCACGTTGGCCGTGGTGGTAATTTCACCGGCCAGCACCACCAGACCGGTGTTGCAGAGCGTCTCGGCCGCCACGCGGGCGTACTTGTCCTGGGCCAGGATGGCGTCCAGGACGGCGTCCGAGATCTGGTCAGCAACTTTATCGGGATGGCCTTCGGAGACAGATTCCGAAGTGAACAGGAAGTCGTTTGCCACGAGCTTGTTTCTCCAAGGTTAGCCAAGATTGGCTGTGAGTCGGCTATTGCGTGCCACCCTCGGGAAACGATGCGGCGACGCTTTAGCGGTATTTTCAGACCGCTCTGGAGAGAGCGGCATCGCCCCGCAAGTTGTCAGTTAACTCGGCGATACAGGCTATTATACGCGCCTGCCGCGTGCGCTGCAGTACTCCGGCGCGGCGCGCCGCACAGTGCACCGCGCGCACGGAGGCAGCAGGACGTGTAGCCGGTACGATACCGTGCCTGCCTCGCGCGCGATTCCCCGTCGACAAGCCTTTTTTGCCCGTATTTCCACGTTTGGCCCCATGACCTTTATCTTCTGGCTCATCTCTCTCCTGCCCCTGCGCGTGCTGCACGCCATCGGCGGCGCGCTGGGCCTGCTCGCGGCGCGGCTACCGGGCCGCTATGGCCAGCGCCTGACCGAGAACTTCCGCCACGCCTACCCGGACGTCACCGACGCCATGCTGGCCGAGGCCGCGCGCGCCACGGGCCGCCTGATCCTGGAAATGCCGTACTTCTGGAGCCGCAAGACGCTGGACGCCGCGCTCTACAACTTCGACGACTCGCTCTGGCCCACGCTGAACCGGCTCCAGATGCAGGCCAACGGCATCATCATCCTGACCCCGCACCTGGGCTGTTTCGAAGTGCTGCCGCAGTCGCATGCGCTGCATCGGCCCGTAACCGTGCTGTTCAAGCCGCCGCACCAGCAGTGGCTGCGCGACTTCGTCGAACGGATGCGAAGCCGGCCGGGCATCTCGATGGCGCCTGCCACGCCGCGCGGTGTGCGGATGCTGGTCAAGGCGCTCAAGCGCGGCGAGGCCGTCGGCATCCTGCCCGATCAGGTGCCGAGTGCCGGAGACGGCACCTGGGCGCCGTTCTTCGGCAAGCCGGCCTATTCGATGACGCTGGTGCACCGCCTGCACCGCCTGACCAACGCGCCGGTGGTGATGATGTTCGCCGAGCGCCTGCCCAAGGGCGCCGGCTATGTCGGCCATATGCGCCTGGTGGGCTGTGGCGGCGTGCTGGCCGCCGAGGTGGAGGCCGCCGCCGCCCAGATCAACCGCGCGGTCGAGGAGTCGATTGCGATGGTGCCCACCCAGTACCTCTGGGGCTACAACCGCTACAAGCAGCCCACCGGCGCCCCGCCGCCCCCCGACCTGACCAGCCAGCCGCAGGCGGCCCCCCAAGACATCATCCAATGAGCCGAATCTTTACCTGGCTCGGCATCGGCCTGCTGACCGTGCTGGGCAAGTTGCCGTATCCGTTCGTCGCGCGCTTCGGCGAAGGGCTGGGCGGCCTGCTTTACCGGATTCCGAACGGCCGCCGCGAGGTGGTGCGCGCCAACCTGCGGCTCTGTTTCCCGGAAAAATCCGAGGCCGAGATCGACGAGATGTCGCGCGAGACCTTCCGCCACATCTTCCGCAGCTTTGCCGAGCGCGGCATCTTCTGGACCGGCAGCGAGGCGCAGATGCGCCGCTGGGTGCAGATCGACGACCAGGCCAACCTTGTGGCGCTGGACGGCAAGCCCCATATCCTCGTGACCATGCACCTCTCGGGCGTGGAGGCGGGCGCGATCCGGCTGACCATCCACCTGCGCGACCACGTGGGCCGCTCCGGGGCTTCGCTGTATACAAAGCAGAAGAACGCGCTGTTCGACGATTTCCTGAAGCACGCGCGTGGCCGCTTCGGCGCCAACATGATCTCGCGCAACGACAGCGCGCGGAACATCCTGCGCTGCCTGAAGAAGGGCGAGGCGCTGCAACTGATCGCCGACATGGACTTCGGCGAGCGCGACTCGGAATTCGTGCCGTTTTTCGGCGTGGAGGCGCTCACGCTGACCTCCGTGTCGCGGCTGGCGCGGCTGACCGGCGCCAAGGTCGTGCCGATCTATACCGAGATGCTGCCCGACTACAAGGGCTATGTGCTGCACATCCTGCCCGCCTGGGACGACTACCCCGGCGACAGCGTGACCGACGACACGCGGCGCATGAACGCCTTCTTCGAGGACGCCATCCGCCCGCGCGTGACCGAGTACTACTGGGTGCACAAGCGCTTCAAGCATCGGCCACCCGGCGAGCCAGAGATTTACTAGCTACAATCCGAGCCATGAAACTCCAGTTCACCAAGATGCACGGCGCCGGCAACGACTTCGTCGTGCTGGACGGCATCCACCAGACGCTCGACCTGACCGAGGCCCAGTGGCGCGCGCTCGCCAGCCGGCACTTTGGCGTGGGCGCGGACCAGATCCTGATCGTCGAGAAATCGACGCGCCCGGACGTGGACTTCCGCTACCGGATCTTCAATGCCGATGGCGGCGAGGTGGAGCATTGCGGCAACGGCGCGCGCTGTTTCGTGCGCTTTGTCACGGACAAGGGCATGACCGACAAGCGCTCGGTGCGCGTGGAGGTGATGAACGGCGTGATCACGCTGACCCTGCAGGACGACGGCCAGGTCACGGTGGACATGGGCGCGCCCGAGCTGACGCCGGCGCGCGTGCCGTTCCTCGCCGAGGGCCTGCCGACACGCCGCGAGGGCGACGACACGCTCTATGGCCTCGAAGTGAACGGCCGCACGGCGTGGATCACGCCGGTGTCGATGGGCAATCCGCACGCGGTGCAGGTCGTGGACGATACCGAGCAGTTCCCGGTGCTCCAGGACGGCCCGGTGATCGAACACCATCAGACGTTTCCGAAGCGGGTGAACGCCGGCTTCATGCAGATCGTGGACCGCAGCACCGTGCGGCTGCGCGTGTTCGAGCGCGGCGCCGGCGAGACGCTGGCCTGCGGCACGGGCGCCTGCGCGGCCGTGGTGGCCGGCATCCGGCGCGGTCTGCTGGACTCGCCGGTCAAGGTCCACACCCATGGCGGCGACCTGACCATCGCCTGGAACGGCGCGGGCCAGCCCGTGCAGATGACCGGCCCGGCGACCACCGTGTTCGAAGGCACTATTGACCTCGCCGCACTGAACGCGTGACTATGGGGGCTCCGCAGGCCACGCCACCGGAGACCCCATGACGCTGGACGATTTCCGCATCACCAGTAGTAAAAAATTCAATCTGGCCGATTTCGACCCGCACAGCAAACCGCTGTCGCAGGGCGACAAGGCCGCCGACCTCGCGCGGCTGGAGGCCCTCTCGGGCGAACTCGACGCGCTCCAGGACATCTTCTACGCCGAGCACCGCCGCAAGGTGCTGGTCATCCTGCAGGGCATGGATACCAGCGGCAAGGACGGCACCGTGCGCTCGGTCTTCCGCAGCTTCGATCCGCTTGGCATCCGCGTGGTGAGCTTCAAGGCCCCTACCGCCGAGGAACTGGCGCGCGACTACCTGTGGCGCGTGCACGCGCAGGTGCCCCGCGCCGGCGAGATCGCGCTGTTCAATCGCAGCCACTACGAGGACGTGCTGATCACGCGCGTGCATGGCTGGATCGATGAGGCCGAGTGCGAGCGCCGCTACAAGCAGATCCGCGCGTTCGAATCCCTGCTGACCGATACCGGCACGACCATCGTGAAGTGCTTCCTCCATATTTCGAAGGACGAGCAGAAGGCGCGGCTCGAGGCGCGCATCGCCGATCCCCAGAAGCACTGGAAGTTMGACCCGCAGGACCTGGCCGAGCGCAAGTTCTGGAAGGAATATCAGGAAGCCTACGAAGCTGCCATCGCGGCCACGGCCACGCCGAGTTGCCCCTGGTATGTCGTGCCGGCCGACTCGAAGACCCACCGCAACCTGATGGTGGGCGAGATTGTGGCGGCCGTGTTCCGGCAGCTCAAGCCGGCATACCCGCCGCCGAAGCCGGAACTGGCGAAGCTAAAGGTGGAGTAGGCGCCGGGGGTCAGTCGCTGCCGTTGCCGCGATGCACATCGTGGGTGACGAACGGCCGCTCGGGGCCGGGCATCGCCAGCCATTTGGGGTGCTTGAGCGTGTCGCGGATATCGTCGAGCCCGCTCGCCCAGTGCTCGTGCATCGTCAGCAGGCCGAACTGGTAGTCCTTGGCGCTGCCCTCGAACGACTTGTCGCGGTAGATCAGCTGGATCACGTTACGGCGCGCGTCGCAGGCATGGTCGGCGGCGCGCTTGTACCAGGGGTCGTCGCGCTTGGAAGCCGGCACCAGTGCCATCAGTTCGCTCAGCATGCGGCGATAGTTCTGCTGCTCGCGCATCACGTCCGTGATGGCACGCGTGCGGCTGGAATACTGGATGTCCTTCTGGCGCTCGGCCACGTCGAGCAGATTGTGCGGCAGCTTGCCGCGCGCGCTCCAGAGGTCCACTTGGAAGATCAGGGCGTCCCGGCGCGGCTGGGCGGTCAGCACCTCCTGTAGCGGCGTGTTCGAGACCAGGCCGCCGTCCCAGTAATACTCGCCATCGATCTCCACGGCCGGGAACCCGGGCGGCAGCGCGCCGGACGCCATGAAGTGCTCGGCGCGCAGCCGCTGGCGCGTGTTGTCGAAATACGCGAAATTACCCGTGCGCACGTTCACGGCACCCACCGAGACGCGCATCTCCTTCGGATGGTTGATGCGGTCGAAATCGGCAAAACGCTCCAGCGTGGCCTTCAGCGGCCCAGTGTCGTAATAGCTGGCGCGGCCCGGGTCTTCACCGCGGCCCCAGAGATCGGCGATAGCGCGTGGCGAGAAGAAGCCGCGCTGGCCTTCGATCATCGCGCGGGCGGCGTTGAGGCTGTCGAACCAGATCCGCATCGGCTCCGGCCACGTGGGCGCGGTCTCCGTCAGCAGCTCCAGCGGCAGGCCGGGCAGCCACGGCTGGGCGCAGATGTATTCCCAGAACGCGCGCAACTGCGTCACGCGGGTTTCAGGCGGATTGCCGGCGATGACCGCCGCGTTGAGCGCGCCGATCGAGATACCCGCGATCCAGTTCGGATGAATGCCGCCTTCGGCCAGGCCCTGGTAGACACCGGCCTGGTAGGCACCGAGCGCGCCGCCGCCTTGCAGCACCAGCGCGCGGATCGCATAGGCTTCGTGGGCGGGGCCGTCGCCCGGCAGCGCATCAGGGGCGCAGTGGTCGCTCACTGCGGCGCGCTTGGGCGCCCTGGTGCGCTTCKCCCGGGCCGGCGTGGCCGTCGATGCGGAATCCTGCGGTGGCGCGCCCTGTTCGCCCAGTTCGCGCCCGATTGCCTGCTTGGTCGCCTGTTTTACCTGCTGTTGCCGCTTGCCCGCCACGCCATGCTCCCTCGAAGTTGAGCCTGGGCGCCCCATGGCGCCCGCTCCGGCGCGTCAGACGCCGTACGTCTGACGATAGGCCGCCACGGCCGCCCGGGAGTTCCCGAGCGCGGGGTCGTTCGACGCGTCGAGGTAGGCCAGCAGGTCCTTGAGGCTGGCGATCGAGATCACGGGCACGCCGTATTCGCGCTGCACGTCCTGCACGGCCGAATGCGTGCCGATCTTGTCGGCGGTGCCGCTTTTCTCCATGCGGTCCAGCGCGATCAGCACGGCGGCCGGCTCGGCGCCGGCGGCGCGAATCAGCTGCATCGACTCCCGCACGGAGGTGCCGGCCGAGATCACGTCATCGATGATCACTACCTTGCCCTGCAGCTTGGCGCCGACCAGCGTGCCGCCTTCGCCATGGTCCTTGGCTTCCTTGCGGTTGTAGGCAAACCCCACGTCCCGGCCCATGCCGGCCAGCGCCACGGCCGTGGCCGAGGCCAGCGTGATGCCCTTGTAGGCCGGCCCGAACAGCACGTCGAACTCGAGGCCCGAGTTGAGCAGGGTTTTCGCATAGAATTGCGCCACCTGACCCAGCATCGCGCCCTGGTTGAACAGGCCGGCGTTGAAGAAGTAAGGCGACTTGCGGCCCGCCTTGGTCACGAACTCGCCAAAGGACAGCACGCCCGCATCGAGCGCGAAGCGGATAAAGGTCTGGCTGAGGTCGTCCGGCGTGGTCTGCTGCGTCATCTTTTCTCTCTGAATTTCAAAATTTCCCGAGATGTTACGGATTATCAGCGCCAACCTCAACGGCATCCGCTCCGCGGCCAAGAAGGGCTTTTTCGAGTGGATGGGCAAGCAGGACGCGGACATGATCTGCGTGCAGGAACTGAAAGCCCAGGAAGCCGACATGACCGAGGCGTTCCTGGCGCCACATGGCTACCACGGCTTTTTCCACTATGCCGAGAAGAAAGGTTACAGCGGCGTGGGCCTGTACACGCGCCACAAGCCCGAGCGGGTGGTCACCGGCTTCGGTGTGCCCGAGTTCGACGCCGAGGGTCGCTACGTGGAAGTGCAGTATCCGCACCTTGCGGTGATCTCCGTCTACGTGCCGTCCGGCTCCAGCGGCGAAGAACGCCAGCAGGCCAAGTTCCGCTTCATGGAGGCGTTCCTGCCCCACCTGCTGCAACTGAAGGCCAGCGGGCGCGAGATCGTCTTGTGCGGTGACGTCAACATCGCCCACAAGGAAATCGACATCAAGAACTGGAAGGGCAATCTCAAGAACTCCGGTTTCCTGCCCGAGGAGCGCGCCTGGATTGGTGAACTGTTCGATAACCACGGCTATGTGGACGTCTTCCGCCAGCTCGACCAACGCCCGGACCAGTACACCTGGTGGAGCAACCGCGGCCAGGCCTACGCGAAGAACGTCGGCTGGCGCATCGACTACCACCTGACCACCGACAAGATCGCCGCCACGGCCCGCGCCTGCGCCATCTACAAGGACGAGAAGTTCAGCGACCACGCCCCGCTGTCGATCGACTACGATTTTCCGCTGTAGGCGGGGCGCCCGGGCGGGATGCCGGGGCCGGCGCGCTCAGTTGGCGCGGATTTCTTCCAGCAGGTTCGGGTGGCGATCCAGCAACTTGAGCAGCTTTACCAGCGCCAGCGGCGGCTTGGTCCGGCCGGTCTCGTAGCGCGAGAACGCATTGACCCCGCCGCCGAAGATCTCGCCAGCCTCCCGCTGGTCGAGTTCCAGCTTGCGGCGCACCGACACGATGAACGCCGGATCGACGATAGCGGCGTTGACCTGCTTGTTGAAGGCAACCATCAACTGGCCGATCCGCTCATCTTCATCGAGATCAAGAACCCCTTCACCGCAGGCGGGACACCAGTCCGCCAGCACGCCTTCGATCACCATGGTTTCGCCGCGATAGTCGTAGGGCATGTCCTGCCGCTCCCTGACCAGTTCGGATCCTCCGCATTCCGGGCATCTCATATCCCGACTCCTTTTTCGAGGTGGTGCTCTTTACAGCACCTTGAATGACACAATCACCAGTTGCTCGATCACGCTGAGCTTCAGGTAGAGCGACCCATAGGGGGTGACGGGGTGGTAGACGTCCTGCCAGACTCGATGATCCGCGTGCGTTGTCATGCTCTTATACAAGTCGCTTCGCTCAAGCCGCGCCAGGATGTCAATCACCTCCCTCCGACTCAACCCCATTGCCCGATAGCTCCGGGAAGCTGAGGTGGTGAACCGCAACCTCCCCTCCGTCACCAACGCCCTCACCACAGAGAGCTTGTAATGCGCTGACGATTTCTCCATGCAAAATTAACCTACTTGGTTATTACCTGCAAGCCCCGGAATGTGTCGGACCGCAACCGCCTCTCCCGCGTAAACCCTGCGCCCAACCCCTAACCTCGCTACAATGCAGGTTCGCTGCCCCGTTGGGCAGGCGACTTTTCGCATTTTCAGAGTGAGTCAGCCATGGTTTTCAAAGTGTTCGTCGATGGTCAGGAAGGCACCACCGGTCTCCGGCTGCTGGACTACCTCTCGGGTCGCTCCGATGTGGAGCTGCTGCGCATTGCCGATGACAAGCGCAAGGACCCGCAAGAGCGAGCACGCTTCCTGAATGCCTCGGATGTCTCGTTCCTGTGCCTGCCGGACGTGGCCTCGCGTGAGGCCGTGTCGCTGGTGACCAATCCCAATACCTGCGTGATCGACGCCAGCACGGCGTTCCGCACCACCGACTCGTGGGCCTATGGCCTGCCCGAGCTGACCCGTGGCCAGCGCGAGAAGGTGCGCGCCAGCAAGCGCATCGCGGTGCCGGGCTGCCACGCCAGCGCCTTCGTGCTGGCCGTGCGTCCGMTCGTGGAAGCGGGCCTGATGCCGGCCGACTACCCGGTGTCGGCGTTCTCGCTGACCGGCTACAGCGGCGGCGGCAAGAAGATGATTGCCGAGTTCGAGGCGGGCGGGAATCCGCGTCTCGATAGCCCGCGCCCCTACGCGCTGAGCCTCGAGCACAAGCACCTGCCCGAGATGCGCGTGCAGGCCGGCCTGGCCCAGGCGCCGATCTTCAACCCGATCGTCGGCAACTTCCTGAAGGGTCTGGCCGTGACGGTGCCGGTGTTCCCGGCGCTGCTGTCGCGCAAGGCCGATGCCGAGGCCATCCTCGACATCTACCGCAAGCATTACGAGGGCGAGCAGTTCGTGCGCGTGCATCCGTTCAATAGCGATGCCAACCTCGACGGCGGCTTCTTCGACGTCCAGGCCAGCAACGACACCAATCGCGTGGACCTGTTCGTGTTCGGCAATGGCGAGCGCCTGAATCTGGTCGCACGCCTGGACAACCTCGGCAAGGGCGCCGCCGGCGCGGCCGTGCAATGCATGAACGTGCATGTGGGCGCCGACGAGGCGACCGGGCTGACCGCCTGACGCGTCACCAACCCGTCGCACAATAAGAAAAGCCGGCTTCGCGCCGGCTTTTCGCTTTCCTGGGATCCGGCTGGCCTAGCTGCCGGTCTTGACCAGCGTTGCCTTCAGCGCCACGCCGATATACGCCGCGCCCTTGGCGCAGACGTAGGTGGTATCGCTGGAGGTCTCGTCGTCCTTCCAGTTGCTGCGGATCTCCATCACCGCATTGCTGCCGCCCTGGGCCGCGCGCTGCTGGAGGTCCTGCACAGCCTGCACGAACACCGTTTCGCACAGCTGGGCATCCGTCAGCACCGGGCCCTCCTGCACCTTGTTCACCGGCCGGCGCACGCGCTTCACCGTCTTGTACAAGGTGGGATCCGTGGCGCCCTCAAGCCGGTTGAAGCCGAACAGCAGCTTCGTGTTCGGGTCGATGCGTTCCTTGGCGGCCTGGCTAGCCAGTGCCTGGTCGATCGGCATCGTCAGCAGCGTGTCGGCGGCGCTGGCCACGCCCGACGCGCCCGCAGCCATCAGCGCGGCCGCTACCAGGCCGCAGCGCAATCCAGTCCTCATGGTCTTTCTCCCTGATCAAGGTTGAGAATCTCAGCGCGCCAAAGCCTGTTGCAGGGGCGTTGACGCCACTTTTCCATCCTACAGGAATCGCCGATAACCTGAGTCGACGGCCGTCTTTACTTTTTTAGTGGACGCTGGCTGTCGTCGTCGCCGGCATCGACCGGGGCACCGCCCAGGTTAGCCATATTGGGCGTGTGGGCGGGCAGCTTCTCCATCGGCATGTTCATGGCGCGGGCGTAGAGCGGCATCACCTCGGCCATGTGCGCCTCAAGCACCGCGATACGGCTGCGGCCGGACGGGTGCGTGGACTTGAACTCGTCGCCCATCTCCAGCACCGTGCCCATCTTGCGCCACAGCGTGACGGCGGCGCGCGGGTCGTAGCCGGCGCGGGCGGCGATGTCCATGCCAATCAGGTCCGCCTCGGTTTCCTCGAGCCGCGAAAACCGCAGCGACACGAGCCGGGCATTGTTGCCGATATCGAAATTGCCGAGATTGCCGAAGCCGGTCAGCTGGGACACCACGTTGGCGCCAAGATTMGAGATCTCGGACTGCGCCGCGCGCTGCCGGGCGTGTTCCTCCAACGCGTGGGCGATCTCGTGGCCCATCACCATGGCCACTTCGTCGTCGGTGAGCTTGAGCTGGTCGAGCAGGCCGGAATAGACCGCCATCTTGCCGCCGGGCATGCAGAACGCGTTGACCAGCTTCGACTCGATCAGGTTGATCTCCCACGCCCAGCGGCCGGCGCGTGGGTTCCACAGCACGGTCTCGGGCAGCAGCCGGATGCCGATCTCGCGCAGGCGCTTCACCTGCGGGTTGTCGTCGCCGGCCAGCGTGTGCTTGGCGATGGCTTCCTGCTTGATCTGTTCGTACTCGCGGGCAGCCTGCTGGTCGATGACTTCCATCGGCACGATCGTGCGCACGCGCGAGTAGCGGCGCTCCACGCGCACGCCGTCGTCGGGCGCGGCTACCAGGGCCACTTCCTGCGCGATGGCCGGCACGGTTGCGCACGCGGCGCAGGACCAAGCCAGCCAGGTCAGCCATCCCGGGCGCCGGGGCGTGCGGCACGGTGGCAACGGCGATTCGTTCGACGCGATCAGGGTCACGGCAGGGCTCGGCGCGATAAGGGTCGACAAACGGCGTCGAATCGATGAGTGGGGACGCAAACGGTGATGCAATAATACATCCATGACGTTCCAAGACTACCTCGACATTTTCCGCAATCGCCGCATCGGCGCCATGCTGACGCTGGGCTTCGCGTCCGGGCTGCCGCTCGCGCTGACCTCGGGCACGCTCCAGGCCTGGATGACCGTGGAGGGGCTCGACATCAAGACCATCGGCTTCTTCTCGCTGGTCGGGCAGGCGTACATCTTCAAGTTCCTGTGGGCGCCGCTGATGGACCGCTACACGCCGCCCCTGCTGGGCCGGCGGCGCGGCTGGCTGCTGGTGACGCAGCTCGGGCTGGTGGCCAGCATCGCCGCCATGGCGTTCTGCCCGCCGCGCGAGGCGCTCTGGGCGCTGGCGGCGCTGGCCACGCTGGTGGCGTTCCTGTCGGCGTCGCAGGACATTGTGTTCGATGCCTACAGCACCGACGTGCTGCGCCCGGCCGAGCGCGGCGCCGGCGCGGCGGTCAAGGTGCTCGGCTACCGGCTGGCGATGCTGGTCTCGGGCGGGCTGGCGCTGTACCTGGCGGACCGCGTGCTGGGCTGGTCCAGCATGTACCTGCTGATGGCGGCGCTGATGTCGGTAGGGCTGCTGACGCTGCTCTGGGCGCCCGAACCGGACGTGCCKGCGCGCCAGCCGCGCACGCTGGAGGAGGCCGTGGTCGGCCCGCTGCGCGACTTTTTCGGGCGCCAGGGCGCGTGGTGGCTGCTGCTGCTGATCGTGCTCTACAAGCTGGGCGATGCCTTCKCCGGCAGCCTGTCCACCACGTTCCTGATCCGGGGCCTGGGCTTCGATCCGGGCGAGGTGGGCATCGTCAACAAGACGCTGGGCCTCGCGGCCACGATCATCGGCGCGCTGTTCGGTGGGTCGCTGATGGTGCGGCTCGGGCTGTACCGGTCGCTGATGCTGTTCGGCATCCTGCAGGCGGTGTCGAACCTCGGCTACTGGGTGCTCTCGGTCACGCCGCCCCATATCTGGAGCATGGGTGCGACCATCGCCATCGAGAACATCTGCGGCGGCATGGGCACGGCGGCCTTCGTGGCGCTGCTGATGACGCTCTGCAACCGCTCGTTCTCGGCCACGCAGTACGCGCTGCTGTCCGCGCTGGCGTCGATCGGCCGGGTCTACGTGGGGCCCACCTCGGGCTATATGGTCGAAGCCTGGGGCTGGGCGCCCTTCTACCTCGGCACCGTGGTGGCGGCCGTGCCCGGCGTGGCCCTGCTCTGGGCGATGCGCGGCACGGTCCACCGCTACGAAGCCCAGGCGCGCGAGCCGGCCAAGGAGCCGGGCGTCCCTCGTCCGGCCTGATCGGCCTTATTCCTTGTAGTAGACGATCTGGTGCGACGAGGCCAGCAGCACGCCGCTGGCGCTCCAGATCTGCGCGCTCTGGTCGAAGAAGCCCTGGCGGAACACCTGCGCCCGCGCGCTGCCGAGCACGTGGCTGTCGCCCAGCGCGGCCAGCGTGGCCGCATCGGCATGGAAATAGGTCGTGATCGACACCGTACCGGCCGGCACAAAGCCGGCGCGCTTGAGGAAAATGCGCGGATAGAAGGCGTCGCACCAGGCCGCCACGGCGGCGTAGTCGGGCGTGCGGGCCGGTTCGTCACGCAGCCAGAACTGGGTCAGGCTGTCCGGATGCTCGGTGCCGACGGCGGTTGAGGGCTTGGCGCCGCGCACCGCGCGCATGTCGTAGCTGCCGATCCAGCGCACCGGCGCGAAACCGCCCATGCCGGGCAGGGTGTCAGCGGGCGGCACATCGGGCATGACGGCTTCGCCGCTGCCCCAGGTCTCGCGCCGCACGGCGAAGACCGCGCTGCCGGTGGTCGTCACCTCGCCGTTCTGGCGCAATTCCAGATGCCAGTGCTGGGTGGACCGGTTGGTCCGCGACGGACGCGCCTCGATCTCGAACGGCCCCTCGGCAATCGGCCCGGCGAAGTTCACCGTCAGCGCAATCGGATCGCCCAGCCGCTCGGGATGGCTCAACGCCGCCTGGAGGAGCGTGGCCGCCGTCATCCCGCCGAACGGGCCAATCATGTTCCAGTAGGCCTGGCTGGTATGACCCAGGAAGCGGTGCTCGCCGGCTGGCTCCAGCGCCAGGGCGAGGTCGAACGGATGTTGCGAGTCGGTGTGGGGCGCTTGGGTCATGGCAGAAAATAGTACGATCGTTCGGTAATCGTCGTACGGTATGCCCACCCGGCCCCCGCGTCAAGCCGGGTTCACACCGCGCAAACCCGGTACACCGCCAGGCTGCCGCGCCAGTTCTCGCCCCAGTTCACGGTCACGCCCTCGTGCATCACCACGCGGTCCAGCACGCGCAGGCCCACCTTGGGCGCCAGCCCCTCGAAGTCGCTGATGGTCAGCACACGCACGTTCGGCGTGTTGTACCACTGGTACGGCAGCGCTTCCGACACCGGCATGCGGCCCCGGAACACCGACAGCCGGTGCGGCCAGTAGCCGAAGTTCGGGAACGAGACGATGCACTCGCGTCCMACCCGCAGAGTGTCGCGCAGCACCTGGGCCGTGTTGTGGATGGTCTGGAGCGTCTGGGACAGGATCACCGTGTCGAAGCTCCGGTCCTCGAACAGCGCCAGCCCGCCCTCCAGGTCCTGCTGAATCACGTGCACGCCCTTCTGGGCGCAGGCCAGCACGCCTTCGTCGCGGATTTCGATGCCATACGCCTGCACGTCCAGTTCGTCCTGGAGCACGCGCAGCAGGCTGCCATCGCCGCAGCCGGCGTCCAGCACCGTGGAGTTGGGCTCGATCCAGCGCGCAATCGCGCGGAAGTCGGGCCGCAGCGCGAGGATATTGGGGTTGGCGGAGGCGTTCATGCGCCGATCTCCTCGGCAATGCGTTCGTAGTAGGCGCGCATCAGGTTGTGGTAGCGCGGATCGTCGAGCAGGAAGGCGTCGTGGCCGTGCGGGGCGTCGATCTCGGCGTACGAAACCGGCCGCTTGTTGTCGAGCAGCGCCTTGACCAGCTCCCGGCTGCGGTTCGGCGCGAAGCGCCAGTCGGTCGTGAAGCTCGCTACCAGGAAGCTGGCCTGGGTGTGGGAGATCGCGCGCTTCAGGTCGCCGCCGTAGGCCAGCGCCGGGTCGAAGTAATCGAGCGCGCGGGTGATCAGCAGGTAGGTGTTGGCGTCGAAGTACTCCGCGAACTTGTCGCCCTGGTAACGCAGGTAGCTTTCCACCTGGAACTCGACGTCGAACGAGAAGCGGATGTCCTCGGACTTCAGCGAGCGGCCGAATTTCTCGGCCATGTCCTCGTCGGACAGGTAAGTGATATGGCCGATCATGCGCGCCACGCGCAGGCCGCGCTTCGGCTTGACGTTGTGCGCGTAGTAGTTGCCGCCGTGGAAGTCCGGGTCCGACAGGATGGCGCTGCGCGCCACCTCGTTGAAGGCGATGTTCTGCGCCGACAGCTTGGGCGTGGACGCCACCACGATGCAGTGGCGCAGCCGGTCCGGGTACATCAGGCTCCAGGCCAGCGCCTGCATGCCGCCGAGGCTGCCGCCCATCACCGCGGCGAACTGCGTGATGCCGAACGCGTCGGCCACGCGCGCCTGGGCGTTGACCCAGTCCTCCACCGTCACCACCGGGAACAGCGCGCCATAGGGCTGGCCGGTGGCCGGGTTGGTGCTCATCGGCCCGGTCGAGCCGAAGCAGGAACCAAGGTTGTTCACGCCGATGACGAAGAAGCGGTCGGTATCGAGCGGCTTGCCGGGGCCGACCATGTTGTCCCACCAGCCGATGTCGCGCGGATTGTCCGCCGCGATGCCGGCCACGTGGTGCGAGGCGTTGAGCGCGTGGCACACCAGCACGGCATTCGATGCCGCCGCGTTGAGCGTGCCGTAGGTTTCCACCATCAGGTCATAGCCGGCCAGCTGGCTGCCGTTGCGCAGCGGGAGCGGCTCGGCGAAGTGCATGCGCCGGGGCGTGACAACGCCGACGGAGCCGGCGGCGAGGTCGGCCTCCGGTACGGCGGCAGGAATAGCAACATCTGTCATGGAGGGGGCCCGCGGCGAGCGGGCATAAAAAAACCCGACTGGCAGTTGCGTGTGTCGCAGCCAAGTCGGGCATGTCGCGGTGTCCCGCGCGTCGGCGCCATATCGTGGATTGCTCCCGCGAGGCACCGACCCAACCTCTTTAGCCGCATTTATAGTGGCAGCCGGCGGTCATCCTGAGATTCCCGTTGGCTGCCGCGCGCCCGCAAGCCAGTCATCAAATCGGCGCGACGCGGCCATTATAGTGCAGTTCCCGGGTGCGCTGCTGGCCGCGTGTGACGCGCCCCCGGTCCTCCCGCTCGTTCAGCCCAGCAGGATCCGCAACTGGGCGTCGATGTTCTCGCCCGGCGCCTTGCGGAAGCCGCTCTTCACGTAGCGGTGCCACTGGCCCTGCACAGCCGCCGTGATCAGCGCCACGCGCACCGGGATGTCGGCGTCGGCCGGGAAGGCGGCCTGCGTGACGGCCACCTTCAGGCACTGGCGCAGCGACGCCTCGATCCGGTCCACCATCTGGTTGATGCGTTCCTGCAGCCGTTCGTGCTCGCCCACCAGCGCCTCGCCGGTCAGCACGCGCGTCATGCCGGGGTTCTTCTCGGCAAACGACAGCAGCATCCGCACGATGGCCTGCACCTGGCGCAGGCCATGCTCCTCCTGCGTGGTGATCTGGTTGATCAGCCCGAACACGGTCTGCTCGATAAAGCCGATCAGGCCCTCGAACATCTGCGCCTTGCTGGCGAAATGGCGATAGAGCGCGGCTTCCGAGACTGACAGCCTGGCGGCCAGCGCCGCCGTGGTGATCTTTTCCCCGCGCGGATGCTCGAGCATGCCGGCCAGGGTCTGGAGGATCTGGATGCGCCGCTCGCCAGGACGCGGGCGCTTGCGCGCGGGCCCTTCGGCGGTCTGGATGGCGGTGGCGGCCATCAGCGGCGGCGCCTCCGGCTGGCTTTCAATGGTTTGCGTCATGACCCGGTTCTCCGTATTCGTCGTAGGAGTTGATGCATCGATTGTACTTTTATGTCCACATAGCCGGGCCGATTCACCACGCGCGCCCGTACGCGCGGGGCATGGTCGGGCAACTGCTGCGGCGCCGTGCCGTATTGTGCGCCATCCACGCCAGGTGGCGGAAGCTGCGCTTCGGCGGCCATCATCGTGACCGATCTTTCCTGGGCGCCGTGGCCCACGTGCTGGCGGTCCTCGGCGGCCAGCGCGGTGCGCGTGGCAGCATCGGCCACCGCGCCCGGCACGGCGGCATCGACCGGGACTGGCGCGGCCGCCGGCACCGGCTGGGGCCGCGACGGCGCCAGCGTGCGCAGGTAGCCCGTCACCCAGGCGGTGCGGATCCCCGTGCCCGCGTAGTGTTTCAGATGCGACAGCGTGTCTTCCACCAGCACCGCGCGATGGGGCGCCACGCCGGTGCGCGCCAGCAGCCGGCGCAGCATGCGGCGGTCAGGCTTGGGCCGCAGATGGCCGTGCACCCACATATCCTCGATGGCCACCACGCGCTCGAAGCAGCGTTCGATGCCGGCAATCGCCATGACCGCCCGGGCGTAGTCGCGCGGCGCGTTGGTGACCAGGATTTTGCGCCCGGGCAGCCGGCGCAGCGCGGCGGCCAGCCCGCGCCGCACGCGCACCATCTCGGCCAGGGCCGGGAAGTCGTGGGCTTCGTGCAGGAAATCGGCCGCATCCACGCCATGGTGGCGGATCATGCCGAGCAGGGTGGCGCCGTAGCGCTGCCAGTACTCCACCCGCACGCGGCTGGCGGTGGCCTCGTCGGACCCGAGCACGCGCGCCACATAGGCGGTCATGCGCCGGTTGATGGCCGGGAAGATCGCGTGGGAGGCGTCGTGCAGCGTGTTGTCGAGATCGAACAGCCAGACGATGTCGCCCGACTGGTCGCCCGCCGGCCGGCGCACCCGAGGATGCCGGGGGCGTTGCCGTGCGGCGGGAGTCGATGCCTCCGACGGGCGCGCGTGCGCCACGCCGCGGCGCTGGTGAGGTTGTCTGAGGAACACGCCGGGCTGCAGGGGGATGACTGGTGGGAGGGGTGCGGGCGCGGCGGCGTCAATCCGCCCCTGCGCCCGCAAATCCGGCTCAGTGCGAGCGGATCATCGTGCCGAACGCCTGCTCGGTCAGGATTTCCAGCAGCAGCGAGTGCTCGATACGGCCGTCGATGATGTGGACCGAGTGCACGCCGCTCTTGGCGGCATCCAGCGCGGACGAGATCTTGGGCAGCATGCCGCCCGAGATCGTGCCATCGGCGAACAGTTCCTCGATCTCGCGCGCGGACAGGTCGGTCAGCAGGTTGCCCTTCTTGTCCATCACGCCCGGGATGTTGGTCATCATCACCAGCTTCTCGGCCTTGAGGATCTCGGCCATCTTGCCGGCAACCACGTCGGCGTTGATGTTGTACGCCTGGCCGTCGTCGGAGAAGCCGATCGGGGAGATCACCGGGATGAACGCGTCATCCTGCAGCGCCTTGACCACGGCCGGGTTGATCGCCTCGATATCGCCCACGTAGCCGATGTCGATGAAGGTGCCGGGCTTTTCGCGGTCCGGCATCTGCAGGCGCTTGGCGCGGATCAGGCCGCCGTCCTTGCCGGTCAGGCCCACAGCCTGGCCGCCGTACTGGTTGATCAGCATGACGATGTCCTGCTGCACCTCGCCGCCGAGCACCCACTCCACCACTTCCATGGTTTCTTCGTCGGTGACGCGCATGCCCTGGATGAACGTGCCGACCTTGCCCACCTTCTTCAGGGCTTCGTCGATCTGCGGCCCGCCGCCGTGCACCACCACCGGGTTCATGCCCACCAKCTTCAGCAGGATCACGTCGCGCGCGAAGCCGTGCTTGAGCTTCTCCTCCGTCATCGCATTGCCGCCGTACTTGACCACGATGGTCTTGCCGTGGAACTTGCGGATATAGGGGAGCGCCTCGGCGAGGATCTCGGCCTTGAGGGAGGGGGCGATGGCGGCAACCGTGGTGGTGGCCGGCCCAGGATTGTCGGCGTTCATGGCAAGGGACATCCGTTGGAATCAGCAGGTATCATGGCGAATCCGTCCGCCGGACTGGCTTTGACGGGCAGGCGCCGATTTTACAAGAAACCGCGCGGCACGCGCGAAGACGACAAGAACCTGATCCCCGGCACGCCCGATGCCGCCCCCGCAATGAGCCTCGATCCCGCCGAATTGCAGGCCGTGCGGCCCTATCTGCTGCGCTTTGCCCGGTTGCAGCTGCGCGACGAAGCGCTCGCCGAAGACGCCGTTTCCGAGACCCTTTTGGCCGCGCTGGAACACCCGGAGCGCTTTGCAGGCCAGTCAGCGCTGCGCACGTGGCTGGTCGGCATTCTCAAGCACAAGATCGTCGATATCCTGCGCAGCGGCAAGCGCGAGGTGCGCCTGGCGCTGGCCACCGGCGACGATGGCGAGCCGCAATCGGAGCAGGACGCCTTCGACGCGCTGTTCACGCGCAACGGCCACTACCAGCATCCGCCCTCCGACTGGGGCGACCCCGACCGCACTTTCGAGCGCCGCGAGTTCTTCGAAGTGCTGCAAACCTGCGTCGACCGACTGCCCGCCAAGTCCGCGCGGATTTTCATGATGCGGGAATGGCTCGAACTGGAGACCGAAGAAATCTGTCAGGCCTTGCAGATCAGCGCGACCAACGCATGGGTGATGCTGTACCGCGCCCGCATGCKGCTGCGCGAATGCCTGGAAGTGAAATGGTTCGGCAACCGTGGTGCGAATACAACAGCCGCCCCCGCCGCGCCGTCGCGCTGACCCTACCCCTCTATATAGATAGGCCGAATTCGTCTCATGTCCGAACCCCGCCGCCGCCTGCTGCCGAACTGCGAGGAAATCCATCACCTGACCATGAAGGGCATGGACCAGCCCCTGACGTGGGGGGAGCGGCTGCGCCTGCGCGGCCATCTGGCCATCTGCGCCACGTGTACCCACTTCAGCGGGCAGATGCGGATGATGCGCGAGGCGATGCGGCGGCTTGGGCAGGATGGTGGCGACGGACCCGGCCCGAGGCCATGACCGATCCATCGACCATCCAGACCGGCCAGCTACGCCCCGTGGAGCGGTGCAGCCGCTGCGGCGCGGCCTTCGTCTGCGGCTACGTGGCCGGACTGCCCGAATGCTGGTGCGCCAGCCAGCCACTGCTGCCGGCGCGGCAGATCGTGGCAGGCCAGCACTGCCTGTGCCCGGATTGCCTGAAGGCCCGGCGGGACGCCTCGCAAAACACTTGAAGCCCTAAAAATTCCGCTCGACGAATGGCATAACCGGACCCATCCGGTTTAATATTCGCCACATGAATAGCCTACGCGGAATCGACCTCAATCTGCTCGTGGTGCTCGAAGCACTGTTTGCCGAGCGCCATATCTCGCGCGCCGCACTGCGGCTGCAACTGAGCCAGCCGGCGGTCAGCCATTCGCTGGCGCGGCTGCGGCAACTGCTCGACGACCCCCTGCTCGTGCGCGGCCAGGGCGGGCTCGTGCTGACGCCCCGCGCGCATGAACTGACTGCCCCGCTGGCCGAGGCGCTGGCGCAGGTGCGTATCCTGCTCGGCCCGGGCGGCTTTCAGCCGTCCATGGCGCGCCGCGCCTTCCGCGTGGCGATGTCCGATTACGGCGCACTGGTGGTGCTGCCCCGGCTGCTGCGCACGGTGCGCAAGGCCGCGCCGAACATCGACCTCGTGGTCACGCAAGCCAGCCGCGAGACCATGACGGCGCAGGTGGCCGACGGCGAACTCGACATTGCTTTGGGCGCCTTCACCTACCAGCCGGAAGGCGTGCGCACGGCGGTGCTGTTCGACGATGACTTTGCGTGTGCGGTGGATGCGGCCACGGTGCGCGACACCGGCCGGCTCGATCACGTGGCCTATCTGGCGCGCTCCCACGTGCTGGTAAGCGCGGCGAGCGAGCGCGGGGAGCTGATCGACGCTACCGTGGCGCGCCTGGGCGGTCGCCGCAAGATTGCGTGCACGGTACCGCACTGGAGCGTGGCGCCGGCACTGATCGCCGGGACCAATATGGTCCTGACGGCGGCGCGGCGTACGCTGGCGACGCTGGAAGATCCGCGCCTGACCATTTTCGAGGCGCCGTTCTCGATTCCCGGCTTCAGCTACAGCATGATCTGGCCCGAGCGGGCCGAGGCCGATCCGGGCCACACCTGGCTGCGTGAGCGGGTGCTGCAGGCGGCGGCAGCGCCGGAATCGGAAGCGGAGGCGGCGATCAGCCTGCGCGGCTGATCCGCGTCTTAGTGCTTGTGATCGCCGTGGCCGGCGGCGCCTGCCGTCGGCGCGCCGGCGGTCAGGTCGCGCACCTGCGCCTTGACCTGCTGCTCGACGATCTTGCCGTTMTGCTCGATCTTCAGCGTCAGCGGCACGGTATCCCCGGCCTTGAGCTGGGACTTCAGCCCCATCAGCATGATGTGATAGCCGCCCGGCTTGAGTTCCACGTCCTGCATCTGCGGCAGGTCCAGCGACGGCACCTGGCGCATGCGCATCACGTTGTTCTCCATCTTCATCTCATGCAGCTCGGCAGCAGCCACGGGCGACGACACGCCCACCAGCTTTGCGGACGCATGCGCGTGCAGCGTCATGAACGCGCCGGACGCCGACTGCGCCGGCACCGTGCCGCGCACCCAGGCATTGCTCACGTCGACCTGCGCCAACGCGTGTGCGCTGCCCAGCAGGCCGGCCAGGGCCAGGGTGACGATCGAGGCGGCGCGCGGCGCGCGAAAACGGGCTTGCATCGGTAACATCTCCACGAAGTCGACGGAATCGACGGGATCAACGAAATTCAACGAAAGGCGGCTATTAGACCATGGCGCCCCCGAGTCTGCCGGKCATGGCAACCGCCTAGTCTGGCAGCKCCGCGGGCCGGCCTGAATGCGGCAAGGTGTCGCACGCCGGGTCGCCGCCGCCGCGCGGCATGGCGGCATTGCTACACTGCCGGCATGCCGCCCTCCCCGCCCCTTACCGCACGGCCGACTCCCGCTGCCTCCGTCGCGCCGGCTCCCGCCCCAGCCATGCCGGGCGGGGCGCCCCAGCGCCACGGCCTGGTGAGCCTGCGCCGCCTGTGCTGGCTGCGCTGGGCGCTGCTGGCGGGGCAGGCGCTGCTGCTGGTGTCGTGCGAGTCGGTGGCCGGCATCCACCTGCCCTACAAGCCGCTGCTTTACCTGTTCGCCGCGCAGGCCATCTTCAATGTGCTGACGGTGGTCCGCCTGCACTGGCACGGGCAGCAGAACACGGTGCCGTCGGACGCCGAGCTGATGGCCCAGATGATCGTGGACCTGACCGCGCTGTCGGCCATCCTGTTCTACACCGGCGGCGCCACCAATCCGTTCGTCTCGTTCTACCTGCCCGGGCTGGCCATCGCATCGGCCATCCTGCCGTGGCGCTTCGTCTCGGCGCTCGCGCTCTATGCGCTGGCGTGCTATTCCCTGCTGCTGCTCGAATACGTGCCGCTGCACCTGCACAACCCGGACAACGCGGTGAACTACCACCTGGCCGGCATGTGGCTGAACTTCGTGGCCAGCGCGGTGATGATCGCCTTCTTCGTGGCGCGGCTGTCGGGCGTGCTGCGCCAGCGCGATGCCCAGTTGAATCTCGCCCGCGAGCAACTGCTGCGGGAGTCGCGTGCCGAGGCGCTGAACGATCAGGCGGCGGCTGTCGCGCATGAGATCGGCACGCCGCTGGCCACGCTGGCGGTGATCGCCGGCGAGTTGCGTGGGGATGCCTCCGACGCAGCGCGTGCGAACACGCCACTCGCCGACTACCTCCCCGATTTCCGCACGATGGAGCAGCAGCTGGACCTGTGCCGCTCGATCCTGGCCCGCCTGCGCGCGGACCGCGAACCGCTGGCGCCGCAGCCGCTCGACACCTGGCTCGCGCCGTTCGTCGAACGCTGGCAGTTGCGTCATCCGCAGGCCAGCCTGCAATCCACGCTCGCACCGGAGGCGGCCACGCACCCCGTGGACGCCGCCCGCGTGAGCCAGATCCTGACCATCCTGCTGGACAACGCCGMGCGCAGCCAACAGGCGATGGGCCATGCGATGCGTCACGCGCCGCCGCTGCGGCTGGATATCACCGGCGATGGCCACGCGCTGCGCTTCGCCGTCACCGACCACGGCGGCGGCATCCCCCCGGCGCTGCGCGCGCAACTGGGCGAGGCGCCCGTCGCCAGCACGCACGGCGGCCAGGGCATCGGCCTCTACCTCGCGCAAAGCGCCGCGCGCCAGCTTGGCGGCAGCCTGTCCTGGCAGGACCACCGCGGCGGTGGCACCGTGGCCGTGCTGCGCCTGCCGCTGGGCGGCGCCACCCCGCTCAACCTCACTTCCTCCGACTTCCAACCGTGATGACAGACGCCTCCGCGCCCACCGACGCAACGCCCTTCCTGGTGATCGATGACGACGAGGTCTTCTCGGGCACGCTCGCGCGGGCGCTGACGCGGCGCGGCTATGCGGTGCAGGTGGCCCACCACGGCAGCGCGGCGCTGGCGCTGGCCGCGCGCACGCCGTTTGCCTACGTCACGCTGGATCTGCATCTGGGGCCGCCCGCCGAGGCCAGCGGCACGGCGCAGGCGGAATCGGGCCTGCATCTGGTGGCGCCGCTGCGCGCCGCGCTGCCGGACGCGCGCATCCTCGTGCTGACCGGCTACGCGAGCATTGCCACAGCCGTGGCGGCGGTCAAGCAGGGGGCGGACGAATACCTGGCCAAGCCGGCCAATGTCGATTCGATCCTGACGGCACTGATGGCGGGGATTTCGGAAGAGGCGGCCGAGGCGGCGCTGGAGGAGCCGACGCCGCTATCGGTGGCGCGACTCGAATGGGAGCATATCCAGCGCGTGCTCACCGAGCACGGCGGCAATATCTCGGCCACGGCACGGGCACTGAACATGCATCGGCGCACCTTGCAGCGCAAGCTCGGCAAGCGGCCGGTGTCGCGATAGTCGCGCTAGGCGCGTCGGGCGACGCGAAATAACTTACAGACGAAGCTGGACGTAGTCCCAGCCAAGATCATCGGCGGACGATTCATGGTCCACGCCGGCCATGCGCACGGCGTCATTGGCGTGGCGGTCGGCCAGGGTGACCAGCTCGCCCGAGGCGATGGCCAGCGCCGTGGCGGCAGCCTGGCCACCGTGCGCGGCCTGCCGCTCGGGCTGGTCCGCGTGGACCGAGGCCGAAGCCGGGATCGGCAGCGCGGCGGCGGCGGCCGGGGTCACGGCGGGCCGGACGCACAGGAAGACGGTGGCGGCGGTGATGCTCGCCACCACGCTMGCGGTGGCGATGGCAACGCGGCGCTTGCGCACCTGGTTGCGTTTGAAAAAAAGCGTGCGCGAAGGTTGGCGCGACATAGGCAGACTCCCGGCAGGTGTTTGAAGTGAAATGCGGTGGCTCCCGCTCCGGTCCATCGACCAGCAAGGTGCGCAAGGGTCGCATTTCGACGAGGTCCGGCGCCAGCATGCTTACCAATGCTTACGGTCGTTACTGGCGGGAGGCATCCGCGCGGGCCGCTGACACATGCCGGTCAAGACCCCAAAACAAAACGAGCCAGACATCGGTCTGGCTCGTTGTTCCTTCAAATCCGCCGGGGCGGCTTACAGCACGTAGCGCGACAGGTCCTCGTTGCCGGCCAGGTCGGCCAGGCGCTCATCGACATACTTGCCGTCGATGGTCACCGTCTCGCCCGAGGAGCGGGTGGCGTGGAACGACAGGTCTTCCAGCAGCCGCTCCATCACCGTGTACAGCCGGCGCGCGCCGATGTTCTCGACCTTCTCGTTCACCGAGAACGCGATCTCGGCCAGCCGGCGGATGCCGTCCTGCGCGAACTGCAGGTCCACCTCTTCCGTCTTCAGCAGCGCCTGGTACTGCTTGGTCAGGCTGGCGTCGGTCTGGGTGAGGATGGCCTCGAAGTCCTGCACGGACAGCGACTCCAGTTCCACGCGGATCGGGAAACGGCCCTGCAGTTCGGGAATCAGGTCGCTCGGCTTGCTCAGGTGGAACGCGCCCGAGGCGATGAACAGGATGTGGTCGGTCTTGATCATCCCGTACTTGGTGTTCACCGTGGTGCCTTCCACCAGCGGCAGCAGGTCGCGCTGCACGCCCTGGCGCGACACCTCGCCGCCGCCCACATCGCTGCGGCTGGCGATCTTGTCGATCTCGTCCAGGAACACGATGCCGTTCTGCTCGACGTTGGCGATGGCCTTGTGCTTCAGCTCCTCCTCGTTGACGAGCTTGGCGGCCTCTTCGTCGATCAGCAGCTTGAACGCTTCCTTGACCTTCATCTTGCGGCGATGCTTCTTGCCCTGGCCCAGCCCGGCGAACATCGTGCGGATCTGCTCGGTCATGTCCTCCATGCCCGGCGGGCCCATGATGTCCATGCTCGGCTGGCCGGCGGCCACTTCCAGCTCGATATCCTTGTCATCGAGCTGGCCCTCGCGCAGCTTCTTGCGGAAGGCCTGGCGCGTGTTCGAGTCCTTGTCCTCGGTCTGGGCGAAGCCGATGTCGCGCGGCGGCGGCAGCAGCACGTCCAGCATGCGGTCCTCGGCGGCGTCCTCGGCCTTGGTGCGCACCTTCTTCATTTCMGATTCGCGCGTCTGCTTGATGGCCATCTCGGCCAGGTCGCGCACGATGGTGTCCACGTCGCGGCCCACGTAGCCCACTTCGGTGAACTTGGTGGCCTCGATCTTGATGAACGGCGCATCGGCCAGCTTGGCCAGCCGGCGCGCGATCTCGGTCTTGCCCACGCCGGTGGGCCCGATCATCAGGATGTTCTTCGGGGTGATTTCCTGGCGCAGCGGGTCTTCCACCTGCTGGCGGCGCCAGCGGTTGCGCAGCGCCACGGCCACGGCCTTCTTGGCCTTGTTCTGGCCGATGATGTGCTTGTCGAGTTCGGAAACGATTTCCGACGGGGTCATGGTTTGCGACATGGTATCCGGGGGTTCAGTGCGGTGCGGTGCAGCGCCAGCGGGCGACGCTTATTCCAGCGTCTCGATGACGAAGTTCGTGTTCGTGTAGATGCAGAGCTCGCCGGCGATGGTCAGCGCCTTCTCGACCACGTCCTGGGGAGCCAGTTCGGTGTTCTCGATCAGCGCCTTGGCCGCCGACTGCGCGTACGCACCGCCCGAGCCGATGGCCGCGATGCCGCCCTCGGGGTCCAGCACGTCGCCGTTGCCGGTAATGACCAGCGTGGTGTCGCGGTCGGCCGTGATCAGCATGGCCTCGAGCCGGCGCAGCGCGCGGTCCGAGCGCCAGTCCTTGGCCAGGTCCACCGCGGCGCGGGTCAGGTTGCCCTGGTACTTCTCGAGCTTGGCCTCGAAGCGGTCGAGCAGCGAGAAGGCGTCGGCCGTGCTGCCGGCAAACCCGACCAGCACCTTGCCGTTGTAGATGCGGCGCACCTTGCGCGCCGTACCCTTCATCACGATATTGCCGAGAGTGACCTGGCCGTCACCGCCGAGCGCAACCTGGTTGCCGCGTCGGACGCTGACGATGGTAGTGCCGTGATACTGTTCCATGGTGCCTTCGTGGTCCTTCTGTGATCTGTGGAGTGTGTCAGGKGGTAGGTGGCGACACGCAGCGCGCTTTCAAGAGCCGCACGCATCACAGGCGCCCGCCACGGGCAATCCMCACAATATAGAAGGCGCCGGGCGGGCGCCAAAACAAAAAGGCCACGCATCGCTGCGTGGCCTTCTGCCTTCCGGGCTGGCGCGGGGGTTAGTCCGTGCTTAGTCCGCGTACACCCCGGCCTTCTTGATCACCGGCGTCCACTTGTTGATTTCCGCCGTCAGGAACGTGCGCAGCGACTCCGGCGTGGCGCGCTGGGCCGGCACGGCCTCGGCGCCGAGTTCCGCCATCTTGGCGCGGAACGTCGGGTCAGCCACGGCCTTCTGTAGCGCGGCGGAGAGCTTGTCGATCACCGGCTTCGGCGTGCCCTTCGGCGCGTACATGGCGTGCCAGATCTTCACTTCCACGCCCGGCAGGCCCTGCTCGGCCGCGGTCGGGATGTCCTTGAACGCCTCCACGCGGCGCGACTGCATGGCCGCGTACGGCTTCAGCGCGCCAGCCTTCAGCTGGCCGGCGATGTTGGTGGTCTGGTCGCACATCAGGTTGACCTGGCCGCCCAGGATGTCCGTCAGCGCCGGCGCMGTGCCCTTGTACGGCACGGTGGTCAGCTCGGTCTGGATCGCGCTCTGGAACAGCAGGCCGCACAGGTGCGAGGCCGAGCCGATGCCGGCGTTGGCCATCGACAGCTTGCTGGCATTGGCCTTGATGTACGGCAGCAGGTCCTTGAAGGTAGCCGGCGGCAGTTGCTTGTTGCCGACCAGCACCATCGGCACGTCGGCCACTTCACCGACCATCTCGAAGTCCTTCAGCGGGTCGAAGCCCAGGTTCCGGTACAGCGCCGGTGCCGTGGACATGCCGATGTGGTGGATCAGGATGGTGTACCCATCGCCCTTGGACTGGGCCACCTTCTTGGCACCGATGGTGCCGCCGGCACCGCCGAGGTTCTCGATCACGATGGTGGTGCCCAGGTGCTTGGACATGACCATGGTCAGCTCGCGCGCCACCTTGTCGGTCGGGCCGCCAGCCGCGAACGGCACCACGGCCTGGACCGGCTTGTTGCCGGGATATTCCTGAGCCTGCGCCCCCGTGAAAACGCCCACGCCGGCAACAGCCAGCGCGGCCGCGAAATGCATTGCAACTCGTTTCATTACTGTCTCTCCTGGATACCCTGCTTTTCCCGTTCTCACCATCCGCCTTGCCTCCTCCTCTTTACACCCCTTGCCGCCGGCCGGGCCGCCCGGGAGGCGGCGCCGCCGGTCGCGGTCCATATTGGAAACACGCGGTGACCATCGGCTCAATGTATGGGAAGCGAACAGCAACTGACCCCGCTGACAGGCGGAGCCGGAGGTGGATGTTAGCAACCTGAAAGATTAGCGAGGTATAGGGGCTAACCCGCGAGAAAGCGGCGTTTTCGGCGGATTCGCCACGCTTGCGCCGCGCTCGTGCCGCGCAGCCGCTTACGCAACTGAATTGCATCGACCCGGTCGCTATGGTTAAATGGCCCGCATGACACGCACCATCCCGCATCCGGCCGCCCAGGCAGCCGGGCCGCTCCCCGACGCCACGCTGGACGCTGCGCAGGCGCGCCTGCGCCAGCTTGGCGCGCGCGTGACGCAGCCGCGCGTGGCCATCCTCGCCTGCCTGATCGACGCCGAGGACCCGCTCACGCACCAGGCCGTGATCGACCGCCTGCCGGCCGATGGCGACGTGGACCGCGTCACGGTCTACCGCGTGCTCGACTGGCTGGTCGAGCAGGGGCTGGCGCAGAAGCGCGCGGGCCATGACCGCGTGTTCCGCTTCACGCTGGTGGAGCACGAGGCCGCGCGCGCCGAAGTCCATCGCCAGCACAGCCATTTCCACTGCACCCGCTGCGACCGCACGTTCTGCCTCGAGGCGGCCGGCGTGCCCGCGCCGTCGGTAGCGCCCAAGGTGCCGCGCGGCTTTGCCGTCGAGCACGTGGAGCTGACCGTCAACGGCGTGTGCGCCGAATGCGGCCGCACGCGCGGCGCCGGCGACGCCCACTAGGCGCCGCAAACCTTTCCCGGAGTTCCAAGACATGTCCAAACTGATCCCGGTCACGATCCTGACGGGCTTCCTCGGCAGCGGCAAGACCACGCTGCTCAAGCGCATCCTCACCGAGCAGCACGGCATGAAGATCGCCGTCATCGAGAACGAGTTCGGCGAGGAGAACATCGACAACGAGATCCTGGTGCAGGACGGCCGCGAGCAGATCGTCCAGATGAGCAACGGCTGCATCTGCTGCACGATCCGGGGCGACCTGGTGCAGGCGCTGTCCGACCTGATCACCCAGCGCGACGAAGGCAAGCTCGATTTCGACCGCGTGGTGATCGAGACCACCGGCGTGGCCAACCCGGGCCCGGTGGCGCAGACCTTCTTCATGGACGAGGAAATCGCCGCGCGCTACTTGCTGGACGCCGTGATCACGCTGGTGGACGCCAAGCACGGCAACCTCCAGCTGGACAAGCAGGAGGAAGCGCAGCGCCAGGTAGGCTTTGCCGACGCCATCTTCATCACCAAGTCCGACCTGGTGCCCGAGGCCGAGGTGGCCGACCTGCGCCATCGCCTGCTGCACATGAACCCGCGCGCGCCGATCCGCACCGCCAACTTCGGCGAGACCCCGATCGACACGATTTTCGACCTGCGCGGCTTCAACCTGAACGAGAAGCTCGAGATCGACCCCGATTTCCTGCGCGCCGAGGCCCATGAGCACGATGAGCACGACCATGACCACGATCATGGCCACGTGCACGACGAGCACTGCGGCCACGACCACGATGACCACGACCACGGTCACGGGCATGGCGTGCACGATCACCACCACCATCACCACCACACGGACCACATCGCCTCGTTCGTCTTCCGCAGCGACAAGCCGTTCCACTACGGCAAGCTCGAGGAATTCCTGTCGGGCATCCTGTCGGTCTATGGCGAGAAGCTGCTGCGCTACAAGGGCGTGCTCTATATGGAAGGCGTGGACCGCAAGGTGGTGTTCCAGGGCGTGCACCAGCTGATGGGCAGCGACATCGGCGCCAAGTGGGAAGACGAGACCCCGGGCACCAAGATGGTCTTCATCGGCGTGGACCTGCCGCGCGATGCCATCCTCAAGGGACTGGCTGCCTGCCTGGCCTGAGCCCCTACAACCCGATGTGAAGCAACCGCCGCATCCTGTGGCGGTTGCCGCCGGACCGGTTTTCCGCCCACCCTTCCCCTCCTTTGGGCGGGGTACCGGGAAAACTCCTGTCTCTTGTCCGGCTTTCTCCCATATCTACGAAAAACTTGTTCAAGTACAATAGGCCGGATTTGATACGGGCGACGCACGTTTGAGCGGCGCCGGTATTGGCAGGGCGGCGGTCGTCGTCAGCATGAGGCGGGCCGCCGGCAGGCGCGGTCGCAGTGCTTCATGCGGAGACCGCCCTCCGCTTGGGGTACCTTGGCAACAGCGCCGTCACTCGTCGACGCGTAGAGAGAGGTGTCCCCATGACAGCCGCAACGAAGACCAAAGAAAGCCGCAGCAAGACAGGCACCGCTGCGGCGGAGACGCCAGACGCGCAGCCAGCAGTGAAGGCAGCGCCAGCTCCCCGCGGCAGTACGGCGCACGCCGATGCGGGCGAGGCCAAGGGAGGCACGCGAAGCAGCAAGACTGCAGCCAGCCAGAGTGAACCGACCGCACCGCGCAAGCGGGCGGCCACTGCACCCGAGCGGACCAAGACGCCGCCGGTCGCATCAACAAGAGAATCAGCAGCAACCATGAGCAGCAACAAACTTCTGACTGAAGCTGAAATCCTGAAGATGAGCGACAAGGATTACATGAACGAGGCGCAACTGGCCTTCTTCAAGAATCGCCTTGAGCAGCTTCGCGACGAAATCCTCAAGAATGCGGACCAGACCACGGAACACCTGCGCGAGACGGTGATCGTGCCGGACCCGGCCGACCGCGCCACCATCGAGGAAGAACACGCCCTCGAGCTGCGCACCCGCGACCGCGAGCGCAAGCTGCTGAAGAAGGTGGAGCAGTCGCTGCAGCGCATCGAATCCGGCGACTACGGCTGGTGCGAGGAAACCGGCGAGCCGATCGGCGTGCCGCGCCTGCTGGCCCGCCCCACGGCCACGCTGTCGCTGGAAGCCCAGCAGCGCCGCGAACTGCGCCAGAAGCTGTTCGGGGACTGATCTCCCGCCCCGCTCCGACAAACACGGCCCGGTCATCCGGGCCGTTTTGTTTGGTGACACATTGATGACGCGCCGGTGCCGGGCGGTTTGTCTCACGGCGGCCACGGCACTACCATTGGCAGGACACCTACCCACGTGGCCGGGCTGTCGTCCGGCGCGGCTTTCTGCTACAGTCGCAACCTTGTTGCAATAACACCTTGCGCGCCGCTTTGGCGCGCCCATCGCCGAAATCGCCCGTTCCATGGCTCCTCGTCTGCCCGTCACCGTACTGTCCGGCTTCTCCGGCGCCGGCAAGACCACCGTGCTGCAACACCTGCTCGCGCAGGGCGGCACGCGCGTGGCCGTGGCCGCGAGCCAGGGCGACCTGCTGGCCGAGGTGGACCGGCTGGCGCTCGCCGGCCAGCACGACTACGTGGTGGTGGAAGCCCAGGCCACCGAAGAGCCGCTCGGCATTGCCGAGGGCTTCGCCTTCGAGGACGCCCACGGCGACGCCCCGGCAGGCGTGGCGCACCTGGACACCCTGGTGACGGTGGTCGATGCCGAGCGCTTCCTGCGCGACTATCACGACGCCCATTTCCTGTCCGAGCGCGGCCTGGCCGCCCATGACGACGACGACCGTACCGTCGTGGACGTGCTGATCGACCAGATCGAAGTCGCCGACGTCATCGTCATCAACAAGATCGACCTGGTCGATGCCGGCCAGCTCGGCCGCCTGCACGCGGTACTGCACGCGCTGAACCCGCGCGCGGACCTCGTCGATGCGAGCCACGGCAAGGTGCCGGACGGGCGCGTGCTCGGGACGGGCCGTTTCGACCCGGACGCCACCCCGAATGCCGCCGGCTGGCAGGTGGCGCTGCAGGGCGAGCCGGTGCCGGCCGCCGCTGGCATGGGGGCCCTGCTGTACCGCCGGCGCCGCCCGTTCCATCCGCAGCGTTTCGCGGACCTGATTCATACCGAATGGATGCGCGAGCATGGCGACGTGCTGCGCTCCCGGGGCATCTTCTGGCTGGCCAGCCGCATGGACATTGCCGGCGACTGGCATCAGGCAGGCGGCGTGTGCCGCCCCGGTGCCGCCGGCGCCTGGTGGGCCGCGATCGACGCCGAGGAATGGCCGGCTGACGCCGCCTCGCGCGCCGGCATCGAGGCCGATATGGTCGATGACGGCCTGCCCGCCGAGTACGGCGACCGCCGCCAGGAACTCGTGCTGATCGGCGAGAACCTCGACGCCCCGGGGCTAGAAGCCCGGCTGGACACCTGCCTGCTGACCGACGCCGAACTCGCGGCGGGCCCCGAAGCATGGGCGGCCTACCCCGACCCGTTCCCCGACTGGGGCGACGCCTTCGGTGACGATCACGATCATGACCACGCGCACGACCATGACCACGATCATGGCGATGACGCGTGCGATTGCGGCCATGCGCACTGAAGCCACCTTTCTCGCCGACCGCATCGGCGGCCGGATGGCCCGCTGGCGCGCCCACGGCCCCGGCCTCTGGACCGCGCTGTGCCTCGTGCTGTGCCTGCTGCTGGCCCAGCACGCGGGCCTGATCCACCGCGTGATGCACGGCGGCCTGCCGGGCATGACGGCCCCGGTGACGGCTGAAGCCGCCACTGACAGCACCGACACCCATACCGACACCTTCGCGCTCAAGCTCGGCCTGCACTCGTGCGTGCTGTTCGATGGCGCGACGCTGGCTGACAGCCACCACGGCAGCGTCGACCTGCCGGTGCTGGTCTTCGGCAAGCCAGTCAAGCCGGCCAGCCTCGCCTGGCGTTGGCCCGACCTGCCCGCCGCCCGGCCCTTCCACTCTCGCGCCCCGCCTGCCTCGCCCGTCTTCGCCTGATCGCGCGGCTGCGGTGTGAACCGCCGCCCGCGCTTCGTCATCGAATTCGAATCGCGAGCCATGTCCTCCCCTATTCATTTCTCCTCGGCGGTGCGCCGCACCCCGCTGGCGGCCGTTGCCGCCTTTCTCGTCACCGCCGGCTTCACCGCTGGCGCCTCGGCTCAGGAAGCCGCGACTCCGGTTGCCCCTCAGGCCGCCCCGCAAACCCTCAAGGAAGTGGTGGTCACTGCCAATCCGCTCGGCAGCGACCTCAACGACATGGTCGCGCCGGTCTCCTCGCTCGGCGGGGACGCCTTGGCCGTGCGCCAGGCCAGCACACTCGGCGAGACGCTGAACAGCCTGCCCGGTGTGACCTCGACCTATTTCGGCCCGAACTCGAGCCGGCCGATCATCCGGGGGCTCGATGGCGACCGTATCAAGGTGCTCCAGAACGGCGGTTCCACGCTGGACGCCTCCACGCTCTCCTATGACCACGCGGTGCCCATCGACCCGCTGGTGGCCGAGAAGATCGAAGTGGTACGCGGCCCGGCCGCGCTGATGTACGGCGGCAGCGCCATCGGCGGCGTGGTGAATGTGATCGATAACCGCATCCCGCGCGACCCGATTACCGGCGTGAGCGGCGCGGCGGACGTAAGCGGCACCATCGGCGGCGACAAGGGCCGCAACGCCAGCGGCCTGATCGAGGCCGGCAATGGCCAGTTCGCCGTGCACGCCGACGCCTTCGTGCGCCAGACCAGCGACCTGAAGATCCCCGGCTACGCACGCAGCGGCAACCTGCGCGCCACCCAGCCGCTGCCCGAGGGCGAGAGCGAGGCCTACGGCAAGATCCCGAACACCAACGCGCACCAGGAAGGCGGCGCGATGGGCGGCGCCTACACCTGGAGCGACGGCTTCGTCGGCGCCAACTTCTCGACCTATCGCAACGACTACGGCACCCCGGCCGAAGCCGACGCGCGCATCAAGATGCGCCAGGACCGCTACGCGGTGGAGGGCGAGGCGCGCAATTTGTCGAACAACACCGGCGGCTTTATCGAGGCGGTGAAGGGCAAGTTCAGCTACACCGACTACGAACACCGCGAGATCGAGGACGGCGAGACCGGCACGATCTTCAAGAACCACGGCTGGGACGCCCGCCTGGAAGCCACGCACGGCAAGATCGGCAACATGACCGGGGTGATCGGCACGCAGTTCGGCCACACCAACTTCTCCGCGCTGGGCGAGGAGGCGTTCGTGCCGAGCACCGCCACGGACAACGCCGCCATCTTCGTGTTCGAGGAAATGCCGCTGGTGGCCTCGGGCGACCTGAAGCTGAACCTCGGCGGCCGGCTGGATCACAGCAGCGTCAAGGCCAGCGCCAACGGCAACGACCGCTTTACCGATGCGAACCGCAGCTTCAACGCGGGCAGCGCTTCGGCCGGGCTGCTGTGGAAGCTGGACCCGGTGTGGTCGGTGACCACGAACCTGTCCTACACCGAGCGCGCGCCCACGTTCTACGAGCTGTACGCCAACGGCCCCCACCTGGCCACCGGCTCTTACGAGGTAGGCGACCCCAACGCGAACAAGGAGCGCGCCACCTCGCTGGACCTGGGCGTGCGCTTCAAGCAGGGCGCGCATAGCGGCTCGCTCTCGGGCTACTACAGCCGATTCCAGAACTACCTGGCGCTGGTGAATTCGGGCAGCTTCCGCGACGCGGAAGGCAATGTGGTGGCCGCCGGCAGTGACGGCGCGCTGCCGGAGCTGCAATACCTCGGCGTGCCGGCCACGCTGTATGGCTTCGAGGCCGAAGGCAAGACGCGGCTGCTGCAGAAGATGCTGACGACCAGCGACACGCTGGACTTCGAAGCCCGCGCCGACTACGTCCACGGCGAGAACCGCAACACCGGCGAGGCCCTGCCGCGCCTGTCCCCGCTGCGGCTGGGCGGCGCGCTGGTCTACGGCGCCGGCCCGTGGGGCGCGCGCATGGACGTGAACTGGAACGCGCGCCAGAGCCGCGTGCCGAGCGGCGACACGCCCACCGACGCGTACACCACGCTGGGCGTGGCGCTGACGTACAAGCTCAAGGTATCGGGCGTGCAGACGCTGTTCTACGTGCGCGGCGACAACCTCACCAACGAGGAAGCCCGCAGCGCCACGTCGATCCTGCGCGACATCGCCCCGCTGCCGGGCCGCAGTGTCAAGATCGGCATGCGGACGTCGTTCTAAGGGTCAGCCCCCCGAGAACCACTCCGGCACCAGCGAGTACACCGCCGCCGCAACCGGCCTGCCGCGCAGGATCAGCCGGTTGCGGGCGATGCATTCAAGCGTGGCGCCGATCTTCACCGCCACGGCGCGGCTCGCCACGTTGGCCTCGGCCGCCACGATCTCGATGCGGGTCAGGCCGAGCCCGTGGAAGCCATGGCAGGCCATCATCGTTGCCGCGCCCGCCGCCAGCCCCTGCCGCTGGCGGCTCTCCCGAATCCAGTAGCCCAGGTTGCCGAGGTTGTCCTCCGGCCGGATCTGGTTGATCGCCACGCCGCCGTAAAGCTCCCGGCCATCGGGCGAGAACACGCCGATGTMGAACGCGGAGCCATCCGCCATATTGGCGTCGCAGCGCGCGAACCACTCCTGGGCGTCCAGCGTGTTGTAGTCATGCCGCGCCCACGGCATCCAGGCGCCGACGGTGGCCATCGACTCCCGCACCGCCGCCGCGAACGGCAGCACATCGGCCGCACGGAACGGCCGCAGCATGAAGTCCTTGCCCCGCAGCGGCGGCATCATGGCCCGGCGCCTCAGTCGCGGTTGTGGACGGTCTCGCCGTCCAGCGCCAGCGCGCCCACCGCCGCCAGCCCGCGCAGGGACTGGGCGAAGACCGTCTCGAACGGCGTCTCGGCCATGAAGCGCGCGTGGATGCGCTGCATCAGCGGCGTGCCGTGCATCCACGCCAGCAGCGCGGTGCGCGACATCGACTGCTGCTCCAGCAGCTTGAACTTCACCAGCACCTTTACCGCGTGGCTGGCGTTGCGCAGCGGGTCGCCGCGCAGGTGGGCCAGCCGGCCCTGCGCGCGCGCCACCGCCTCGGACACATCGCCGAACACGCGGCCATGGCCGGGGATGACGAGGCGGGCGTCGAGTTCGGCGATGCGCGCCAGCACGGCGGCCTGCTCCGCGAAGCCGCTTTCGCCGTCGAGTTCGGGAAAGATCACGCCGAAGCCGTTTTCCCAGAGCGCGTCGCCCGAGATCAGGATGCGCGGCCCGGGGGCGAACAGCATGACTGCGTGCGGGTCGTGGCCCGGCGCGGCCACCACGTGCCAGTCGAGCCCGCCCAGGCGCAGGTGGTCGCCGTCGTGCAGCAGCGCGTCGAAGGTGAAGCGCTGGCACTGCTGGCCGGTGGCCACGAAGCTCAGGGCGTCGTCATCCCACGCGGACACCGCCGCCGCCTCGGCGGCCGGGATCGACGTGCGTGGCTGCCAGCGCGCCTGCAGCGCAGCGTTGCCGCCGCAATGGTCCGAATGGAGATGAGTGTTGATGACCTGCCGCAGGGGCCGGCCATCGAGCGCCGATGCGACCAGCGCCTCGGTCTGGGCGGCGTGGGTCAGGTAGCCGGTATCGACGAGCGCCGTGTCGCCAGTCTCGTCATCGACCAGCAGCACGTTGTTGGCCGACAGCCAGCCGCGCTCGAACACGCGGACGGACGGCGGCAAAGAGGCGGAAAAGGAAAGCGGCGCGTTCATGCCCCGTCTCCGCCCAGCCACGCCACGCGCGCAGGCAGCAGCGCCCAGACGCGCCGGCGCTCGGCATCATCGGCCTGGGACCAGCCGGCGATTTCCTCGATGGTGCGCAGGCAGCCTTCGCAATAGCCGGTCACCGGGTCCATCTTGCAGACGTTGCGGCACGGGGACGCCACCGGCGACGTCCCCAACGCGGCTGCGGCGCCGCGCGTGAGGTCGGCTTGCAGGCGGCGCGCGGCGGGCGGGAGCACGGCGGACATCGCGCGGGTCAGTTAGCCACCGGCGCCACCTGCGCCGCCACGTCGGCAACTTCGGCGCCGGTCATGGCCTGGAGCTGGTGCGGCGTGAGGTTGAACACCGCGTGCGGATGGCCGGCGGCGGCCCACAGGCTCTCGTAGCGGAACAGGTCCTGGTCGAGCAGCATCACGGGCGGCACGGCGTGGCCGATGGGGCAGACGCCGCCAATCGCATAGCCGGTCTTCTCGCGCACGAACTTCGCATCGGCCTTGCCCAGCGGGCCCACGCGGGCGGCCACCTTGGCCTCGTCCACGCGGTTGCTGCCGCTGGCGATGACGAGCACCGGGGCGTCGTCCGCCACGCGCCGGAAAATGATCGACTTGGCGATCTCCGCCACGCTGCAACCGAGCCCGGCGGCGGCTTCGGCCGAGGTCTTGCCGGTGGCCGGCAGCATCACCACCGGGCGGTCATGGCCGATGCCGGCGAGCAGGTCGGCCACGCGCTGCGCGGCGTCGGGCAATTCGCCGAGTTCGTTCGGCTCGTTGGATGCGGGGGACGCGCTCATGGGTGGATTCTCCTTATCTATCTATATAGGGGGCAGCTCAGGTGCAGACCGCCGCGTCGTCCGCCGCCGCCCACTTGGTCAGCAGGGCGCGGCCCACGCGCGAGTTGTTCGGGCGGCCGATGGCCTGCGAGATGTAGTCGCCGGTGCGCACCACCGCCTCCAGGTCGATGCCGGTATGCAGCCCCATGCCGTGGAGCATGTAGAGCACGTCCTCGGTGGCCACGTTGCCGGTGGCGCCCTTGGCGTACGGGCAGCCGCCCAGCCCCGCCACGGACGCGTGGAAGATGCCGATGCCCACTTCCAGGCTGGCCAGGATGTTGGACAGCGCCTGCCCGTAGGTATCGTGGAAATGACCCGAGAGCCGGTCGATCGCAAACTCCATCGACGCCGCGCGCATCACTTCCTGCACCCGCGCGGGCGTGCCGACGCCGATGGTATCGGCGATGTCGATCTCGTCGCAGCCCAGGTCGCGCATGCGGCGCACCACGTCCACCACGTCGTGGACGGACACCTCGCCCTGGTAGGGGCAGCCCAGCGTGCAGGAGATGCTGCCGCGCAGCCGCACGCCGGCTTCCTTGGCGGCGGCCGCCACCGGCTCGAAGCGGGCGATCGACTCGGCGATCGAGCAGTTGATGTTCTTCTGCGAGAACGCCTCGCTGGCCGCGCCGAAGATCACCACCTCGTCGGCCCCGGCCGCCACGGCGCCCTCGAAGCCGCGCAAGTTCGGCGTCAGGGCCGAATACAGCGTGCCGGGACGGCGCTGGATGCGCGCCATGACCTCGGCGCCGTCCGCCATCTGCGGCACCCACTTGGGCGAGACGAACGACGCGGCCTCGATATTGACGAAGCCCGCGTCGGTGAGCTGGTTGATCAGCGTCACCTTGACGTCGGCGGGCACCATCGCTTTTTCGTTCTGGAGCCCGTCGCGCGGGCCCACTTCGACGATCTTCACGTACTGGGGCATGGTCATGGCTGTCTCCTCGGTTCCTTGTCTGGACGTGCCGGCCCGGCTCAGTAGCCGCGCTGCAGGTCCACCACGCCGGCAATCGGCTTGCCTTCGGCCAGCGCGCGGATCTTGCCGGCGATCTGGGCGATGCTGTCCTCGCGCAGCGTCAGCGCCGAGATATGCGGCGTGATGGTGATGCGCGGTTCCTGCCAGAACGGATGGTCGGCCGGCAGCGGTTCGGTGCGGAATACGTCCAGCGTGGCGCCGGCGATCTGCCCTTCGCGCACGGCGGCCAGCAGGTCGTCTTCCACCAGGTGCGGGCCGCGCGCCACGTTGATCACATAGGCGCCACGGGCCAGGCGGTAGAGCAGGCCGGTGTCGATGATGTCCTCGGTCTCGGTGGTCAGCGGCAGCACGTTCACCAGCACGCGCAGGCCGTCGAGGAAGGCGCGCTGGCCGTCCTCGCCATGGAACGACTCCACGCCTTCCACGGCCTTGGCCGAGCGGCTCCAGCCGCGCACCGGGAAACCGAAGCCGGCCAGCGTGCGGGCGATGTGGGCGCCCAGCGTGCCGATGCCCATCACGCCGATGGTGAAGTCGGCGCGGCGATGGGGCTTGAGGAATTTCCACGTGCCGGCGCGTTCCTGGGCGTCGTAGGCGTCGAGCTTGCGGAAGTAGCGCAGCACGGCGGCGGTGACGTATTCGGCCATCTGGGCGGCCATGCCGGCGTCATCGAGGCGCACGATGGGCACGCCGGCCGGCAGCGCGTCGGGGTCTTCGTCGCGCAGGCGCAGGATGCCGTCCACGCCGGCACCGAGGTTGAACACGGCGCGCAGGTCCTGGCGGCCACGCAGCATGGCCACGGGCGGACGCCAGACCACGGCGTAGTCGGCGGCCTCGCCCTGGCTTTCCTCCCACTTCAGGCATTGCGCCTCGGGCAGCGCCTCGGCAAAGCCTTCGATCCAGGGTTCATAGCGGCCATCCGGCACGTACAACTGCAACTTCATCTCGACTCCAGTTCTTTTCGGGGGTGTTGTGGGGGCATTTTGGCACGGCAGACCCTGCTTTGCTCCCCTCTCCCTCTGGGAGAAGGGAGCAAACCGTCAGGCAGCCGTTGGCTCCGCCACCGCGAACGCCAGCAGTTGCGCGCCTTCCGCTACCTGCTCGCCCACGCCGTAGAGCACCTCGCTGACCACGCCGTCGGCGGGGGCGCTGATGGTGTGTTCCATCTTCATGGCTTCCATCACCAGCAGCGGGGTGCCGCGCGTGACGGTGCTGCCGGGCGTCACCATCACGGCGATGACCTTGCCCGGCATCGGGGCGGTGAGCTTGCCGCCCTCGCTCTCGGCCTCGCCGGCGTGGCCCAGCGGGTCCAGCCACGCCAGTTCCGTGTGCCGGCCGGCGGTGAAGACGTGGAACATGTCGCCCTCCACGTGCACCTGGCCGTGGGTGCGGCGGGTGCCCAGGTCCACGCGGATGTCGTCGGCCTTGAACACGTAGGCGAACGGCGCCGCCTGATCGGCATAGATCAGCGTGCTGCGGCGCGGGTCGGCGCGCAGCACCACTTCCACCTTGTTGCCGCGATGCGAGAAGTACAGCGTACGGGACTCCCGGCCGTTCAGGCGCCACGGGCCGGCGTGGGTCCACGGCGAGTGCCGGTCGGCCTCGTCGATGCGGCGCGTGCGGGTCTCGCGCTCGAGCAGCGCAGCCACGGCCAGCGCGATGGCCTCCATGCCGGCCGCCTTGGGCGGCGGGAACAGCACCGCCTGGTTGCGTTCGATCAGGCCGGTGTCGAGGTCTGCCGTGCGGAACGCCTCGGATTTGACCAGCCGCTGCAGGAAGGCGACGTTGGTTTGCAGCCCCACCACGTGGTAGCCGGCCAGCGCCTGCTCCATGCGCGCCAGCGCCGCGTCGCGGTTGGGGCCCCAGACGATCAGCTTGGCGATCATCGGGTCATAGAACGGGCTGATGGTGTCGCCCTCGCGCACGCCGGCATCGATCCGCACGCCTGCCGGGCCGTGGGAGTCCCCGCCAAGCATGAACTGCACCGCCGGCGGCGTACGCAGGAAGCGCAGCGTGCCCGTGGACGGCAGGAACTGGTTGTCGGGGTTCTCGGCGTAGATGCGCGCTTCCAGCGCGTGGCCGTCGATGCGGAGCTGCTCCTGCGTCAGCGGCAGCGGCTCGCCGGCCGCCACGCGCAACTGCCACTCCACCAGATCCTGGCCGGTAATCATCTCCGTGACCGGATGCTCCACCTGGAGGCGGGTGTTCATCTCCATGAAGTAGAACGAGCCGTCCTGATTGGCGATGAACTCGACCGTGCCGGCGCCGACGTAGCCGACGGCCTTGGCCGCCGCCACCGCCGCCTCGCCCATCGCGCGGCGCCGTTCCTCGGTCATGCCGGGCGCGGGGGCCTCCTCCAGCACCTTCTGATGGCGCCGCTGCACCGAGCAGTCGCGCTCGAACAGGTAGACGCAGTTGCCGTGGGTGTCGGCAAAAACCTGAATCTCGATATGGCGCGGGCGGGTCAGGTATTTCTCGACCAGCACCTTGTCGTCGCCGAAGCTGGCCGATGCCTCGCGCTTGACCGAGGCCAGCGCGGCCTCGAAGCCCTCGCCCGCCTCCACCACGCGCATGCCCTTGCCGCCGCCGCCCGCGCTGGCCTTGATCAGCACCGGGTAGCCGATGCGGTCCGCCTCGCGGCGCAGCAGCGCCGGGTCCTGATCCTCGCCGTGGTAGCCGGGCACCAGCGGCACGGACGCGCTTTCCATCAGTTGCTTGGCCGCGCTCTTGCTGCCCATGGCGTGGATGGCCGAGGCCGGCGGGCCGATGAAGACCAGCCCTTCGGCGGCGCACGCCTGCGCGAACGCCTCGTTCTCGGACAGGAAGCCGTAGCCCGGGTGGATGGCCTGGGCGCCGGTCTCCTTCGCCATCTCGATGATGTGGTCCGCGCGCAGGTAGCTGTCGCGCGCGGCCGGGCCGCCGATATGCACGGCTTCGTCGCAGAACGCCACATGGCGCGCGTTCGCGTCCGCATCGGAGTAGACGGCCACCGTGCGGATGCCCAGCCGGCGGCACGTGGCCGCCACACGGCAGGCAATCTCGCCACGGTTGGCGATCAGGATCTTGTTGAACATGGCTCCTCCTTTGTTTCCCTTGTTATCCGGGGGGCGGCCAGTTGCTTACCTCACGGCAGGGCCGTCATCCCGCGTAGCCTTCCGCGCGGATGTCGAGCCGGGCCAGCAGCGCGCGGTCGCGCTCGGCCTGCGGGTTGCCGGTAGTCAGCAGCTTTTCGCCATAGAAAATCGAATTGGCGCCGGCCATGAAGCACAGCGCCTGCAACGCTTCGTCCATGGCCTCGCGGCCGGCGGACAGGCGCACCATCGCGCGCGGCATGGTGATGCGTGCCACGGCAATCGTGCGAACGAACTCGAACGGGTCCAGCGCTTCGGTGCCCGCCAGCGGCGTGCCCTCCACCTGCACCAGGTTGTTGATGGGGACCGACTCGGGGTACGGGTCCAGGTTGGCGAGCTGGGCGATCAGGCCGGCGCGCGCCTCGCGTGCCTCGCCCATGCCGACGATGCCGCCGCAGCAGACGTTGATGCCGGCGCCGCGCACGTGGCCGATGGTGTCCAGGCGGTCCTGGTAGGTGCGCGTGCCGATGATCTTGCCGTAGAACTCGGGCGAGGTATCGAGGTTGTGGTTGTAGTAGTCCAGGCCGGCGTCAGCCAGGCGCTGCGCCTGCTCGGCCTTGAGCATGCCCAGCGTCACGCAGGTCTCCAGGCCCATCGCCTTGACCTCGCGCACCATGTCGATCACCGGCTCCAGATGGCGGTCCTTCGGGCTGCGCCAGGCGGCGCCCATGCAGAAGCGGGTGGCGCCGTTGGCCTTGGCGTTGCGGGCGGCCTCCAGCACGGCGTCCAGTTCCATCAGCTTCTCGGCCTTCACGCCGGCGTCGTGGTGCGCGCTCTGCGGGCAGTAGCCGCAATCCTCCTCGCAGCCGCCGGTCTTGATCGACAGCAGCGTGGAAAGCTGCACCGTGTTGGCGTCGAAGTGTTCCCGATGCACCTGCTGCGCGCGGAACAGCAGGTCGTTGAACGGCAGCGCGAACAGCGCGGCGACGTCATCGACCCGCCATGCGGCGTTTTCATCACGCTCGGCGGCGGCTTGCAGGTTGCGGGCGGACTGGCGCAGGGCGTCGGCGGAAATCGTGGCGACGGTCTGGGCGGAGGTCTGTTGGGATTGTTGGGCTTGTTGGGTCATGGTCTTTTGCGGATTCTGTGTAGTCGGGGCTCAGTCAGCGGACTGGGCCACGGCGGTGTATCGGATATGCGGCGGCATGCTGGCCAGCAGCGGGGCGAGGTCGAGTTCCGTCGCCGCCACGGCGGGGGCCACCTGCCAGGGCAGCTCGCCCAGGCAGGGCGCGCCGAGCGCGTCGTGCAGCGTGGCGATGTTCTCGTGCGGCAGCAGCATGTCGGGGTCGATGCGGTTGGCGATCCAGCCGGCCAGCGTGAGCCCGCGCGCCCGCACCGCGTCGGCGGTCAGCATCGCGTGGTTCAGGCAGCCAAGCCGGACGCCCACCACCATCACTACGGGCACGTTGAGCATTTCGGCCAGGTCGGCGGTGTTCCAGCGCGCGGCGCCCACGTCGAGCGGCACCTGGAAGCCGCCCACGCCCTCCACCACCACGGCTTCGGCGCGATGGCGCAGCGACGCGAACGCGGCCCGGATCGGCTCGCGCGTGATGCGCAGCCCTTCCATGGCCGCCGCCAGGTGCGGAGAAACCGGCGTGCGCATCAGGAACGGGCACATCTCCTCCTGCGGCACGATCACCGAGCCGGCGGCGCGCAACTGCTCCACGTCGTCGTTCTGCCAGCGCTCGTCCAGCCACTCGCCGCCACTCGCCACCGGCTTCATGCCGACCGTGGTGTAGCCCGCCGCGTGCAGCGCGTGCAGCAGCGTGGCCGTGGCGTGGGTCTTGCCGACGCCCGTATCGGTGCCGGTGACGAAGCAGGCCACGCGGCCGGGCTTCTTCTGCTCCTTGTCGATATCCGTCATGCGGCCTCCCGGTGCGGGATGGCCCGCGCGATGGCATCGAGCAGCCGCTGCACGTCCTGCGCGGTGTGCGAGGCGGACAGCGTGATGCGCAGCCGCGCGGTGCCGGCCGGCACAGTCGGCGGCCGGATGGCGCCCACGCGGATGCCCTCGGCCTCCAGCGCGGCAGACAGCGCCAGCGCGGCGGCGTTGTCACCGACGATCAGCGGCTGGATCGCCGTGTCGCTTTCGCCCAGCGTCCAGCCGGCCTGCGCGGCCAGCCGGGCCAGTCCGTCGCGCAGCGTGGCAATCAGCCCGCCAAGCTGCGCGCGGCGCTGGCGCCCTTCCTCACCGGCGATGATCGCCAGGCTCGTCAGCAGCGCGTGCGCCACGGCCGGCGGCGCCGCCGTCGTATAGATATAGGGGCGCGCGGTGTTCACCAGATGCTCGATGATCGTGGCGTGCGCCGCCACGAACGCCCCGGCCACGCCGGCGGCCTTGCCCAGCGTGCCGATATAGATCAGCMGTTCCGAGCGCAGGCCGAGGTGCTCCAGCACGCCCCGCCCGTTCTCGCCCAACGCGCCGAAGCCGTGGGCATCGTCGACGATGATCCACGCATCGTGGCGTTCGGCCAGCGCCAGCAGGCCAGCCAGCGGCGCGATATCGCCATCCATGCTGAACACGCTGTCGGTCACGATCAGCTTCAGGCCGCCGGTGTGGGCGGCGAGCTGGGCGTCCAACGCGGCCAGATCGCCATGCGGATAACGCTGCACATCGGCACGGGCCAGCCGAGCGCCGTCGATCAGCGAGGCATGGTTCAGCGTCTCGCAGAACAGCGTCGCGCCGGCGGTGCCGAGCGAGGTCAGCACGGCAAGGTTCGCCATATAGCCAGTGCAGAAGTACAGCGCCTGCGCCTGCGGGATATGCGGCGCCAGCCACCGCGCCAGTTCCTGTTCGAGCTGGGCGTGCGCAATCGAATGGCCGCTGACGAGGTGGGAAGCCCCGCTGCCGGCGCCATAGCGACGCGCGCCATCGGCCAGCGCCTCGGCAATCGCCGGATGGTTGGCCAGCCCGAGGTAGTCATTGCTGCTGAAGGTCAGCAGCGGCACCGGCCTGGCGTCGATGGCGCCGACCGACTGGTGCGGCGCGCAGGCCGTGTGGGCGATGCGGCGCCGGCGCGTGAGCGCCTGGGCTTCGCGGTCGGCGGCGGCGCGGGTCAGTTGCTCAAGCAGCATGGCGCACCTCCGGCATCGGTCCCGCCACCGCGTGCAGCGTGGTGAGCAGCTGCTCGCCCAGCCATTCGGCGAGTTGCTGGTCGAACACGTACGGCGGCATCAGATAGAGGGTGTTGCCGATGGGGCGCGCCAGCACGCCCTGTTCGCGCGCGGCCAGATGGAAGCGCGACGCGAAATCGGCGCCGGCGACCTCCGGGTCCACATCGGCAGCCCAGATCATGCCGCGCTGGCGCACGTTGACCAGGCGCGGGTCGGCGGCCAGCGGCGCCATGGCGTCGGCCAGCCAGCGGGCGCGCTCGCGGTTGCGGGCGAGCACGTCTTCCGCGTCGAACAGGTCGAGCGTGGCCAGCGCGGCGCGGCAGGCCAGCGGGTTGCCCGTGTACGAGTGCGAATGGAGGAAGCTGCGCGCGATGTCGTCGGCGACGAAGGCGCGCTGGATCTCCGGCCGCGACAGCACCAGCGAGAGCGGCAGGTAGCCGCCGCTGATGCCCTTCGACAGGCACAGAAAGTCTGGCCACGCGTGGGCGGGCAAGGCTTCACCCTCCTGACGCTCGCGCGCCTGCTCCCAGGCGAAGAAGGTGCCGGTGCGGCCACAGCCCACGGCAATCTCGTCGGCAATCAGGTGCACGCGATAGCGGTCGCACAGCGCCCGGGCGCCTTCCAGATAGGACGGGTCGTACATCGCCATGCCGGCGGCGCCCTGCACCAGCGGCTCGACGATCAGCGCGGCGATCTGGCCGGCGCGTTCGCGCAGCAGCGCTTCCAGGTCGGCCAGCGCGCGGGTGGCGACATCGGCGGCGCTCTCGCCGGGATTGGCCTGGCGGGCGTCCGGCGACATCGCCACATGGGCGCGGCGCGTGAGCGGGGCGTAGGCGTCGCGGAAGATCTCCACATCGGTCACGGCCAGCGCGCCCACCGTCTCGCCGTGGTAGCCGTGGCGCAGGCACACGAACTCGCGCTTGGCCGGCAGGCCGGTGTTGTGCCAGTAGTGGAAGCTCATCTTGAGCGCGATCTCCACCGCCGACGCGCCATCGGACGCATAGAAGGTGTTGCCGAGCGCCCCGCCGGTGAGCGCGGACAGCCGCTCGGCCAGCGCCACGGCCGGCGCGTGCGTGCAGCCGGCCAGCATCACGTGTTCGAGCGTCTGCATCTGGTCCGCCAGCGCGGCGTTGATGACCGGGTTGGCGTGGCCGAACAGGTTGACCCACCACGAACTGATGGCGTCGAAGTAGCGGCGGCCGTCGGTGTCGATCAGCCACGGGCCTTCGCCGCGTGCGATGGCCAGCGGCGGCTCGTTGGCGCCCGCGTCGGGCCGCAGGCGCGTGCACGGGTGCCACACGGCGCGCTGGCTGCGCGCGGCGAGTGATCCGTCAGCCGCTGGGGAAGAAAGGTGTTCCGGATGTTCCAAGGGAAGCCTCCTTTGTTGTCCGTCCACGCCGGCGCCACGCCGGACGAGGCCGGGGCGCGCTGGCAAGCAGGACGGAATGGGGAGGCTCATGGTAGGAAGGTCCTTGGGGACTTGGCAAACCGGGCTGCCCCGGCACGTTAGCGGCAACTTGACCGAGGTTGCGCGATGTTGGCGGATGCGGTGACGCGCGCGCCGCCCCATTCGGGCTTCCAGCCGCTAACGTCCGGCATCGTCCCGAAACAAATCGGCAGAAAAATCATTGCGGACGCCAGGCCGGCGCGCGTTTTTCGAGGAAAGACCGCACGCCCTCGCGCCCTTCCTCGGACGCGCGGATCGCCGCGATCCGGTTCGCGGTGTCGGCCAGCAGGTCGTTGTCGATGGCCCGCCCCGCCACTTCCTGCACCAGCCGCTTGCTCTCGCGCACGGCGTTGGGGCTGTTGGCGACCAGCGCGGCGGCCACCTCGGCCACCTTGGCGTCCAGTTGTGCAGCCGGCACCACGGCATGGACGAAGCCGAGCCGCAGCGCCTCGGCGGCGTCGAACCGCTCCGCCGTGATGAAGTAGCGCCGCGCGGCCTGCTCGCCCATCGCCCGGATCACATAGGGGCTGATGGTGGCCGGCAGCAGGCCGAGCTTGGCCTCGGACAGGCAGAAGTTGACCGGTTCGGCGGCCACGGCGATGTCGCAGGCGGCCACCAGGCCCACGCCACCCGCGTAGGTGTCGCCGTGGATGCGGGCGATCACCGGCTTGGGGCAGGCCCAGATGGTGTGGAGCATCTGGGCCAGCGTCAGGGCATCGGCACGGTTCTCGTCGTMCGTGTAGCCGGCCATCTTCTTCATCCAGTTCAGGTCCGCACCCGCGCAGAAGGCCGGGCCGGTGCCTGCCAGCACGATGGCGCGCACGTCGGGGGTATCGCCCAGCGCGCGGAACGCGCCGGTCACCTCGGCAATCACGGTTTCGTTGAACGCGTTGCGCACGTCCGGGCGGTTCAGCGTGACCGTGGCAACGTGGTGCGCGGCGGTCACGTTCAGCGTGGTGAAGTGCATGGTCTCTGTCTCCGGTGCATCGATGGGGGGTCAGGAGGCGCGTTCTGTGGCGCCGGCTGGCTTGGGCGGGTCTTCCGGCGCGTCGTCGTCGAACGGCATGCCGATATGGTGGAAGAAAGCATCGACCTCCGGCAGCCACAGCGCAATGCCGTGGCGGCTGCTGAACAGCCGGTGCGAGTCGCCGTCGAACTCGCCCACGTTGACGAAGCGCGCGTCGGCGGCGGGGCCGCTCGCGGTCGCCTTGTAGTTGTTGTACAGCCGCTCGGGCAGCGGCCAGGGCCAGAAGCTGTCGTTGTCGCCGTAGAACCAGAGCGACGGGTAGCGCGCCGTGCGGCCGTAGTCGCCAAACGCATCGATCAGGTTGTTCTCCCAGCCGGCGCAGGCAGCATTGCGCAGCCCGCCGGCGAAGTTGACCACGCCGCGCACGCCCGGATAGCCGATGGCGGACAGCGCCATGGTCGAGAGCCCGCCATGTGACTGGCCGATCACTACGATGCGGGTCGGGTCCACATAGGGCTGCTGCACGAGGTAGTCGAGCGCGGCGATCACGTCTTCGGCCTGCGCCATGCCGTTGGCGCTGATGTTGCAGCTGCCGCCCACGTAGGCGCCGCCGGACTTCGAGAAGCCCTGCCGCATCGGCAGCGCCACCACGTAGCCGCGCCGCACGAACTCAGCGCTTTGCGCGGCAAAGCGCGCGCGGCCCTGGTAGGCGGGCTTGCCGGGCGCCTTGCCGTGGTTGATCACCACCAGCGGGTAGCGGCCATCGGCGGCGGGCCGGAAGATGGTGGTCTCCAGGTCCACGTTGGCGTCCGCGCCGGCCTTGGGCACCATCACCACGCGCTCGATCGTGCGCGGCGGCAGCGCGGCCTGGGCCGACTGGGCGAGGGCCGCCCCGCACAGCGTGACGCAGGCCAGCGCGACGGCAACGCCGCGAACGAGGGGGGCAAGGCGAAGCATGGTCAAACCAGAAAAAATACGGTGAACGAAAGGTCGAAACGGCAACGGCGCAAGCGCGGGCCTACATCCGGAACACGCCGAACTTCATGTCGCCGATGGGCGCGTTGAGGCTGGCGGACAAGCCGAGGCCGAGCACGGTGCGCGTCTGCGCCGGGTCGATGACGCCATCGTCCCAGAGCCGCGCGCTGGCGTAGTACGGATGGCCCTGATGCTCGTACTGGTCGCGGATGGGCTGCTTGAACGCCTCTTCCTCATCGGCGCTCCACTTGCCGCCGCGCCCCTCGATGCCATCGCGCCGCACCGTAGCCAGCACGCTGGCCGCCTGCTCGCCGCCCATCACCGAAATCCGCGCGTTCGGCCACATCCACAGGAAGCGCGGCGAGTAGGCCCGGCCGCACATGCCGTAGTTGCCGGCGCCGAACGAGCCGCCGATGATGACCGTGAACTTCGGCACCTGCGCCGTGGCCACGGCGGTCACCATCTTGGCGCCATTGCGGGCAATGCCTTCGTTCTCGTACTTGCGGCCGACCATGAAGCCGGTGATGTTCTGCAGGAACACCAGCGGGATCTTGCGCTGGCAGCACAGCTCGATGAAGTGCGCGCCCTTGAGCGCCGACTCCGAGAATAGGATGCCGTTGTTGGCGATGATGCCGACCGGGTAGCCCCAGATCCGCGCGAAGCCGCAGACCAGCGTGGTGCCGTAGCGTGCCTTGAATTCGTCGAATTCCGAGCCATCGACGAGGCGGGCGATGACCTCGCGCACGTCGTAGGGCTTGCGCGTGTCGGTGGGGATCACGCCGTAGAGTTCTTCGGTGGGATACAGCGGCGGCGTCGGCTCGTGCAGGCGGATCTGGTCCGGCTTGCGCCGGTTCAGGTGCTGGACGATGTTGCGCGCCAGGGACAGCGCGTGGTGGTCGTTCTGGGCGAAGTAGTCGGCCACGCCGGACAGCCGGGTGTGGACGTCCGCGCCGCCCAGGTCCTCGGCGCTGACTTCCTCGCCGGTGGCCGCCTTCACCAGCGGCGGGCCGCCCAGGAAGATCGTGCCCTGGTCCTTGACGATAATCGACTCGTCGCTCATCGCCGGCACGTAGGCGCCGCCGGCCGTGCAGGAACCCATCACCACGGCGATCTGCGGGATGCCCTTGGCGGACAGGTTGGCCTGGTTGTAGAAGATGCGGCCGAAGTGGTCGCGGTCCGGGAAGACATCGTCCTGATTGGGCAGGTTGGCGCCGCCCGAATCGACCAGATAGATGCACGGCAGGTTGTTCTCTTCGGCGATTTCCTGCGCGCGCACGTGCTTCTTGACCGTGATCGGGTAGTAGGTGCCGCCCTTGACCGTGGCGTCGTTGCAGACGATCACGCACTCCTGCCCGGCCACCCGGCCGATGCCGGTGATGATGCCGGCGCCGGGCGCGGCGTCGTCGTACATCTCGTACGCGGCCAGTTGCGACAGCTCCAGGAACGGGGTGCCCGGATCGAGCAGTTGCTGCACGCGGTCGCGCGGCAGCAGCTTGCCGCGACCCAGGTGCTTGGCGCGGGCGGCTTCGCCGCCGCCTTCGGCCAGTTTGGCGATGCGGGCCTTGAGGTCCGCCACCAGCGCCTGCATGGCCTCGGCGTTGGCCTTGAAGGCTTCCGAGCGTGCGTTCAGTTTGGTTTCCAGCGTGGGCATGTCTCGTCCTGTTCTTTGTCTCGTTCCCGCTTACCGCTTCCCTGCCAATCCCTACCCCTGATCCTGCCCGAGCATCTCGCCATCGACATAGAGCCAGCGCGGCGTCTCCCCGGCCTCGCGCGGCTCGAACACAAAGCGGCTGCGCTCATGCAGCCGCCACGCGCGGCCACCCACCTTGTAGCGGGCGACGAATTCGACGATGGCGTGGGTGTCGTCCTGCTGGGCGTGGGCCTTGACCGTCAGCCCGAGCCAGCGCGTCTCGCGCTCCGGGGCCAGGTCGTTCGGGCAGGTGGTGGCGTGCCAGGTCTGGCGCAGCCAGTCCACCAGCCCCTTGACGTAGGCGCTGTAGCGCGAGCGCATCAGCGCCTCGGCGTTCGGCGGCAGCGCCTCGCCGCGATGAAAGCGCCCGCAGCACGCGGCGTAGTCGGCATGGCCGCACGGGCAAGGCTCGGGACCGGCGCGCTGAGGGCGGCTTKGACTCATCCGATCAGCTCCGGCAGTTGGCGCATGTCAGTGAAGATGGCGCGTGCGCCGGCTTCGCGCAGCTCGCGGGCGTCGTTCAGCGCGGCGTAGCCGAGCACGGTCATGCCCGCCGCCACGCCGGCCGTCACGCCGGTGGGGCTGTCTTCCACCACCACGCAGCGCGACGGATCGACACTCATCGTGCGCGCGGCCAGCAGGTAGACGTCCGGCGCCGGCTTGCTGCGCTCGACCTCGGTGGAGGAGAAGATGTGCTCGCGCGTGTCCTGCTGGAACAGCTCGACCAGCCCGGTGCGCGTCAGTTGCAGCTTCACCTTGATGCGGTCCGCGCCGGAAGCCACGCACACGGGCAGGCCGCGCGCGGTGATGGCCTCGATGGCCTCGCGCACGTGCGGCACGGCCACCACCTCGGCCTCCAGCACCTGGTTGCGGCGCGCGAGCCACGTCGACAGCCAGTTGTCGGGCAGCGGCTTGCCCAGCCGGCGCTCGATGTTCCCCAGCTCGTCGCGCACGGCGCGGCCGAGGAACCAGCGCTTCGACTCCTCCAGCGAGATGGCGATGCCCAGCTCGTTGAGCATCTCGTTGAGCACGCGGTGGACGATGGGCTCGCTGTCGACGAGCACGCCGTCACAGTCGAAGATCACGCAATCGAAGGCGGAGGGCTGCACGGGGGCCTGGGTTGCTGCGGTCATGCGGGTTTCTTTTCCTTGGTGATGTCATTGCCGCCGACGGCGCGCAGCGGGGTCTGTGCCGTCTGCCGCCGGCTCTTGAGGTAGGACTCCACCTGCTCGAAGCGGTCGAAGCCCCAGAACGGCTCMCCGTCGATGATCACGAACGGTGAGCCGAACACGCCCTTGGCCATCGCCACCTCGATCTCGGCCTTGAGCTGGTCCTTGATCTGGTAGCTGGTGGCGCCCTCGTTCATGGCGATGGGGTCGACGCCCAGCGGCTCGGCCAGCTTGGCCAGCTCCGCCGGCTCGGCGATATTGAGGTCATCGACGAACAGCGCCCGGTACACGGCCTTGGCGAACGCCGTGGCCACATCGGCGCCATGGTGGTTCTGCAGCCACAGCACCGCGCGCGCGGCGTGCTGGGTAGGCAGCGGGAAGTGGGTCGGGCGCTTGTAGTCGATGTGGTGGAATTCGGCGGTGCGCTCGAAGTCGCGCCAGCAGTATTCGCCCTTGAGCGGGATGCTCGGCAGCGGCGACGAGCCCGTCGTCTTGAACACCACGCCCAGCAGGATCGGATGCCACGCCACGTAGCGGCCGTACTTCTGCGCGATCTCGTCGATGCGGGTGCTGGCGAAGTAGCCGTAGGGCGAGGAAAAATCGAAGTAGAAGTCGATCGGTGCGGTCATGGCGAAGGGGGCTCCAGGTCAGATTCGCTTGCGTTGGGGTCAGGAACTAGGAACTGCGACGGCGATTGCCAATAGTACAAGTACGATTGCCGATAGTACGCTTCCCGCCMGCGCTCAGCCGAGCGCGCGGGCGATGAGGATCTTCTGGATGTCGCTCGTGCCTTCGTAGATCTGGCACACGCGCACGTCCCGGTAGATGCGCTCGACCGGGAAATCGGTCACATAGCCGTAGCCGCCGAAGACCTGGATGGCGTCCGAGCAGACCGCCTCGGCCATCTCGCTGGCGAACAGCTTGGCCATGGCGGCTTCCTTCAGGCACGGGCGGCCGGCATCCTTGAGCGCCGCCGCGTGCCAGACCATCTGGCGCGCCACGTCGATGCGGGTAGCCATGTCGGCCAGCCGGAACTGCACGGCCTGATGCTGGAACAGCGGCTGGCCGAAGCTTTCCCGCTCCTTCGCGTAAGCCAGCGCGGCGTCGAACGCGGCGCGGGCCATGCCGATGCTCTGCGAGGCAATGCCGATGCGCCCGCCTTCGAGCCCGGACAGCGCCATCTTGTAGCCGGCGCCCTCCTCGCCCAGCAGGTTCTCAGCCGGGATGCGGCAGTCCTCGAACACGATCTGGGCGGTATCGGACGAATGCTGGCCGAGCTTGTCCTCGATGCGCGCCACCACGTAGCCGGGCGTGGACGTGGGCACCAGGAAGGCGCTGATGCCGCGCTTGCCAGCAGCCTTGTCGGTCACGGCCATGACGATGGCCACGTCGGCGTGCTTGCCGCTGGTGATGAACTGCTTCACGCCGTTGAGCACGTAGTGGTCGCCGTCACGCCGGGCGGTGGTGCGCAGCGCGGCGGCGTCCGAGCCGACGTGCGGCTCGGTCAGGCAGAAGGCGCCCAGCATCTCGCCGCGCGCCAGCGGGGCCAGCCATTGCTGCTTCTGCGCGTCGTTGGCGAAGGCCATCAGCATGCTGCACACCGGGCAGTTGTTCACGCTGATGACGGTGGAGGTGCCACCATCCCCGGCGGCAATCTCCTCGAGGATCAGCGCCAGCGACAGGTAGTCGAGCCCCGCCCCGCCGAGTTCTTCCGGCACGGCCACGCCGTAGCAGCCGAGCGCGGCCAGTTCCTTGTGCACCGCCTTCGGAAAGGTCTTGTCGCGGTCCCACTGCGCCGCCTGCGGGGCGATGACGTCCTGCGCGAACTGCCGCACGGCATCGCGGATCATTTCCTGTTCGGGAGTCAGCAGCATGGTGTCCGGTGTCCTTTGTCTCCCTCCCCTTACCAGGGGAGCGGGGTGCCGTCGTAGTTGTGGAAGCTGCCGTTGTCGCGCTGGGTCAGGCCGGCCAGCGTGCGGCGCAGGCCGGTCACGCTCTGCTGCGGCGTGAGGTCGGCCTTGGGGCCGCCCATGTCGGTCTGCACCCAGCCGGGATGCAGCGCCACGCAGATCGCATGGCGCGCGTCCAGCGAGACCGCCTTCAGGGCGGCGTTGGCGCCGGCCTTGCTGACGCGGTAGAGCCAGCTGCGGTTGCTGTCCATCGCGCCGATGCTGCCCATGCGCGACGACAGCACGGCCAGCACGCCGCCACGCCCGTGGTTGCCAGTCTCGACGAACGGCAGGATCAGCGGCAGGGCCATCATCGGACCGAGCACGTTGGTGTGCATCACGCCGTCGAAGTCCTCGCGCGTGACCGGTTGCGCGCCTTCGCTGCGCGGGCCGATCACGCCGGCGTTGTAGATCGCCACGTCAAACGACTCGCCATCCAGCTTCCAGCCCAGCCCGGCCAGCGCGCCGGCGTCGGTCAGGTCCAGCTGGTGGGCCTCGGCGCCGAGCGCCTTGAGCGCTGCCACGCCCTCGTCGCTGCGGGCGGCGGCGATGACGCGCCAGCCGTCGGCACGGTACTGGCGGACAAACTCGAGACCGAGACCGCGCGAGGCGCCAAGGACGAGGGCTGTGGGCATGGGAGGACTCCTGTCGTGTGGGTAGGCGAGGTTGGAAGGATCAGACGATTTCGATGCCGACCGCCGTGGCCTCGCCGCCGCCGATGCAGAGGCTGGCCACGCCGCGCTTGCCGCCGGTCTTGCGCAGCGCGCCGATCAGCGTGGTCATGATGCGCGCGCCCGAGGCGCCGATCGGATGGCCCAGCGCGCAGGCGCCGCCGTGGATGTTGACCTTGTCGCGCGGAATCTTGAGGTCGTGCATGGCCGCCATCGGCACCACGGCGAAGGCCTCGTTGATCTCGAACAGGTCCACGCTGTCGGTGGTCCAGTCCAGCTTGCGGTAGAGCTTGGCGATGGCTTCCACGGGCGCCGTGGTGAACCAGCCCGGCGCCTGCGCGTGCGAGGTATGGCCGAGCATGCGCGCCAGCGGCTGCAGGCCGAGCGACTTCGCGGTCGACTCGCGCATCATCACCAGCGCGGCGGCGCCGTCGTTGATCGACGATGACGAGGCCGCCGTGATCGTGCCGTCCTTGGCGAAGGCCGGCTTCAGCGACGGGATCTTGTCCACCTTGATGCGGCGCGGGCCTTCATCGGTGTCGATCACCGTGTCGCCGCCCTTGCCCGACACCGTGACCGGCGTGATTTCCCAGCGGAAGGCGCCGCTCTCGGTGGCCTGCTGGGCGCGGCGCACGGACTCCATCGCGAATTCGTCCTGCTGGGCGCGGGTGAACGCGTACTTGGCGGCGCAGTCCTCGCCGAAGGTGCCCATCGCGCGGCCCCCGCCTTTTTCGTCACGAGAGTAGGCATCTTCCAGGCCATCGAGCATCATGTGGTCATAGATCATGCCGTGACCGATGCGGTAGCCGCCGCGCCCTTTCGGAATCAGGTACGGCGCGTTGGTCATGCTTTCCATGCCGCCCGCGATGGCGATCTCGAACGATCCGGCCAGCAGGCCGTCGAAGACCGTCATCGCCGCGCGCATGCCCGATCCGCACATCTTGTTGACCGTGGTACAGGCCACGTCCAGCGGCAGCCCGGCGCCGAGCGCCGCCTGGCGCGCGGGCGCCTGCCCCTGCCCGGCCGGCAGCACGCAGCCGAACACCACTTCCTGCACCTGCTCCGGCTTCAGGCCGGCGCGCTCCACGGCGGCGCGGATGGCCGCGGCGCCGAGCTGCGGCGCCGTCAGGCTGCTCAACTCGCTCTGGAACGCGCCCATGGGCGTGCGGGCGGCGGATACGATGACGATCGGGTCTTGCATGGTTGTCTCCTGAATACCGGTTCGTACTGTCTTGAAATCAGCGGATCGAAGCCTGCGGGGGGTCGCCGTACTGGCGATAGGCCGCGGCCAGTTGTTCGTGCAATTCCTCATTGCTGCTGGCGGCCATGCCGAGGTCGCGCAGCAGGCCATCGGACACGCCGTAGACCCAGCCATGCACTGTCACGGCCTGGCCACGGTCCCAGGCGTCCTGGAGCACCGTGGTCTGGCAGACGTTGTTGACCTGTTCGATCACGTTCAGCTCGCACAGCCGCGTGTGGGCATCGTCCTCGCGCAGCACCGTGCCGAGGTAGGCGGCGTGCTTGTCGGCCACATCCTGCACGTGGCGCAGCCAGTTGTCGGCCAGGCCGACGCGCTCGCGCTTGAGCGCTACCTTGACGCCACCGCAGCCGTAGTGGCCCACCACGGTGATGTGACGCACCTTGAGCACCTCCACGGCGAACTGGAGCACGGACAGCGCGTTCAGGTCGCTGTGCGAGATCACATTGGCGATATTGCGATGGACGAACACCTCGCCCGGCGCCAGTCCGAGGATCTGGTTGGCCGGCACGCGCGAATCGGAACAGCCGATCCACAGGTACTCGGGGGCCTGCTGGTTGGCCAGTCGCGTGAAGAAGGTGGGGTCTTCCGCGTTGACGCGGTCCACCCAGTCGCGGTTGTTCTTGAACAGTTGCGCGATGGCATCAGTCATGCCGCCCTCCTTGGAAGATCTGTGGGGTGGTCGTCGGCGCCGGGGCCGTAGCGGTGGATAAAGCGGTCTTTACTCTGATAGGCAAAAAAGTCATGGACGTGTCCGGCCATCAGCCGGTCCTTATGGTGCTGCCACATGGCAGCATCGAAGAAATCCTCGTGGTGCCGCAGGAAGGCGGCGCGCACGCGTGGGTCGCCGAGCAGGAACGTGCGGAACGTTTCCGGAAAGATGTCGTGCGGACGTACGGTGTACCACACCTCGCCCGACATTTCCTCCTCCTCGTTGCGCGGCTCGGGCACGCGGCGGATGTTGCAATCGGTCAGGTATTCGATCTCGTCATAGTCGTAGAACACCACGCGCCCGTGGCGCGTGACGCCGAAGTTCTTGTAGAGCATGTCGCCCGGGAAGATATTGGCGGCGATCAGTTCCTTGACCGCGTTGCCGTACTCGACGATGCCGTGCTCGACCTGCTCGTCGGTGCCCTCCTGGAGCCACAGGTTGAGCGGCGTCATGCGGCGCTCGATATAGACGTGGCGCACCACGATCTCCTGCCCGCCGTCGCGGCCTCGCTGGTACTCGATCATCGACGGCGCGTGGGCTTCCAGCTCGCGCACCAGCGATTCGTCGAAGCGCGACAGCGGGAAGGCCACGTCGGAGTACTCGAGCGTATCGGCCATGCGCCCGACCCGGTCGTGCTGCTTCACGAGCTGGTACTTCGACTCCACCAGCGCGCGCGTGGTTTCCTTGGGCGGCGCGAAGGCATCGCGGATGACCTTGAACACGTACGGGAACGACGGCAGCGTGAACACCAGCATCACCAGGCCCCGGATGCCGGGCGCGACCACGAACTTGTCCGACGAATGCTGGAGATGGTGGAGGAAGTCGCGGTAGAACAGGTTCTTGCCCTGCTTCTGCAACCCCAGCGCGGTGTAGATCTCCCCGCGCGGCTTGCGCGGCAGGATGTCGCGCAGGAAGGTCACGTAGGCCGACGGAATCTCCATGTCGACCATGAAATAAGCGTGCGAGAACGAGAACAGGATCAGCAGCTGTTCCGGGCGCAGCAGCACGGTGTCCAGCACGAGCTGGCCGGTCGGGCCGTGGATGATCGGGATCGCCAGCGGGTAGGTCTGGTCGCCGTTCAGCACCCGGCCGACGATGACGGCGGCCTTGTTGCGGAAGAACAGCGACGATAGCGCATGAATCTGGAAGTTCGGCGCAATCCGCGCCTCGCCCAGGTGCTCGGCGAAGGCGCGCACCACGTAGCCGATGTCCCGCGCCAGATCCTCGAACGGCCGCTCCAGCTGGTAGTTGTGCACCATCCGCTCGAAACAGGCGGCCATGCCCTCGCGGCTGCCCGGGTAGTAGGCGCGATAGGTGGGCCGCATCGGCGATTCCTCGTTCTCGATGTACTCGGTCGAGATCGCTGGCCGCACGAAGATGAAATCGTTATTGAAGTACGAGCGGTGCAGGATGCGGGTGCAGACCGAGTTGAAGAAGGTCTCGGCCAGCTCGGGCTGGTGGTGCCTGGTCAGCAGGCCGATGTAGTGCAGCTTGATCTGCTGCCAGATGCCGTCCTCGATCCGCGCGGCGTCGTACTCGTCCTCGAGGATCACCGTGGTCTCGCGCACGCGCTCGTTATAGAACGCGATGCGATCGCGCTGGAGTTGCTGCAGCCCGTGCCAATCCCCTGCCTCGAAACGCAGCTTGGCCGCGTGGCTGACCTCGCGGAACAGCCGGTAGTGCTTGTCGAAGCCGTCCAGCATGGTCCGCGCCACATCGTAGGCAATCTGCGACGAGAGCAGCTTGGGGAAGTGCGACATGTTCGAGGCGGCGGCTGCGGTAAGGGGTCAGGGAATTGTAAAGGGGTTCGCTAGCGTCGGCTGGGTTGACGATAGATCACATTCGATCACATCGTCTCGGCAAACAGCTCCCGGCCGATCAGCATCCGGCGGATCTCCGACGTGCCCGCGCCAATCTCGTACAGCTTGGCATCGCGCCACAGCCGGCCGGTGGGATAGTCGTTGATATAGCCGTTCCCGCCGAGGATCTGCACCGACTCGCCGGCCATCCACGTGGCCTTTTCCGCCGTGTACAAGATCACCGCCGCGCAGTCCTTGCGGACCTGGCGCACGTGGCCGCTGCCCAGCGAGTCCAGGTTCTTGCCCACGGTATACAAATAGCTGCGCGCGGCCTGGAGCGTGGTGTACATGTCCGCCACCTTGCCCTGGATCAGCTGGAACTCGCCGATGCTCTGGCCGAACTGCTTGCGGTCGTGGATGTACGGCGTCACCACGTCCATGCACGCCTGCATGATGCCGACCGGGCCGCCGGACAGCACCGCGCGCTCGTAGTCGAGCCCGCTCATCAGCACCTTGGCGCCGCCATTTTCGGCGCCGAGGATGTTCTCCACCGGCACTTCCACGTTCTCGAACACCAGTTCGCCCGTGTGGGAGCCGCGCATGCCCAGCTTGTCCAGCTTCTGCGCCACCGAGAAGCCCTTCATGCCTTTCTCGACGATGAAGGCCGTCATGCCGCGCGCGCCGAGGTCCGGCTCGGTCTTGGCGTAGACCACCAGCACGTCGCAGTCCGGCCCGTTGGTGATCCACATCTTGGTGCCGTTCAGCACGTAGCGGTCGCCCCCGGGTCCGCCAACCCTGTCGGCCCGCAGCTTCATGCTGACCACGTCCGAGCCCGCGTTCGGCTCGCTCATCGCCAGCGCGCCGATCCAGTCCCCCGACACCAGCTTGGGCAGGTATTTCGCCTTCTGGGCGGCCGAGCCATTGCGGTGGATCTGGTTCACGCACAGATTCGAGTGCGCGCCGTAGGACAGCCCGACCGACGCCGACGCGCGGCTGATCTCCTCCATCGCGATCATATGGGCGAGGTAGCCCATGTTCGCGCCGCCGTACTCCTCGGCCACGGTGATGCCCAGCACGCCGAGGTCGCCCATCTTCTTCCAGGCATCCATCGGGAACTGGTCCGACCGGTCGATCTCGGCCGCGCGCGGCGCCAGTTCGGCCTGCGCCCAACTGCGCACGGAGGCGCGCAGCATCTCGATGTCCTCGCCCAGATCGAATCTCAGGCCTGGCAGTTCGGTCATGTCGGTCTCCTGTCTGTTCGTGTCGGTGTTGTGGGGCGTATTTTATTGACGTTTACGTAAACGTCAATTCCATCCGAAGGCGGATGGCTGAAAGTGCGGCATCAGGCGGTTCTGGTCTTGGGGGCTTCGCCATGTGCCGCTAGCAGCGCCCGGCAATGGCGCTCGTGCTGGTCGATCTCGGCAAGCTGGGCCTGGAGGTCTTCCATCTGGCGCTCCAGAACGTCCCGATGCTGCGACAGGGCGCCCAGGAAACGCTCCAACTGCGGCGCGGTATCGCGTGGCGACTCGTAGAGATCCAGAATTTCGCGAATCTCGTTGAGAGTGAGCCCTAACCTTTTGCCGCGCAGCGTGAGCTTGAGGCGGGTGCGCTCGCGTCCGTTATAGACGCGCTTGCGGCCGCCCGGGCCCTCGCGGTCAGGCGAGAGCAGGCCCTGATCCTCGTAGAACCGGATCGCGCGCGGGGTGACGTCGAACTCGCGCGCGAGGTCGGTAATGGTGTAGGTGGCGGAGGATGGCTGTGCCGGCATGGTGCGCCCAGGAAAGTGAACGGTCGTTCGTTGTACGGTCAAGTTTTGGTCTAAGATGACGAGCAGGCCGCGACGATTGACGTTAACGTTAGCGTCAAGTGCCGCCGCTGACAATGACTGGACAACATGACCCCACAGAGCGCCCGGTGCCCCGCTGCACCCGAAGGCGCCAGATTCGACCGAGACAAGCCCCATGAACGCACTCGAAAGCCAGCTCCACTACCCGTTTGACGAGACCATGCCGGCGCCCGGCACGCGCCAGGAAGTGGCGCCCGGCGTCTACTGGCTGCGCATGCCGCTGCCCTTCGCGCTCGACCACATCAACCTGTGGCTCCTGCGCGACCGCCTGGACGGGCAGGACGGCTGGACCATCATCGACTGCGGCATCACCAACGACATCATCAAGGGGCATTGGGAGACCATCTTCGCCAACGAGCTGGACGGCCTGCCCGTGCTGCGCGTGCTGGTGACCCATTGCCACCCGGACCACGTGGGCCTGGCGCACTGGCTCTGCAAGCACTGGGACGTGCGGCTGTGGATGAGCCTGGGCGACTACATGACCGCGCGCGTGATGTCCGGCGGCAGCGGCGTCGGCTCGAATGCCGGCGGTGACTTCGCGGCGAGCCACTTCGCCCGCCACGGCCTGACCGACCCGGACAACCTCGAAAAACTGCGCGGCCGCAAAGCCTACTATCCGTCGATGGTGCCCGAGGTGCCGACGCAATACCGCCGCCTGATGGACGAGGACACCGTGACCATCGGCGCCGATCCGGCCACGGCCGGCTGGCGCGTGATCACCGGCTTCGGCCACGCCCCGGAACACGTGGCGCTCTACAACGCCGCCACCAATGTGCTGATCTCGGGCGACATGGTGCTGCCGCGCATCTCGACCAACGTCAGCGTGTTCGACATGGAGCCGGAGGCCAATCCGCTCCAGCTCTACCTCGACTCATTGAACAAGTACGAAGACCTGCCGGCTGACGTACTGATCCTGCCGTCGCACGGCCGCCCGTTCCGCAACCTGCATACCCGCATCCGCCAGTTGCAGGAGCACCATGTGGACCGGCTGGCCGAGACGCTGGCCGCCTGCGCCGAGAAGCCGTGCCATGCGCACGACATCGTCGGCGTGATCTTCCGGCGCCAGTTCGACATCCACCAGCTGACCTTCGCGATGGGCGAGGCGCTGGCGCACCTGCACGCGCTCTGGCATCGCGGGCAACTTGTGCGCGAATGCGGCGATGACGGGATCATCCGCTTCCGGACGGTCTGAGGATCAGAACGGATTAGGACGAGTCAGAACGACTCGGCAAGCGTCCTGAGGTAGCGCACGCCGGCCACGGCGCGGCTGCCGTACCAGGACAGCATCTCGCCATCGACCAGCATCACCGGCCTGCCGATCTGGCGTTCGAGCGCATCGGCATGGTCCTCGGTGAAGCGGTACGGCTCGGTCGACAGCAGCACGGCGTCCAGCTCGCGCACCAGCGCGTCGCTCCAGCGGAAGGTGGGATAGCGCTCGCCGGGCGCATTCGGCCGGCTGCAATCCCCATCGACGCAGGCCGCGAGGTCCGCGCCGTCATCGGGCCAGGTGGCCCAGTACACCAGCGCCAGCATCCTGCTGATATAGGTGGCGCGCGACACCGTCATCCACGGGTCCTGCCAGATCGCGTACAGCACGGTGCGCGCCGGCCAGCGACGGGCGCGGATCGCGTCGAGTTCGGCCTGGAGCGCCTGCGCCAGCCCCTCCGACTGTTGCACTTTGTTGAAAATGCCACCGAGCAGCCGGTACAGCGCGAAGTTGTCCTCGGGCGCGCACGGGTGGGTGACGATCACGTGCGGCACGAAGGTGCGGATCTCGTCCACGGTTTCGCGCCGGTTCTCGTCGATATTGACCACCACGTGGGTCGGCGCCAGCGCCCGCAGCTTGTCCAGCTTGACGTCCTTGGTCCCGCCGACCTTCTCCACCGCCCGCACCGCCGGTTCGGGATGGATGCAGAAGCCGGTGCGGGCCACYATCTGGTCGGCCAGGCCGAGATCGAACAGCAGTTCGGTCACGGACGGCACCAGCGAGGCGATGCGGACCTCGCCACTGGCCGGGTCGTGGGCCTGCCCGAGGGCGTCGGTCCGCATCAGGCGTCTCCCCCACCGGCGCGGTCTGCCTTGCGCGGCTTGCGCGGCGCGCGGGCGAACAGCTTGTCGTAGAGCCACAGCGKCATCACGTGCAGGATCGACGCCACCACCCCCATCTGCCACGGAATCACCTTGTAGCGCGTGCCGGCGGCAATCCGGCGGGTGGCCTTGCGCGCGAAGACGTCGGCATCCATCAGGAACGGCATGCGGTACGGGTTGTGCGCCGTCATCGGCGTGCGGATATAGCCGGGCGCGATGGTCACCACGCGGATGCGGTGCCGCGCCTGCTCCAGCCGGAGGCTTTCCAGCAGCTTCACCACGGCGGACTTCGAGGCGCTGTAGGCCCCGCCGCCGGGCAGGCCGCGCACGCCGGCCACGCTGGCGATACCGACCAGCGTGCCGCGCCAGCCGCCGACGCCGGGCGCGCGCTCGCGCATCGGGTGCAGGAAAGGCTGGAAGGTGGTCAGGGTGCCGAACCAGTTGGTGTCCATGACCAGGCGGAAGTCGTCCAGGTCCTCGCGCTCGCTGGCCACGGTGCCCACGGAGATTCCCGCGTTGGCGATGACCACATCGGGGCAGCCGAAATGGTCGAGAAAATCGGTGGCGGCGGCGTGCATGGCGTCCGCATCGCGCACATCGGCCGCATAGATGCGCACGGCGTTGGGGTTGGGCAGGGAGGCGGCAAAGTCGCGCAGGGCCTCCTCGCGCCGGCCCACCAGCCCGAGCACGGCGCCCTGCGCCGCGTAGGCGCGCGCCAGCGCCTGGCCGATGCCGCTCGATGCGCCGGTAAGGAAGACTTTCAGGGGTCGCATCGGATCAATATAGTGAATTCGGAGGGAGAACGGCCCGGATCAAGCAAAACGGCCCGGCACGCTTCTCGCGCACCGGGCCGTCGGGGTCATGCCGCGCGGATCAGAGCTTCTTCGCGCGCACGCCCGTGACCAGGAAATCCATGGCCTGGATGGCAGCCGGCTTGGTGCCGGCAATGCTCGGGGAGGTCTCGTACTTGCCCTGCACCACCACGGTCGGCACACCCTCGATCTTGTACGAATCGGCGATCTTGTTGGCGCGCTGGGCGTTCGTGGTCACCGTGAACGAGTTGTAGGTATCGAGCCACTGCTTGCGGTCGATGCCGTTCTTGGCCATGAAATCGGCGATTTCGTCGGTGGTCAGCATGCGCTTGCGGTCCTTGTGGATCGCCTCGAACACCTTGCCGTGCAGGGCGTCCAGCTTGCCCAGCGACTCCAGCGCATAGAAGATCTTGGTGTGCGGCAGCAGGTCGTCGCGGAAGGCTACCGGCACGCGCTTGAACACCACGTCCTTGCCCTGCTTGCTGACCCAGGCTTCCAGTTCGGGCTCGAAGTCGTAGCAGTGCGGGCAGCCGTACCAGAAGAACTCGGTCACTTCGATCTTGCCCGCCGGTACCGGCTGGGGCGACTTCAGCACCGTGTAGTCCTTGCCCTCGGCCGGTGCGGCCATGGCTGCGGGCGCAGTCATCAGCAGACCGCCCACGGCGGCGACGGTGGCGAGGAAAGCGGCGATTTTCTTCATCTTCGAAGGGCCTTCTGATAGGTCAGAGAGATCAGGGGGATGGCCCGCACGCAGCGAGCCGACCGGTAAGACAAGTGCGGCGGCGCCCGGTTCCTCCGCGGCGCCGCCCGCCATGTTACTGCTTTGTAAAGCGGATCACCGAAGCTTCGAAACCGTTCGATTGCAGGCGGTCGCGCGCCCGGTTCATGTCCTCGATACGGTTGAACGGCCCCAGACGAACGCGGTACATCTTCACGCCGTTGACATCGCGCTCCGTGACCTTGGCTTCGAAGCCCTGCATGGCCAGATTGGCCTTCTGGCGGTCCGCGTCGTCCTGCGAGCGGAAGGCGCCCACCTGGAGCAGGTAACCCACCTTGTTGGCGTCAGCCTGGGCGATCTCGGCGATCGGGTCGGCTACCGGCTTCTCGGCGGGGCGCGTGGCGGGTTTTTCGGCCKGACGCGAGGCATCGGCCGGCTTGGCGGCGCTGGCCGCGCCGTTGGCGGGCTGGTCAGCCGGGCGGGTGGTCGCCACCGGCGGCTGCGCCGGGGTAGCCGGCTGCCCGTCGGGCTGGCCCACCGGCTTGGCCGGCGTCTTGCTCCACAGCGGCCGGTTCGGGTCGCTCGGGCCCTCGGCCTGCTGCTGCGGTTGCGTCGGCGCCGGCAGCGGCGTGGCCACGTTGCCGGGCTCGCTCGGGCGCTGCTGGGCATTGCCGTTGGCGCCCTTCTGCTGGAACGGCGCGGGCGACTTGGTGATATACAGGGCCACCACCACGGCGATGGCCAGGCCGACGATCAGCCCGAGCACCAGGCCCAGGAACGTACCACCGCGCTGCATCCGGACATGGGTACGGGTTGGGCGCGCGGCGCGCTTGCGTTGCTGTTGCATGAAGTCCTCTTCGGTGTTGCCGGGGATTATAGGGCCTGTCCCGGCAGGCACGATTGAGACCACTCTGAAAAGTGGCCCAAGAATCCGTCACCGGGGCGTTGCGGCTCAGTTGGCGGCGGGCTCGCGGTCCATCCGTTGCGGCGCCGAGACGCCAATCACGGCCAGGCCGTTCTTGAGCACCTGGCGCGTGGCCGCCAGCAGCGCCAGCCGGGCGCGCTTGACCGCCTCGTCGTCCACCAGCACGCGGTCCGCGTTGTAGAAGGCGTGGAAGTCGCCGGCCAGGTCGCGCAGGTAGAACGCCACCGCATGGGGCGCCAGCTCGCCGGCGGCAGCCGCCAGCATGTCCGGGAACTCGGCCAGACGGCGGCCCAGGGCGATGGCCTGGGCGCTCACGTCCGCGGCGGTCACGGCGGCCAGGTCGGCCCCGGCCAGTTCCGGCAGGCGGGCTTCCCAGCCGGCGCCGCCCCAGGCCTCGAAGATCGAGCAGATCCGGGCGTGGGCGTACTGCACGTAATACACCGGGTTTTCGTCGTTCTGCTTCAGGGCGAGGTCCACATCGAACACGAATTCGGTGTCGGCCTTGCGGGACAGCAGGAAGAATCGCACGGCGTCGCGGCCACGCGTGAAATGGGCGGGCCAATCCGCCACGCCGGCGTCCAGCAGGCCGCGGATGGTCTCGTCGCCGCCGTTGCTCCACTCGATCAGGTCGCGCACGGTCACGTACGAGCCGGCGCGCTTGGAGATCTTCACCTCCTCGCCGTTCTTCATCACCGTGACCATCTTGTGGAGCACGTAGTCGGGGTAGCCCTGGGGAATGCCCATGTCCAGCCCCTGCAGGCCGGCGCGCACGCGGGCGATGGTGCCGTGGTGGTCGCTGCCCTGCACGTTGATGACCTTGGCGAAGCCGCGCTCCCACTTGGTGGTGTGGTACGCCACGTCCGGCACGAAGTACGTGTAGGTGCCGTCCGTCTTCTTCATGACGCGGTCCTTGTCATCGCCGTCGTCGGTGGTGCGCAGCCACAGCGCGCCTTCGCTCTCGTAGGTCTTGCCCTTGGCCACCAGCGACTGCACGGCGCCTTCCACGCGGCCATCGCTGTACAGCGACGACTCCAGGTAGTAGCGGTCGAACTTCACGCCGAAGGCCTGGAGGTCGATATCCTGCTCGTTACGCAGGTAGGTCACCGCGAATTTGCGGATCGAGTCGATATCGTCGATGTTGCCCGAGGCGGTCACCGGCTCGCCGTCGCTGGCAGCCACCGTCTTGCCGGCCAGGAAGTCKGCGGCGATATCGGCGATGTAGTCGCCGTTGTAGGCGGACTCGGGCCAGCCGGCGTCGCCCGGCTTCAGGCCGCGCGCGCGGGCCTGGACCGAGATGGCCAGCGTCTGGATCTGCACGCCGGCGTCGTTGTAATAGAACTCGCGGTGCACCGCCCAGCCGTTCCAGGCCAGCAGGTTGGCCAGCGCGTCGCCCAGGGCGGCCTGGCGGCCGTGGCCGACGTGGAGCGGCCCGGTCGGGTTGGCGGAGACGAACTCCACCAGCACCTGGCCATGCTCGCCGGCCGGCCGGGCGCCGAATCGATCACCTTCGGCCAGCACGGCGCGCAGCACGTCGGCGCGGGCGGCGGGGGTCAGGCGCAGGTTGATGAAGCCGGGGCCGGCAATCTCGGCCTGGGCGACGATCGCCGTGGCACGGGGGTCGGCCTGCACGGCGGCGACGATCTTCTGGGCCAGTTCGCGCGGATTGCTCTTGAGCGCCTTGGCCACCTGCATGGCGATATTGCACGCCAGGTCGCCGTGGGCGGCCACCTTGGGGCGCTCGAAGGTGACGGCGGGCAGGGCGGCGTCGGCCGGGGCGAGCGCGCGCACGGCGTCAGTGAACGCGGCGGCAAGATTGGAGGTCTGAACAGGCAGCATGGATGTCTTTGCCCTGAAGGCGCTAAAGAGAGCGATGAACGGTCCGGAGGCGTTGCGGCAAGTGCGCCGCGCGTCGCGTGACCGGCACCGGAAATCGGGAAACGCGGAATTTTATCAGGTGCTATGCTGACATCATGCGACCGTGCCGCGCGGCTTGTGCGGAACTTCGTCACTCGTGAAAGGAAACATCATGCTGATCACCTTCAAATCCCACGCGGCGCAGGACCTGATCATGATGAAGGATCTTGCCCTCACGCTGCTTGGCATCATCGGCAAGCACATGGGCGAGCGCGGGGTGATCACGTCCGAGGAACTCCCGCGCGCCATCAAGAAACTCGAGGCCGCCGTGCAGGATGCGAAGAAGGTGCACCCCGCCGATACCTCTGTCCACTCCGACGCCCGCGACGAGGACGAGGAAGAACCCCTCCACCTGGGCCAGCGCGCCTACCCGTTCCTGGACATGCTGCGCGCGTCCGAGCGGGAAGGCGCCAACGTGATGTGGGGCGTCTGACGGCCCGCGGGCCGTAGTCGACAAGAAACAGGCAAAAAACAGGCAAAAAAATGCCCGGCCACCATCGAGGTGCCGGGCGTCCCGGATCAGGGATATATCCGGAAAGGGGGKTTTGCTGCAGGGGTAAAACGGTACAGGCCCGGCGTGCCGGGCCAGGATATTCGGTTACTCGTCGCTGCGGCGTCCCGCCAGCAGCAACCCGATACAGGCGCCGATCAGCGCGGCAATCCCCACCGCCTTCAGCGGGCTTTCGGCCACGCGCGCACGGCCGTGATCCACGGCTTCATCCATGTGTTCCCGGGCCCAGTGCATGCCATCGGTCCCCCGGGCGCGAATCCGTTCCGCCATCTCGTTGGCCCGCATGCGCAGGCGGCGGCCGGCCGCCAGGCCCTCTTCCGACCCCTCGTGCGTGAGCACGTCGATGGTCTGCTGGAGCTGGGCGATCAGGGCCTTGACCTCGCCCGAAACCGGTACGGCGGCGTCACGCGCCGCGTCGCGGGTATCCCGGGCGGCATGTTTCAGCTGGCGCACGGCAGCATCGGCGCTGTCATGCAAGTGATTGATTTCCTTCCGGACTTTGGGGTTCTGCGTGAGCATAGGGACTCCTCATTGCGGTTCGGGGTACTGAGCACCGCGCCCGCCGGCCGATCCGGCGTGGGCGCGTGCCGCGTGCGTGCCCCTTACCTTCTGCGGATCAGGCCCATCACGAAGGTGACAAGCGCCACGACCAGGAAGATGAAGAACAGGATCTTGGCAATTTCGACGGCACCGGCGGCAATGCCACCAAAGCCGAAGATCGCCGCGATCAGCGCGACAACGAAGAAAACGAGTGCGTAATGCAGCATGGCCAGTCTCCCGAGGTTAGCGGGCGCACCCCGGTTGCTGCGGTGCGCCCGGCTTGCGCCACGGTGCGCAAGCTCATAGCCTCATCGTAGGGTCATGCCCCGGCGCCAGACACCGACCCCCGACCGATTCCCGTGTCAGCCAAGTCCTACAATGCACACCGCGCCGCACCGGGTGCGCCACTCGGGGGCCGTCTGTACGATTGACCCTGCCATGTCGATGTGATTCCATGGCCGCACGTGCGCCCGCGCGTCCGCCCAAACCGGTATTTCCTGGTATTCGTGATGGCCAAGCACTCCCTACTTCTCAGAAATACCCTGCTGCTCGCCGGCGGCATCGTGCTGACTCTGGCCGTCCTGATTGCCTCGGAGACGGGCAACCTGCGCCTGCGCGAGGGCTATACCGAGGCCATCCGCTCCCAGCAGCTGCAAAGCGACCTGGGCGCGCTGATGGGCGAACTCGTCAATGCCGAGGCGGGCCAGCGCGGCTTCCTGCTGACCGGCCAGGACAGCTACCTGGAGCCGTACTACAAGGCGCTGCCGCAGATCAACGCCCTGATGGCGCGCATCCGCCAGCACTACGCCAACGACGCCGAGGGCCTGCGCCAGTTTGGCGAGGCGTCCCAGTTCGTCACGCGCAAGCTCAACGAGATGGCCCTGACGCTGGTCTACGGCAAGCGCGATGTGGACGTGGCGATGGACCTGATCCGCACCGATTTCGGCCGCCAGACCATGGAAGCCGCCCGGCGCGGGCTGGAGCAGCTGCAGGTGCGCGAGTCCGGCACCGTCACGCACAACCTGGAGGCCGCCGAGCATGACCTCCAGCTCTCGCGCTACGGCATCGGGCTGCTGACGGCGATCAACATCCTGCTGCTGGTGACGGTCGGGCTCGGCCATTCGCGCCGGATGTCGATGGCCGAGGCGGCCCGTATCCAGCTGGAAGAAGAAAGCGCCCGGCTCGACCGCAAGGTGCGCGCGCGCACGCGGCAGCTTTCCGCGCTGGCGGCCCACTTGCAGCGCGTGACCGAGGACGAGAAGACCCGGCTGGCGCGCGAACTCCACGACGAACTGGGCGCCATCCTGACGGCAATCAAGCTCGACCTGCACTGGGTGCGCATGCGCGTGCAGGAGACCCACCCCGAGGCCCGCGACAAGCTGACCCGCGTGATGCTGCACGTGGACCAGGGCATCCAGATCAAGCGCCAGCTGATCGAGGACCTGCGCCCCACCGTGCTGCTGAACCTGGGCCTGCGCGAGGCCATCATCCAGTCCGTGGAAGACGGCGGCGCGCGCAACCAGTGGGAAACCGACGTGGAGCTACCCGATTCCCTGCCGCCGCTGCGCGACAGCGCGGCCATCGCGCTATACCGGATCGTGCAGGAATCGCTGACCAACGCCAGCAAGTACGCCGAGGCGCGCCACGTGTCCGTGGCGCTGGCCTGCACCGACGACCATCTCACCATGACCATCCGCGACGATGGCAAGGGGCTGCCGCCAGACTTCGACGCCGGCAGCACGGCCGGCCACCATGGCCTGCTGGGGATGGAGCAGCGCGTGCTGGCGCTGGGCGGGACGATGCAGATCGATTCCGCGCCGGGCCAGGGCGTGAGCGTGCGCGTCGAGGTGCCGCTCACCACATCGGTACTGGCGCCGCCGGAGGAAGCAGAGAAGGAAGCCGAGCTGTAGGCCGTCAGGCCGAAGTCGCGCCGCGGCCGTCAGGCCGAGGTGGCGTATTCCTCGATCACGCGGAACACCTGCTCCAGTTCCAGCGACTTGTCGAAGAAATAGTCGGCCCCGGCCTCCGTGCACTGGCGGCGGTACATCGAGACCTGCGCATGATTGGTGTAGACGATGCGGATGCCGGAGAGCCCGGCGCGCTGCATCTCGCGCAGCACGTTGATGCCGTTGCCCTGCTTGAGCTGCAGGTCGACGATCACCACGTCATAGTGCCCGCTCGCGGCCAGCCGGATGGCCATGGCCTCGGTATCGGCCCAGTCCACGGATTCGACGAACGGGAAAGCCGTCAGGTATTCCAGCAGCATGCCCCGCAGGACCGCGGAATCCTCGATCAGGAGGACACGCAGCGATCGGGTCGAGGAGGCCGTGGCTTGCTCCGGCATGGTGCGATAGGGGGCGGGGAAAAAGGTCTGTTTGCTGACTGGGGACGACGGGACGCTACTCCACCAGGCCATTCTTGATGGCGTAGTACGTCAGGTCGGCGTTGGTCTTCATGCCCATTTTTTCCAAAATGCGCGAGCGATAGGTACTCACGGTCTTCACGCTCAGGAACAGCTCGTCGGCGATGACCGAGACCGACTGCCCGCGCGACAGCTTGCAGAAGATCTGGAACTCGCGCTCGGAGAGGGTCTGGTGCACCGGTTGCTCGGTCGGCTTGTCCAACCCGCCGATCAGCAGGTCGGCCACGGTCGGGCTGACGTAGCGGCGGCCCTGGGCCACCGTGCGGATCGCCTTGACGAGGTCGTCCGGCGCCGATTCCTTGGTCAGGTAGCCCGACGCGCCGGCACGGATCAGATTGATCGCGTACTGGTCTTCCGGATAGGTCGACAGGATCAGCACCGGCAGGTTGGGCAGGCGCTGCCGGATCAATTTGAGTACGTCGATGCCGTTCCGGTCCGGCATGGAAATATCGAGTACGAGGACATCGAACTCGCTGTCGCGCAACTGCGCCATCACTTCGTCGCCGCTGGCGGCTTCGCCCGTCACCTTGATGTCGGGTTCCTCTGAAATGAACTGGCGCAGACCGGCGCGAACGATCTCATGATCGTCGGCGATCAAGACGCGGATCATCGGTGTCTCCCACGGTGAGGGGCCGGCCGGGCTGAAGAAACACGGCCCGCGCCGGTTTCTGCATTGTAGTGCCGGCGCCGCAGCAAATATGTCAGTGTCAGGCTGACATGATGCGCCACGGCACAAGCGTGCTGCACTGCGCCAAATCGGGCGCCCGGCACACAAGTACGTCAAGGCGCCAGAACGCCAGAACGGGCGCCGAAGCGCCCGTTCTGGTCATGCATCCCGCGTCCTGCGCCCCGGCCTGGGGGTGAGGCGGCCTGGAGGGTACCGCCCCGGCCCCGGCCGGACACCGAGCGCTGGGATAGCGATCGACTACTGGATCTTGGTACCGGCGTCCGCCCCCGCCCCGGCATTGGCGCCGAGCGGCGTCACGCCGTCTTTCGACTCGCCCTTCTTGCTCTTGGCCTTGGCGTGGCTGCCCTGCTTGCTCTTCGACTTGGTCTCGGCCTTGGTGCCAGCCTCGGCACCGGCATGGGCGCCGAGGTCCGCCTTGCTGTCGGCGGCCGTCGGCGCGCTCGTCGTGGCGGCGCCACCTTGCGTGCTCAGGCCGCCCGATGCGTTGGCGCCCGCGCTCACACCTGGCGCGTTCACCGAGGCGCCCAGTCCGTTTTGCGCACCGGCGGTGACGCCGGTACCTTGGGCCATCGCCACGGAGGAAGCGGCAGCAATCGACAGGGCGGACAGGGAGATCAGCAGCTTGTTCATGGAAGAGACTCCTATTCTGGAATGCTCCGCGACGAAACATTCGTCGCGGCATTCACGCGGTGTCACGTGAACTGAGGCTCAGTCTAAGGAGTCTTTCCGGCGCGGTCTGTGAGGACTTGTAATGCCCTGTAAGCAGTGGTGAGGCCCGTTACAGGTTCGGCGCGAGCGCGCGTGCCAGCGTGGCGCGGTCTTCGCCGCGGCGCGCCACCATGTCGTCGAGCTGGTCCTGGCCGATCTTGCCCACGCTGAAGTACGTGGCGTCCGGATGCGCGAGATAGAAGCCGCTCACCGAGGCCGCCGGCGTCATCGCCAGCGATTCGGTGATGCCCATGCCGATCTCGGCGGCATCGAGGAACTCGAACATCGCGCCCTTGACCGTGTGCTCCGGGCAGGCCGGATAGCCGGGCGCCGGGCGGACACCGGGATACGACTCGGCGATCAGCTCGTCGTTGCTCAGCGTCTCGCCGGCGTTGTAGCCCCACAGGTCCGTCCGCACGCGCGCGTGCAGGCATTCGGCGAAGGCTTCGGCCAACCGGTCGGCCAGCGACTTGAACATGATCGCGCTGTAGTCGTCGTGGTCGGCCTCGAACTGGGCCTCCTTCTTGTCCACGCCAATGCCGGCCGTGACCGCGAACAGGCCGATGTAGTCGGCCACGCCGCTGTCCTTCGGGGCGATGAAGTCCGCCAGGCAGCGGTTGGGGCGGCGCACGCCGTCCACCACCGGGCGCTCGCTCTGCTGGCGCAGGTTGTGCCAGGTCAGGGCGACCTTGGTGCGGGTCTCGTCGGTGTAGATCTCGATGTCGTCGTCGTTGACCGTGTTGGCCGGCAGCAGCGCCATCACGCCGTTGGCAGTCAGCCAGCGGCCCTGGATCAGGCGGGCCAGCATGCTCTTGCCGTCCGAGAACACGCGGCGGGCAGACTCGCCCACGATCTCGTCGTTGAGGATGTCCGGGAATTTTCCGGCGAGGTCCCAGGTCTGGAAGAACGGACCCCAGTCGATGTAGTTCGCCAGTTCGGCGAGGTCGTAGTTGCGGAACACGCGACGGCCGATGAACTTCGGCTTCGGCGCGACGTAGCCGCTCCAGTCCACCGGCGTCTTGTTGGCGCGTGCCTGGGCCAGCGTCACCATCGGCGTGGCCTTCTTGCCGGCGTGCTGGGTGCGGATGCGGTCGTAGTCGACGCGCAGGTCATCCAGGTATTTCTTGGCGCCTTCGTCCGACAGCAGGCTGGAGGCCACGCTGACCGAGCGCGAGGCATCGGGCACGTAGACCACCGGGCCTTCGTAGTGCGGGGCGATCTTGACCGCCGTGTGCACGCGCGAGGTGGTGGCGCCGCCAATCAGCAGCGGAATCTTCTTGATGCGGAAGTAGTCGTCACGCTGCATCTCGGACGCCACATAGGCCATTTCCTCGAGCGACGGGGTGATCAGGCCGGACAGCCCGACGATGTCGGCGCCCTCGACCTTGGCCCGCGCCAGGATCTCGTTGCAGGGCACCATCACGCCCATGTTCACGACTTCGAAGTTGTTGCACTGAAGCACCACCGACACGATGTTCTTGCCGATGTCATGCACATCGCCCTTCACCGTGGCGATGACGATCTTGCCGCGCGCGCGCACGTCGCCGCCGGCCTCGGCCACCAGGCGCTTCTCTTCCTCGATGAACGGCAGCAGGTGCGCCACGGCCTGTTTCATCACCCGCGCGCTCTTKACCACCTGCGGCAGGAACATCTTGCCGGCGCCGAACAGGTCGCCGACCACGTTCATGCCGTCCATCAGCGGCCCTTCGATCACCTCGATGGGGCGACCGCCACGCGCGAAGATCTCCTGGCGCGCCTCCTCGGTGTCCTCGACGATGAAGTTGGTGATGCCGTGCACCAGCGCGTGCGCCAGCCGCGCGGCCACCGTCACCGGCTGCTCGGGCGTGCCGCGCCAGGCCAGGTTCTCTTCCCGCTTGGCGCCGCCGCCCTTGAAGCGGTCGGCGATTTCCAGCAGGCGGTCGGTGGCATCGTCGCGGCGGTTCAGCACCACGTCTTCCACGCGCTCGCGCAGTTCCGGGTCGAGCTGGTCGTACACGCCGAGCTGGCCGGCGTTGACGATGCCCATGTCCATGCCCGCCGCGATGGCGTGGTACAGGAACACGGTGTGGATTGCCTCGCGCACCAGGTCGTTGCCGCGGAACGAGAACGAGACGTTCGAGACGCCGCCGCTCACCTTCGCGTACGGCAGGTTCTGCTTGATCCAGCGCGTGGCCTCGATGAAGTCCACCGCGTAGTTGTTGTGCTCCTCGATGCCCGTGGCCACCGCGAAGATGTTCGGGTCGAAGATGATGTCCTCGGGCGGGAAGCCCAGCTCGTTCACCAGCAGGTCGTAGCTGCGCTTGCAGATCTCGGTCTTGCGCGCGAAGGTGTCGGCCTGGCCTTTCTCGTCGAACGCCATCACCACGCTGGCGGCGCCGTAGCGGCGGATCAGCCCGGCGTGGTGGCGGAACTGCTCCTCGCCCTCCTTGAGCGAGATCGAGTTCACCACCGCCTTGCCCTGCACGCATTGCAGGCCGGCCTCGATCACCTCCCACTTGGACGAGTCGATCATGATCGGCACCCGCGCGATGTCCGGCTCGGAGGCAATCAGGTTCATGAAGCGCACCATCGCCGCCTTCGAATCCAGCATGGCCTCGTCCATGTTGATGTCGATGATCTGCGCGCCGTTCTCCACCTGCTGGCGGGCCACGGCCAGCGCCTCGTCGAACTGGCCGTTCAGGATCATGCGCGCGAACGCCTTGGAGCCGGTGACGTTGGTACGCTCGCCCACGTTGACGAACAGCGTGTCGTCGTCGATGGTGAACGGCTCCAGGCCGGAGAGGCGCATCGGACGCGGGGGCAGGTTTTGCTGGCTCATGGGAAGGCTATGTGTCTTGTGTGGGGCGGGCGATGGATCAGGCTGCCGTGGTGGCAGTTGCGGTGTCGTCGCGGTACTGGCCGGGCCAGGCGCGCGGCGCCTTGTTGGCCACGCGCGCGGCGATGGCGGCGATGTGCTCGGGCGTGGTGCCGCAGCAGCCGCCCACCAGGTTCACCAGCCCGGACGCGGCGAATTCCTCCACCAGCGACGAGGTGACCTCGGGCGTTTCATCGAAGCCGGTGTCGCTCATCGGGTTGGGCAGGCCGGCGTTCGGGTAGCAGGACACCGCGGCATCGCACACCTTGGCCAGTTCGGCGATGTACGGGCGCATCAGCGTGGCGCCCAGCGCGCAGTTCAGGCCGAAGGTGATCGGCCGGGCGTGGCGCAGGCTGTTCCAGAACGCCTCGACGGTCTGGCCGGACAGGATGCGCCCCGAGGCGTCGGTCACGGTGCCGGAGATCATCACGGGCACGCGCTCGCCGGTGTCCTCGAACAACTGGTCGATGGCGAACAGCGCGGCCTTGGCGTTCAGCGTGTCGAAGATCGTCTCGACCAGGAACACGTCGGCGCCGCCCTCGAGCAGCGCCTTGCCCTGCTCGTAGTAGGAATGGCGCAGTTCCTCGAACGTGACGTTGCGCGCGCCGGGGTCGTTCACGTCCGGGCTGATGCTGGCGGTCTTCGGCGTGGGGCCGAAGGCGCCGGCCACGAAGCGCGGCTTCTCCGGCGTGCTGAACTTGTCGCAGGCGGCGCGCGCCAGGCGGGCGGCCTCGACGTTCATCTCGTAGGCCAGATCGGCCATCTTGTAGTCTTCCTGCGCCACGCGCGTGGCCCCGAACGTGTTGGTCTCGATCAGGTCCGCGCCGGCGGCGAGGTATTGCTCGTGGATCTCGCTGATGACGTCCGGGCGCGTCAGCAGCAGCAGCTCGTTGTTGCCCTTCACGTCGATGCGATGGTCCACGAAGCGCGCGCCGCGGTAGTCGGCCTCGCCAAGCTTGTAGCGCTGGATCATGGTGCCCATGGCGCCGTCCAGGATCAGGATGCGGTCGCGCAGCAACCGGGGCAGGTTGGCGGCCCGCGTGTACGGACGGACAGGTGTGGGAGTGGCGCTCATGACGGGGCTGGGGGCGGAAGACTGCCGAATTTTGGGTAAGAGCGGGATTTTATCAGGGTGATCAAGGCATTGCGGGCAGAAAGGACATCGGAAACCCCGCTAATCCGCGCCGCACCCGGGTTGTCAGTGCCGGGCGTGGCGGCCTACACTGGGAGACGTAATCGCCACCGCACATGTTCCCAACCCGCCCCAACCGGCCATCCGCATGCAACACCTGAGTCCCGCCGACGCCCGCGCCCTGCTCGACAACGCCCCCGATGCGCTGTTCATCGACTGCCGCAGCGAGATGGAATACCTGTTCGTCGGCCATCCGCAGGGCGCCCACAACGTGCCCTGGAACGACGGGCCGGACTGGGAGGTGAACCCGCATTTCGTCCAGGCGGTGAAGAAACTGGCCGGCCATGCCTCGGCCCGCCCGGTGCTGCTGATCTGCCGCAGCGGCAACCGCTCCACGGCGGCGGCGCGTGCGCTGGAAGGCGCTGGCTTCACCACGGTGTACAACGTCCTGCACGGCTTCGAGGGCGACCTGGACCCCCAGCGGCATCGCAATACCCTGAATGGCTGGCGCCACGACGGGCTGCCGTGGGAACAGTACTGACAACGCCGCTGACCCGCCCCCACCATGAAAAACGCCCGCTTGCGCGGGCGTCGTCGTATCGCGGTGTGGCAGACGGTGCCGGGATCAGTGCATGACCAGCGGGTTGTTCATCACCGTATCGAACTTGCCGAGGAATTCATCCACCTCTTCCACGGATGGCTCGCTCTCGATCAGACGCGTCACGTCGGCGCGGAAGGTCTCGGCCATATGGCCACCGAGGAAAATTTCGCGTTTCAGGTTCTTGTCGACGATTTCGTAGCCGCCCGAGGCAAGGGGCGCATGCTCGACATCTGCTCCAAACTCGACAATGCAGTAATTGTCGCTGTTGTAGATCATTTGCATTGCGCTACCTCCTGGCGTCATGGTTGGCGACAATCCCGCGGATTATTGCGGTTTCCGGCGTAAACCGGCGTGAATGCCGCGATTTCACCTCCAAGCTGAGGGTAGTCGTCCGTAATTCAAGTTCTGCTGCCGGACGAAACCTTGCGTGCAATTGCTGCCCTCCTAGGTTGGGCATCGGCGCCGCACGCAAGTTTCTTGAGCGCCGAGCAGTTCTGTATTCCAAAATCTTTCAGCTTCTTACTACGGCACGTCGCATTGACCGCCACATGCCGCATTGCCGAGGAACGCATCGAACACCGCGAAAAAGCGTTCCGGCTGTTCCAGGAACGGCAAGTGCGCGGCCTCGGGCAATACCTCGAGCTTCGCACCGTGGATCTTGCTGGCAATGGATTGCGCCATCGAAACGGGCGCACCCTCGTCGTTTTCGCCCACGATCACCAACGTGGGGCAATGAATCCGGCCGATGGCCTCCGAGAGGTCGAAGGCCACGATGGCTTGCGCCACCCCGACGTAGCCTTCCACCGGCGTCCCCAGGAGCATCCTGCGGATCCTCTCGACCGGCTCCGGATGCGCTTCCCGGAATCCGGCCGTCAACCACCGCGCCAGCGTGGCGTTGACCATGCCCGCCATGCCATGGGCCTCGGCCTGGCCGATGCGGTTGGCCCACATCGGGTGCGCCGTCATCGGCGTATGGTCGTGCGTGTCGACCAGCGTCAGCGACAGCAGCCGCTCCGCATGCCGCACGCCGAGCGTCTGCCCGATCATGCCGCCCACCGACACCCCGCAGAAATGCGCCTGCGGTATCTCTAGGGCGTCCATCAGCGCGGCCACGTCATCGGCCAGTCGCGCCATCGTATAAGACCCGATCGGGGCATCGCTGCCGCCATGGCCGCGCAGGTCGTACCTCAGTATGCGATAACGGGGCGCCAGATGCTGCACCGTGTCGTCCCAGAGCGACAGATTCGCCCCCAACGCGTGCGCCAACACCACCCACGGGCCGTCCGAACCATCGATGCGGACTTGCAGGTCCACGTCGCCAGTGCGTATGCGTCGGGGGGTCGTGTCAGCCATATGTCGGTCTCCGGGGTGTCACAGCACGAATCATTCTCATCGTCCCTCAGTACTACGATAGACGAGATCAATCTGTGTGCCATCGGGTTCCGTCTGACGGAGGCGCGCCGGCAGCCATTTCAGCGCCGGCGCCAGCCACACTTCCACGCGCCGTTTATCGCCCGGATGCCGTGGCAGGCGCACGAAGTGCTTCGTCGTGACCATGCCGTGCACGCCGATCTCGATGGTCTCCTCGCCCACGTATTGCACCTGCATGGGCTCCACCTCGCGGGTATCGGCCACATTGAAGGTGTCCGTCACGCCCGGCGCGGCATAGCGCTGGGGGTCGGCGGCGACCCATCMGACCAGTTGCAGGAACACGCTGAAGCGGTCCTGGAAGTTCTGCGGCATCGGCACCTGGCCGCCACGCGTTTCAAACACGATTTGCCCGGCGGCCGGGTCGAAGCGCGCCACTTCCTTCTTGCTGCGGCGGGCTTCCTCGTAGCGCAGCGGGGTCAGCCCGCCCGGCCCCATCTGGCCGGCGCTCTGGAACACGAAGCGGAACCACAGCACGCGCGTCTCCACCACCAGCCGGTAGTGGCCGCCGTCCTGCTCCCAACGGATCAGGCCGTCCGGGTTCTGCACGCCGTTGACGTAGCTCGAGTAATGCATGGTGGCCGAGGGCGGCGGGCTGTACTGGGGCGATGCCGGCGCGGGCGGGGCCGGGGGGGCCGGCGCGGCGGTGGCGGTGGCGCCGGCTGGCGCGGCACCCTCCCCGCCGGTGCCGGTCACGGCGCCGGTCTCGCCGGACGGCGTCGTGGCCAGGTCCGGCGCCGCCTGGGGCTCGGCCGGGGCGGGCTGGGGCTGCGGGGCAGGCTGGGTCTTGGGCACCGKGCGGGGCCGGGGGCGCGGGGCCGGGGCAGGCGGGGCGGGCGGCGGCAGCAGCATCGCCTCCATCGATGGCGGAATGCTGATCTCGGGCAAGCCCGGCAGCGGCATGCGCAGCAGCCCGAGCAGCACCAGCAGGTGCGCAATCACCACGCACACCACGACCGCGATCACCGCGACCCAGCGCCGCCTGAGTCGCCTGCGTGGCTTCGTGCTATCGCGAGGGGTGGCCGGCGGGTCCGGCCGAGTGGCTTGCGCCAAGGTATCCGAGTTCCGAAGAGATCTGTCGGGCGATGTCCCGCACGCGGCGGTCCACCGAACCGCCCCATTCTGCATCGAATACGCGCTGCGCGCCGAGCACAATCAGCGCCATCGACAAATGCCCGTTGGCGTCGAACACCGGCAGCGAGATCGCGTTGATGCCCGGCAGCACGCCACCGCGCGTGCGCGCCGCGCCCTGGGCGCGCACTTCGGCGCAGATCGCGTCGTAGTCGGCCAGCGAGGCGGGCATGTCCGGCAGCGGCGTGGCGCCGCGCGTAGCGAATTCCCGTTCGATCAGCGGCAGCGTCTGGCGCCGCGACAGGTAGGCGCCATACAGCCGCCCCGTGGCCGAGTTCAGCATCGGCATGACATCGCCCAGCCGCAGGCTCACGCTGACCGGATGGCTCGATTCTTCCCAATGGACGATGGTCGGCCCGTGGTTGCCCCACACGGCGATGCCGACGGTCTGGTCGATCTCGTCGCGCAACTGGGACAGCACCGGCCGCGCCTTGCGCACCGGATCGAGCCGGTTCAGCCCCGCCAGACCCAGTTGCAGCGCGAACGGCCCGAGGTCGTAGCGCCCGCTCACGGCGTCCTGCGCCACCGCGCCAAGGCGCTGGAAGCTCACCAGGTACCGGTGGGCCTTGGCCGGCGGCATGTCGGCGGCGGCGGCCAGGTCGCGCAGCATCATCGCGCGCGGCGAGGCCGCCAGCGCCTGGAGCAGCCGGAAGCCGACCTCGATCGACTGGATGCCCGCGCGCTTGCCATCGTCCTCATTGGAAGGATCGGCGGCGTCATCGAGGCGGGAATCGTCGGGTGCGGTCATGCGGGGCGAAGGTGGAAGCGGCGTTGCCGGCCATTCTATACGGCAGCCGGCGGCCCGGCGCCCCGGGTCCGGTAGACTACCGGCCACCGCACATCGACGATTGCCCGCACCCCCATGAAACTCGCAACCCTGAAGGACGGTTCGCGCGACGGCCAGCTCGTGGTCGTCTCCCGCGACCTCAAGACCGCGCACTTCGCCACCGACATCGCCGGCACGCTGCAGCGCGCGCTCGACGACTGGGCTTTCCACGCCCCCCAGCTCCAGGACCTCTACGATGCCCTGAACGCCGGCCGCGCCCGCCACCCGTTCCCGTTCCAGCCGAAGGACTGCATGGCGCCGCTGCCGCGCGCCTACCAGTGGGCCGACGGCTCGGCCTACGTCAACCATGTGGAACTGGTGCGCAAGGCGCGGGGCGCCGAGATGCCGCCCGAGTTCTGGACCGATCCGCTGATGTACCAGGGCGGCTCGGACGACTTCCTCGGCCCGCAGGACGACATCGTCTGCGCCAGCGAGGCGTTCGGCATCGACTTCGAGGCCGAGGTGGCCGTGATTACCGGCGACGTGCGCATGGGCGCCACGCCCGAGCAGGCCGGCGAAGGCATCCGCCTGGTGATGCTGGCCAACGATGTCTCGCTGCGCAACCTGATTCCGGCCGAACTGGGCAAGGGCTTCGGCTTCTTCCAGAGCAAGCCGGCCACGGCGTTCTCGCCGGTGGCCATCACGCCGGACGAACTGGGCGAAGCCTGGCACGACCGCAAGGTGCACCGGCCGCTGACCGTGCACTGGAACAGCAAGAAGGTGGGCGCGCCCGACTGCGGCACCGACATGGTGTTCGACTTCGGCCAGCTCATCGCGCACATCTGCAAGACGCGGAACGTGCGCGCKGGCAGCATCGTCGGCTCGGGCACCATCTCGAACGTGGACCGGAGCAAGGGCTACTGCTGCATCGCCGAGCAGCGCATGATCGAGACCATCGAGGGCGGCCAGCCGGTCACCGCGTTCATGAAATATGGCGATGCGGTGCGCATCGAGATGCTCGACGCCCAGGGCCAGTCGATCTTCGGCGCCATCGACCAGCTCGTGGCGCCGCGCTGACGCGCAATGTGCCTATAATTGTCCGACCGACCGGTCGGACAATTGATCCCATGCCGGCGGAACCCTCCCTTGCCACGGAAGCCGCCCCATGACCGCAGAGACCCCCGAGACCCCGGACACCACCCTCTCCCCGCGCCTGGCGCGCTACGCGTCGCTGACGCTGCGCCGCCACGGCCCCGTGCTCGAGGTCATCATGGGCGCGGCGCAGTCCGCCAACCAGAAGCTGGCCACCGCCGACGCCGGCATGCACCGCGAGCTGGCCGAGATCTGGCGCGACATTTCCGCCGATCCGGACATCCGCGTGGCCATCATCCGGGGCGAAGGGCGCGGCTTCTCGGCTGGCGGCGACCTGTCCCTGGTCGAGGAGATGGCCAACGACTTCGCAACCCGCACGCGGGTCTGGCACGAAGCGCGCGACCTGGTCTACAACGTCATCAATTGCGACAAACCCATCGTCTCGGCCATGCACGGCCCGGCCGTGGGCGCCGGGCTGGTGGCGGGGCTGCTGGCCGACATCTCGATTGCGGCCAAGACCGCGCGGATCGTCGACGGCCATACCCGGCTCGGGGTGGCGGCGGGCGATCACGCCGCCATCGTGTGGCCGTTGCTGTGCGGAATGGCCAAGGCCAAGTACTATCTGATGCTGTGCGAGTCGCTCAGCGGCGAGGAGGCCGAGCGCATTGGCCTGGTATCGCTGGCAGTGGACGAAGACCAGCTGGTGGCCAAGGCGTTCGAGGTGGCGAACCGGCTCGCGACGGGGTCCCAGACGGCCATCCGCTGGACCAAGTACGCGCTGAACAACTGGCTGCGCATGGCCGGCCCGGCGTTCGATACCTCGCTGGCACTCGAATTCATGGGCTTTGGCGGCCCCGACGTACATGAAGGCATGGCGAGCCTGCGCCAGAAGCGGCCGCCTGAATTCCAGTAACCGGCCAGCCAAGGTGGAATGATCGGCCCTGGCGGCCCCCCACGGAGAGCGCGCGACCATGTTCGGACAGATCCCCGATTTCACCAATGGCTTCGAATTCCTGCGCCGCATCTGGAGCGCCGGCGGCAGCCTGCCGGGCGGCGGCATGATGCCCGGCCTGAGCGCGATGACCCCGCCGATGGACCTCGACGAGGTCGACAAGCGCATCCACGACCTGAAGGCTGTGGAAGGCTGGCTGCAACTGAACGCGAGCCTGCTGCGCACCACCATCCAGGGGCTGGAGGTACAGCGCGCCACGCTGGTGGCCTTGCAAACCTTCGGCAACGCGCTCTCCCCGGAAGCCATGCAGACGGCGATGGAGAACGTGGCGCGCGCGGCCAACGCGCCGAGCACCTCGCCGCCGCACCCGTTCCGTCCGTCCCCCGCCTCCGAGACCGTCTCCGAAGCGGAAGCCGACGCGGCCAATGCCGAGGACGACGAGGACTTCGACGCGCCGCCTGAAGTGACCGCCGGAGCCGCCGAGGGCGAGGAACCCGAAGCCGCCCCATCGCCCGAATCCGCCGGTCCCGCCCCACTGCCGCCCAACGCGAGCMTGTGGTGGGACCTGCTCCAGCAACAGTTCAGCCAGATCGCAGGCAGCGCGACGGCGGCCACCGCAGCGCCGTTCGGMAACCTGGGCGGATTCGGCGCGATGGGCGCCCCGGGCGCGGAGGGCGTGGCGCCCGCCGCACGGGACAATCCTGCCCCGAACGGCAAGGCGAGCCCGAAACCGGCGGCCAAGCGTACGCCGGCAAAGAAGCCCGCCGCGAAGAAAGCTGCCACCAAGGCTGCGAAGCCCACCACCAAGAAACCCGCCACGAAGAAGCCCAAGCAGMCCGCCGCGAAGACACCTGCCGCGCCGGGCACCCCCGAGGACAGCGTCGAGTGAGCCGCCGGTGAACGTCGCGCACGCCGACCCGGCCGTCCGCGCCAGCCAGCGCCAGCGCACGGCGCTGGTCATGATGGGCGGCGGCGCGCGGGCGGCCTACCAGGCCGGCGTGCTCGCCGGCATCGCCCGTATCGCCGCGCGGCATGGGCTGGGGCATTGTCCGCTGCCGTTCGGCATCGTCACCGGCACCTCGGCCGGGGCGATCAATGGTGCCGGCATGGCCGTGGGCGCCGCGGACTTCCAGGCCGCCACCGACCGCCTCGCCGCGCTCTGGCACGGCATTCATGCCGACGATGTCTATCGCACCGGCGTGCTGGGCGTGGGCGCCTCGGGCGCGCGCTGGCTCTCGTCGCTCGCGTTCGGCTGGATCACGCGCCACGCCCCGCGCGCGCTGTTCGACAGCGCCCCGCTCGACAGCTTCCTGACCGAGCTGTTCGAACCCGGCCGCGTGCAGGCCAGCCTGGACGCCGGCGTGCTCCAGGCCTTCGCCGTGACCGCGCTGTCGTACAGCACCGGCCGCCATGTCACCTTCTACCAGTCGCACCGGCGCATCCACCCGTGGCAGCGCAGCCAGCGGCTGGCCGTGGAAGCGCCGATTGGCGTGGACCACCTGCTCGCCTCCTCGTCGATTCCGTTCCTGTTCCCGGCCGTGCCGCTCGAGATCGAAGGTCATCACGAATGGTTCGGCGACGGCACGATGCGCCAGATGTCGCCGCTCTCGCCGGCCATCCACCTCGGCGCGTCGCGCATCCTGGCCATCGGCGCGGCGTCGCGCCCGCGGCCGGGCTGGTTCGATACCGTGCCGTCCGGCGGCTATCCGTCGCTCGCGCAGGTGGGCGGGCAGGCGCTGGCCAGCATCTTCCTCGATGGCCTGCAGGCCGACATCGAGCGGCTGATGCACATCAACCGGCTGCTCGCGCGCATGCCCGAGGCTGCCGGCGAGACCGACGGCTGGCGCCCGGTGGAAGTCATGACGATTTCTCCGAGCGAACCGATCGAGTCCATCGCCGCCCAGCATGTGCACCGGCTGCCGCGCACGGTGCGCGCGATGCTCGCCCCGCTCGGCGGTACCGAGGCGCGCGGCGCCGCGTTCGCGAGCTACCTGCTGTTCGAGCCCGAATTCACCCAGGCCCTGCTGGCGCTGGGCGAGCGCGATGCCGCAGCGGAGGCGGACGGCATCGCGGCCTTCCTCTATGGCGTGGTGCCCGAAACCGGCCACGCCACCGCGCGCGCCACCGATCCCGCGCTGACGCCCTACTAGCCCCCTGAGCAGCCGTCCCGGCGTCGCTTTTCGGCCTCTCAGGTCGCAATTCGTCCACTTTCCTGGGGCCAGCCCCGCTGGTTCCTCAGCCGGCACAGCGCAAGAAAAGGGCAACGTCTGTTGCAATCCCTAGTAATCGCACTAAAAAGGAACTAGAGAAAAGATTCGAGAATAATTCCCATCTGGTAGAATCCGCCCGTAATTTCAAAGGCTTACCATGCTCTACCCCGAACTGTTCAAATCATTGGAATCGGTCCGCTGGCACATGGACAAGGACATCCCCTGGGATTCCTTCGACCCCAGCCTGCTGACGGACGACCAGGCGAAGACCATCCGCATGAATGCCATCACCGAATGGTCCGCCCTGCCGGCCACGGAGATGTTCCTGCGCGATAACCGCCACGATTCCGACTTTTCGGCGTTCATGAGCATCTGGTTCTTCGAGGAACAGAAGCACTCGCTGGTGCTGATGGAGTACCTGCGCCGCTTCCGCCCGGACCTCGTGCCGACGGAAGAAGAACTGCATGCCGTGCGCTTCGAGTTCGATCCGGCCCCGCCGCTGGAGACACTCATGCTGCACTTCTGCGGCGAGATTCGCCTGAACCACTGGTATCGCCGTGCTGCCGAATGGCACACCGAGCCGGTGATCAAGCACATCTACCGCACGCTGTCGCAGGACGAAGCCCGCCATGGCGGCGCCTACCTGCGCTATATGAAGAAGTACCTGGCGCAGTTCGGCGACTCCGCGCGCGCCGCCTTCGCCAAGATCGGCGTGCTGATGGCTTCGGCCCGCCGCACGGAAAAGCCGCTCCACCCGACCAACCTGCACGTGAACAAGGCGTTGTTCCCCAACGACACCGTGCAGTCCCGCCTGCCGGACCCGGACTGGCTCGAGCACTGGCTCGACKAGCAGATCCGCTTCGACGAAGTGTGGGAAAAGAAGGTGATCGAGCGCATCCTGCACAACATGTCGCTGCTGTTCGAACGCACGTTCGACACCGTGCAGGAACTGAACCGCTACCGCAAGGAACTGAACGCCAGCCTCGTGGCAGCAGGCCAGCAACCGGCCTGATCCCCGCGACCCACGCCGTTCAATGACCGCTCCCGCTTTCGAATCGAAGCTCGTTCCCGMTGACGACGCGGCCGCGCTGCGCGCCGCCGTGGCCGCCCTGCCGCGCCCGCTGGTCTTCACCAACGGCGTGTTCGACATCATGCACCGTGGCCACGCCACCTACCTCGCGCAGGCGCGCGAGCTGGGCGCGGCGCTGATCGTGGGCGTGAATAGCGACGGTTCGGTGAAGATGCTGGGCAAGGGCGATGACCGCCCGCTGAACCATGAGTCGGACCGCATGGCGCTGCTCGCAGCGCTGACCTCGGTCGATCTGGTGGCGATGTTCCGCGAAAAGACGCCAGTGGAGCTGATCCGCCTGGTGCGCMCCGACATCTATGTGAAGGGCGGCGACTACGACATCGACACCCTCGAGGAAACCCGCCTCGTCCGTAGCTGGGGCGGCCAGGCCTACGCCATCCCCTTCCTGCACGACCGCTCCACCACCAAGCTGCTGACCAAGGTGCGCCAGCAGGGCTGATCAGCCTCGCTGTTCAACCTTCGGCGCCCGATCCGGGCTGTTTCGCGCCGCGCGCCTGCGTGCCGGCCCGGCACGCCTGGAGCGACTCCGCGCCATACCGCAGGCGCACTTCATCCATCCTTGCCCGCACCGCATCGTCCGAGGACGTCACGCGCAGCCATTGGCGCGAGACCGGCCGCGGCGCGTCCGTAATCAGCGCCGTGCGCACGCCCTGGGCGCGCAGGGATTCGAGGAAGCGGTCGGCGCGCTCGCGCTCCCGGAACAGCCCCAGCGACACGGTATAAGACGCCGACKACGCCTCATCGTCCTCGTTGCTCACCACGGACACATCGGTCACCTTGCGGCGCTTCAGCTCCGCCAGCTTGCGGTCGGCGTTCTCGCGCGTGGGCTGGGCCGGCAGGTGGACCCACCAGCGCACCTGTTCGGTCCGTTCGAACTGCTGCACCGGCAGCGAAGCCCCGGCGGCGATGGCGGCGAGGTCTTCACGCGCCCGCGCCACGGTCTGGGCCGAGAAACCGCCGATCTCGAAGCAGGCATCGGCGCGCGGGGCCGGCTGGGCCACGGCCAGCGAGACCGTGCCGGCGGGGGTGGGCGTCAGCGCGCCGCGCGGGGAGCCTGCCGGAGCGCCCGGGGCCGGGCGTACAGTGGCGGTATCGGCAGGCGGCTCAAGCCGCATCCGCTMGCCGCGCACCTGCTGGGACACCCGCTGCGGCTCGCGCGGGCTTTCCATCCAGCCAGCCAGCGGGTCCGGGCCGAACCCGCCCAGCACGGCGGCCAGCAGCAGCGCGTTGACGAGCAGCAGGATCAGCAGCAGGGCGGTCGGGCCTTTCTGGGACATGGAAGACGGTTCGGTTGGGCGATGCAAGATCGCCTGGCGGCTGCCTCAGGCCCCGGTGGCCATCGCGTGCAGTCCAAGCAGCACGAGATTATCGTGCATCTCGAACGGCATCGCGAGTGCGCCGGAGAGCGCCTGTCGCGCCCCGCCCGAAAGCAGGCAGCGCACCGGCCCGCGTTCGGCCAGCGCCCGCCAGGAGCGCTCCACGGCGCCAGCCTGGGCGGCCAGACAGCCGGCGGCAATGGCGTCGTGAGTGTTGTCAGCGCCCAACGCTCGCACCGCCCGCGCGGCGCCCGCGCCGGTGTCGAGCACGTCGAGCGCCGGCAGTTGGGCCGTGTTGCGGGCCAGCGAGCCGAGCATCAGCGCCACCCCGGGCAGGATCAGCCCGCCCTCGAAGCGTGCCGCGCCATCGGCCTGCGTGGTGACGATGTCCAGCGTGGTGGCCGTGCCGGCCGTGACGATCAGCAGCGTCTCGCCGGGCAGCCAGCGATGCGCGCCGATGCTGCCGACCCAGCGGTCCACACCCAGTTGCGTGGGTTCGCGGTAGCCGTTGGCGAGGTCGCCGTGAGCGGCCGTGGTGCGTACCCATTGCAGCGTGGGGGCGGCCCCGAAGGCGTCGGCCAGCGTCGCCGCCACTGCCTTGCCAATCGCCGCCCCGGCCACATTGGCGATCCAGACCGACGGCACGCCGCCATCCGCCAGCCCCCGCCATGTGCCGACCAGCGCCGCCAGTTCCGCCGGCGCGGCGTGCGTGGCGGCGCCCGCGTGGCGCCACGGGGTGGGCAGGGTGCCGGCCGGCGCGGCCGCGTCGGTGTCGTCCGTACTCCACGCCCACTTGAGCCGGGTATTGCCGATATCTATCAGCAGGCGCGCGCTCATGCCGTCGCTCCGCGCAAGGACACCTCGCCGCTGGCGATCCGTTGCAGCCCGTCCGCCGTCTCCAGCAGCAGGTGGCCGTCGCCGTCCACACCCCGGGCGAGGCMCTCGGCCAGCAGCGTGCCGTCGTGCAGCAGGCGCACCGGCTCGTCGCGGAAGGCATCGCGCGCAGACCAGCGGGCCGMCATCGGCGCGAAGCCTTCGGCCAGGAACACGGCGCGCATCGCCGCCAGCCGGTTCAGCACGGCGCCGAGGATCTMGGTGGGATGGTGGGCGGGGTCGAAGCCCGGCAGCGCCTCGGCCACACCGGCCAGCGGGCGGCCCAGCGCGGCTTCCATACGGGCATCGCGCACCAGGTTCAGGCCGATGCCGATCACGGCCCAGAGCGCGCCGGGCCGCGCCGGCACCGATTCGATCAGGATGCCGGCCAGCTTGCGGCCGTCGATCTGAAGGTCATTGGGCCATTTCAGGCCCACGCGGGTGCCGAGCGCGGGGTTCACGTCCTCGAGCGCCTCCGCCAGCGCCAGTCCCACGGCCAGGCTCAGGCCACTCAGGCGGGCCGGCGGCAGCGCCAGCGGCATGGCCACCGAGAAGGTCAGCCCCGCCTGCCCCTGCCAGGGCCGGCCCTGACGGCCGCGCCCGGCGGTCTGGCGATAGGCCACGCGCACCTGCGCGCGCTCGTCCCCCTCCACCCAGCCCTCCACCCAGCCGGCGCTGCGGCAGGCCTGGGTCAGGTCGGCGTTGGTCGAGCCGGTTTCCTCCACCACCTCCACGGTCCAACCCCGTGCAGGGCCGGTGTCCAGCGCGGTGCGCAGCGCGCCGGCGTCGATGTGCCACGCGGGCAGCGCGGCGGCATCGTCGGCAAGGCTGGGAATGCTGGGGTGGGGGCGGTCGGGAGGCGCGGTCATGCGGGGCGGGTCAGGGTGGCTTGGGGCAGTTAGCCGCGATTGTAGCCGCGTCGCCCGATTTGGCCGGATTGGCCCGATCCCGTGGCTGTCGGACAGCCCCGCGTGGCCGTGTCAGAGGATGCCCGGTCGCCACGTCACGGCCGGTAGCATAGAATCGAGACTCCCCCATCACATCGCCGCCCCCCTTTGGATTCACCCTTGGATCGCCCATCGACGCCGGCCATCGAGATTTCGCGCCAGGACGGAGCCTGCAGCATCGCGCTGCAGGGGGACTGGACCGCACTCGCGCTCGCCGGCTGCCACGAAGCCCGTGGGCTGCGCGCGCAGTTGCACGAATTGACCGAGGCGCCCCAGCACGCCGCGTGGTCGCTGGCCGGGGTGAACCGGCTCGACCATATCGGCGCGCAACTGATCTGGCAGGCCTGGAACAGCAAGATGCCGGCGAACGTCGAACTCAACGACGGCCAGCGCCGCGTGTTCGACCGCATCGCCGCGCTGCGCCGCGACGGCTGGAAGAAGCGCATGGTGGATCGCTTCAACCCGGTCACCATCCTCGGCGCGAGCCTGCTGTCGTTCTTCGCCCAGTTCGCCATCGGGGTGACCATGCTCGGCCAGCTCACCTTCGACCTGCTGCGCTTCGCCCGCGCGCCGCACCGGGGGCCATGGCGCGAGATTTCGGCCAACGTCTATAACGTGGGATACAAGGCGCTGGGCATCACGGCGCTGGTGGGCTTCCTGATCGGCATCGTGCTGTCCTACCTGTCGGCCAACCAGCTGCGCACCTTCGGCGCCAGCACGTTCATCGTCAACATTCTGGGCATGGCCGTGATCCGCGAACTGGGGCCGGTGCTGGCCGCCATCCTGATTGCCGGGCGCTCCGGGTCCGCCATCACCGCGCAGATCGGCGTGATGCGCGTGACCGAGGAACTCGATGCGATGCGGGTGATGGGCATCTCGCACGGCTTCCGGCTGATCATGCCGCGCGTGATCGCGCTGGCCGTGGCCATGCCGCTGCTGGTGGCCTGGACCGACCTGATGGCGCTGCTCGGCGGCATGACCGCCGCCCAGTTCCAGCTTGGCATCAGCTACGCCTTCTTCCTGCGCCAGCTGCCCGAGGCCGTGCCGGTGGCCAACCTCTGGCTCGGGCTGGGCAAGGGCGTGGTGTTCGGCATGCTGATTGCGCTGACGGCCTGCCACTTCGGCCTGCGCATCCGGCCGAACACGCAGAGCCTGGGCGAAGGCACGACAGCCTCGGTGGTCACGTCGATCACCGTGGTCATCATCGCCGACGCCATCTTCGCCATCCTGTTCAAGGACGTAGGCCTATGAACCATCCGGCCAATCCCTCCCCCGCCCGCCGCGAGGCGATCATCGAGGTGCGCGACCTGGTCAAGCGCTACGGCGACAACGTCGTGCATGACCATCTCAACCTTGATGTCTATCGCGGCGAGGTGCTGTCCATCGTGGGCGGCTCCGGCACGGGCAAGACCGTGCTGCTGCGGCAGATCGTGGGGCTGGAGCGGCCCACGTCGGGGACCATCAAGGTCTTCGGCGAAAGCCCCGCCAAGCTCAAGCCGGCGCAGCTGCAGGCGCTGCGCAACCGCTGGGGGCTCCAGTTCCAGCGCGGGGCGCTGTTCTCGGCGTTGTCGGTCATCGACAACATCGCGCTGCCCATGCGCGAGCTGCGCGCGCTGCCGGACAACCTGATCTGCCAGGCCTCGCTGCTCAAGCTGCAACTGGTGGGGCTGTCCGCCAAGGACGCCGACAAGATGCCGGCCGACCTCTCCGGCGGCATGGTCAAGCGCGTGGCGCTGGCCCGCGCGCTGGCGCTGGAGCCGGAACTGGTGTTCCTTGACGAGCCCACGGCCGGCCTGGACCCGATGGCGTCCGACGACTACGTGGACCTGATCCGCGAACTGCGGCGCGAGCTGGGCCTGACCGTGGTGATGATCACCCACGACCTCGACACCCTCGTGGCACTGTCCGACCGCGTGGCCGTGCTGGCCGACCGCAAGGTGCTGGCCGCCGCCCCGATCCCCGAACTGGTGAAGGTGGACCACCCCTTCATTCGCGAATACTTCCTGGGCGACCGCGCCCAGCGCGCGTTGCAGGCCCTGCCGGCCCCGACCCGGCCCGACGCCCCGCGCCCCCCTTCCGGAGACACCTGATGGAAAACAAGTCAAACGCCTTCCTTGCCGGCGTTTTCACCATCGGACTGGCCGTGCTGGTGCTGTTCTCGCTGTTCTGGTTCAGTTCCGACCACGCGGTGCGCGTGCCGTACGACCTCATCACCCGCTCCACGGTGAACGGCCTCGGGCCGCAGGCCGATGTGAAGTATCGGGGGCTCGACGTGGGCAAGGTGGTGTCGATCAAGTTCGATCCGCAGGTGCCGGGGCAGATCATCGTGCGCATCAGCGTGAACCAGGACACGCCGATCACCCGCACGACCTACGCCACGCTGGGCTTCCAGGGCGTGACCGGGATCGCCTACGTGCAGCTCGATGACACCGCGCGCGAGGCCGGCAACGACAAGGCGTCGCCGCCGCTGCCCACCTCGGCGCGGGCGCCGGCGCGCATCGCCATGCGGCCGGGCTTCTTCGAGGAACTGGAGAAGCGTGGCGACTCGCTGCTGACGCAGACCGAGACGCTGATGTCCTCGCTCAACGAGATGTTCCAGACCACCAACCGCGACGAGCTGATGGCCGCCATCCGCTCCGTGCACAAGACGGCCGAGGATTACTCGAAGCTGTCCGCCTCGCTCCAGCCGGCCGCCGCCAAGCTGCCGCAGGCGGTGGATAACCTCAACGCCACGCTGGTCTCCACGCGGCGCCTGGCGGACGAGCTGGCCAGCCCCAACGGCACGGTCTTGCGCACGGTCAACGGCGTGGGCACCAACCTCCAGGGCGCGGCGGACTCGGTGCAGTCGGCCGCCGGCATCCTGAGCGAGGAAACCCTGCCGCAACTGAACGGCCTGGCGCGCGACGCCCGCCAGACCGCGCGCACCATCGACCGCGCCGCCGGCACCTTCAACGACCGGCCCAGCAGCGTGCTGTTCGGCGGCCCCTCGCCCACGCCGGGCCCGGGCGAAGCGGGGTTCAGCGCGCCATGATCATCGACCATCGCCCTGCCCTTCGCCCCAACTTCCACCGGGACTCCGCCATGACGCCTGTAGGACTCGTACGAATCGCCGCCCTTGCCGCACTGCTCGCACTGGGCGGATGCAGCGCGCTGTCGCCGGGGCCGTCCGCGCTGACCTATGACCTCGGGCCGATGGCCGGCACGCCGTCGCAGTCGCCCGCACCGCTGCCCAAGCTGCGCGTGGCCCAGACCGACGGCCCGGTATGGATGGACAACCAGTCGCTCTACTACCGCCTGCAATACTCGCAGGCGCAGCGGCTGCAGGCCTATGCCACGCAGCGCTGGGTCGATTCGCCACCCCGCCTGTTCGATGCGCGCCTGCGCGACGCGGTGTCCGGGCGCGGCGCGCTGACGTGGTTCGGCGATGGCTCGGTGCCGGCGCTCAAGGTGGACCTGCTCGCCTTCGAGCAGGTGTTCGACAGCGCCACCGCCAGCCGGGGCGTGGTGCGGGCGCGCGCCACCGTCTATCACAAGGGCCTGATCGGCCAGAAGACCTTCGTGGCCGAGCAGCCCGCCCCCAGCGCCGATGGCGCCGGCGGCGTCAAGGCGCTCTCCACCAGCAGCGACGCGGTGATCGCCGCCATCCTCGACTGGGCTGCCACGCTGCCGCTGGCCGCCGCCACGGCATCCGGCCCGGCCGCGCTGCCCGCCGCCAACCCGCCCGGCGCCAATGCGGTGCCGCTGCCGACGGCGCCGCCGTCACCGAATCCGCMCCGGCCGTAACGGCGKCCTGTATTCGCACGCATGACTCTGGTCGCGCCCCCGACATCTCCCCCGCCCCCGCCGCCGCAGCCACCGCAGCAGCCGCGCCAGCCGGAGCTGGACRGCTGGCTGCCGCGCCACTCGCCGCTGGCGCGCGTCGGCCTGATCTGCTTCACGCTGCTGGTGGCCTACGCCAGCCTCTATCCGTTCACGGGATGGGTCAATAACGGCATCTCGCCGCTGGCCTTCCTGACCGCGCCCAAGCCGCGCTACATCACCGAGTTCGACCTGATTACCAACGTGCTCGGCTATTGCCCGTTCGGGGCGCTGGTCGTGCTGGCGCTGCACCCGCGCATCTCGGGCGCGCGCGCCACGCTGATCGCGCTGGTGGCCGGCGCGCTGCTGTCGGCGGTCATGGAGGCGTTGCAGACCTGGCTGCCGAGCCGGATCTCGTCGAATATCGACCTGATCACCAACGCGCTCGGCGCGCTGCTGGGCGCGGCCATGGTGGCGCCGTTCACCAGCGCGCYGGTGGATCGCGGCACGCTCACGCGCCTGCGCATGGCGTGGTTCGAGCCCCATGCGAGCTTTGCGATCCTGCTGGTGCTGCTGTGGCCGTTCGCGCAGATCTTTCCGCAGGAGCACCTGTTCGGCATGGGCGGCATCGTGCGGGAATGGCTGACCGACCCCGATTCCTGGCCGATGGAGATCCTGCAGGGCTACTTCCCCGCCCTGCTCGATTGGCAGAACAACGTGGGACTGCGGCCCGACGACATGCAGGCCCAGCTGATGCTGGAAACCATGGTGACCGCGTGCAGCTGGATCGGCACGGGGCTGTTCGCCTCGCTGGCGATGCGGCGCACCGCGCCGATGCTGCGCATCCTGGCCGGGCTGCTCGCCTTCGCGTTGCTGCTCAAGGCCACCGTGGCCGAGTTGCAGTTCGCGGACGACAACACCTTCAACTGGCTGTCCGAGGGGGGCCGCTTCGCGCTGACCACGAGTTCGCTGGTGCTGGTGCTGCTGCTGCGCCTGCCACGCTGGCTGCGCGCGCTGCTGGCCATCGTGGCGCTGGCGGGGCTGGTAGTGCTGACCAACGTGCTGCCGGCGAATCCCTATGCGTGGATTTCGGAGCAAGGCTGGCGCATGGGACGTTTCGTGCACTTCAACAGCCTGGCCCAGTGGCTGGGCTGGCTGTGGCCGTTCGCGGCGTTCTTCTATGTGCTGTGGCGCGTGGAGCAGATGAGCATGCGCCGGCGGCTGCAGCGGCTGGCCCGGCGCCGTGCCACGGCGCGCGCCGTGGCGGCGGCGACGGACCGGCAGGTGGATGCCGGCCCGGGTCCGGGCCAGCCCTGATCCCAATCGAATCGATTTAGTGGAGCTGGCCGCCCTGCTMGCGGATATCCGCGTCGGTGGTCAGCGTGGTCTGCACCGCCACCCGCAGGCCGGCGATCAGCGTGTCCAGCGCCAGGCTCGGCGCGCCGGGATGCCGCGCCGCCTGTTCCGGCAGATAGGGAATGTGGATGAAGCCGCCGCGCGTGCCGGTCAGGCCGTGCCGCGCGATGCCATCCATCAGCCCGTAGAACACGTGGTTGCAGACAAAGGTGCCGGCAGTCTGCGACACCATCGCCGGCACGCCCGCCGCGCGCAGGTCGCGCACGATGGCCTTGATCGGCAGCGTGGCGAAGTAGGCGGCCGGGCCATCGGCGGCAATGGTCAGGTCGATCGGCTGCGCGCCGGCGTTGTCGGCGATGCGCGCATCGTCGACATTKATCGCCACGCGTTCGATCGACAATTCCGTGCGGCCACCAGCCTGGCCGACCGCAATCGCCACATCCGGCTTCACCGACGCCAGCAGCGCCGACATCGCCTCGATGGCCGCGCCGAACACGCACGGCAGCTGGCGGGCGACGATGATCGCATCGCCCACCTGCTGGCCGTCCAGCGCCCGCACCGCCTCCCATGACGGGTTGACCGGTTCCTTGTCGAACGGCTCGAAGCCGGTAAGTAATACGGTTCGCTGGGCGGTACGCATAGTGCGTGTCTCCATCAGTTACATCAGGAAGTACAGCAGGACGATATTGGCCGCCAGGATGGCCAGCGCCGACGGCACCTGCGCGCGGATGACCGCGTTCTTGTCGTCCAGCTCCAGCAGCGCCGCCGGGACGATGTTGAAGTTGGCCGCCATCGGCGTCATCAGCGTCCCGCAGTAGCCCGAGAACATGCCGATGGCCGCCATCACAGCCGGGTTGGCGCCGAACATGCCCACCAGGATGGGCACGCCCACGCCGCCGGTCATCACCGGGAACGCGGCAAACCCGTTGCCCATGATCACCGTGAACAGCGCCATGCCCACGCAGTACACCGCCACGGCCACCAGCTTGTAGTCCATGTTGATGTAGGCGGTGGCCAGGTGCGCCACGGCCTTGCCCACGCCGGCGTCCGCGAAGACCAGGCCCAGCATCGCCAGCATCTGCGGCAGCACCAGCGCCCAGCCCAGCGACTCGATCAGCCGGCGCGACTCGCGCATGCCTTGCGTCACGGTGTCACGCGTCAGCCAGCACACCACGGCCAGCGAAACCAGGCAGCCAATGCCGAGCGACACGAACGTCACGTTCTTCGGATCGAGCAGCGGCACGCCGGCCAGCTTCACGTCCTTGAACAGCACCGTGCCGATCACGGTCACCAGCGGAATCAGCAGCGCCGGGATGAACAGCTTGTTGCCCAGCCGCTTGGCGCTGGCGCGGCGCTCCGACTCGGGCAGCGTGCCGTGCTTGCCGTGGCCCACGCCGCCGAAGCCGGCGATCAGCGCCATCAGCACGGCGGCGATGCCGACGATGGCCGGCGGGATCTTGTCGCCAATCAGGAAGATGGCCGCGTACAGCGCCCAGAACAGGCCGGTGGACAGGCGACGCGGGTGCGTCTTGTCCGTGAACGTCATCAGGGCGGTAATCGCCAGCACGAAGCCGGCCAGCCAGTAGAGATAGTCGATGGATACGATCATGGCTTACTCCCCAACCTTGCCGGATGCGGCGGACGTGGCCGGCGTCCCCGCCGGCGTCTTGCCCAGTTCGCGCTCGAGCCAGCCGTCCAGCCGCTTCAGGCGCACCGCGTGGATCAGGAACGCGCAGATCGCGGTGGGAATGCCCCAGACGGCGATGTGCAGCGGCTCCACGTCGATGTTCGACGACAGCAGGAAGGTGTGCATCAGCGCGATGGCACCGAAGGCCACGAAGATGTCCTCGCCGAAGAACAGGCCCACGTTGTCGGTGGCGGCGCAGAAGGCCAGCACGCGCTGGCGCACCGGCTCGGGCAGGTGCCCGAAGCGGTTCTCGGCCGCACCTTCGGCCATCGGGGCCAGCAGCGGACGCACCATCTGCGGATGTCCGCCCAGGCTGGTCAGCCCCACGGCGGCGGTCAGCTCGCGCACGGCGAGGTAGACGATCAGCAGGCGGCCCACCGTGGCCGAGGCGATGCGCGAGATCCACGCCTGCGCGTGCTCCCGCAGGCCGTGGCGCTCGAGCAGGCCGATCACGGCCAGCGGCAGCAGGATGATCAGCGGCAGGTTGCGCGCCTTGACGAAGGCCGTGCCGATCGCGGTGAAGATCTGCATCAGCGGCATGGAAGCGGTCAGCCCCGTGACGATGGCGGCAAGCGCCACCACCAGCATGGGATTGAACCGCAGGACAAAGCCGATGACGATGACGCCGACCCCGAGCAGGGGCCAAAGATTGACAGCCGATTCCATGGGTAACACCAGATAGAAGGTGAAGCTAACGGTGGAGCAAAGCCAGCGCCGGCGGGCGGGCGCCCGTCAGGCACCAGCCCGGATGGCGATGCCTTCCGCGCCGAGCCGTTCCCGGATGCGGCGCGCGAAGGCAAGCGCGTGGGCGCCGTCGCCGTGCAGACACACGGTTTCGGCGCGGATCGGTACCCAGGTGCCGTCGATGGCGCGCACGCGTTGGTCGCGCACCATCGACAGGGTCTGGTCCAGGGCAACTTCCTCGTCGTCGTGCAGCGCGCCCGGCGTGCCGCGCTTGACCAGCGTGCCGTCGGGGTTGTAGCCACGGTCGGCGAACACTTCTTCCTTCACCTGCAGCCCGGCGTCGCGCGCCATGGTGATCATGCGGCTGTTGGCCAGGCCGAAGAAGACGAGGTCGGGGTTGTAGTCGCGCACGGCCCGTACGATGGCGGCGCAGAGTTTTTCATCGCGCACGGCCATGTTGTAGAGCGCGCCATGCGGCTTCACGTGGGCGAGCTGGCCGCCCTGGGCGCGCACGATGGCGTCGAGCGCGCCGATCTGGTACAGGACGTCGGCGTAGACGGCTTCCGGGTCGCGCTGCATCTCGGTGCGGCCGAAGTTCTCGCGGTCCGGGAAGCTCGGGTGCGCGCCAATCGCCACGTTGTTGGCGATGGCCCACTTCACGGTCTGGAGCATGGTGGCGGCATCGCCGGCGTGCCAGCCGCAGGCCACGTTGGCGGAGCTKATCAGTGCCAGCAGGGCTTCGTCGTTGCCGCAGCCTTCGCCCAGGTCGGCGTTCAGGTCGATTTGCATGGGGGTTCTCCTTGTACGGTGGGGTCCAGCCCGGTTACGCCACGAAGCGCGTGGTGGTGCGGCGGCGCGCGGCGATCTTCATGCCATCGCCCTGCCATTGCAGCGCCTGGTCGATCTGCCGCAGGTAGCGGTCCAGCTCCGCCTGCGCGGCGGCGGCCTCGTCCAGCGTGGCCTGCACGAAGCGCACGGACGCGCCGAGCGGCACCTGCGCCAGCCGCCAGAGGTCGGCGCCGATCACGACGCCAATCTTCGGATAGCCGCCCGTGGTCTGCGCATCGCTCATCAGGGCGATGGGCTGGCCGGCCGGCGGCACCTGCATCACGCCCGGCACCACGCCGTGCGAGAGCAGGTCGCCGCTGCGCTCGGCGCGACGCGCCAGCGCGGGGCCCTGCAGGCGCAGGCCCATGCGGTTGCTCTGCGGCGTGATGGTCCAGTCGGACTGCCACAGCGCGGCCTGCGCGGCGGGTTCAAAATCGGGATATTCGGGGCCGGGCAGCATGCGGATGGCCCAGGCGTCGTCGATGCGGTTCACGGGCAGCGCCCAACCGGGTGCGGCCACGCCGAGCCAGTCGCGTTCCTCGTCCAGGCCCGGACGGCCGGCGGGCAGCTTGTCGCCTTCGCGCAGCACGCGGCCCTCGAAGCCGCCATAGCCGGACTTCAGATCCGTGCTACGGGAGTTCATGACCAGCGGCACATCGATGCCGCCCGCCACGCAGAGGTAGGTGCGGGTGCCACCGCGCGGGGACGGCAGCGTCAGGGTCTCGCCGCGATGCACATCGAAGGCATGCCAGCACCAGACCGGCACGCCGTCCAGGTTGGCGCCGCACTCGGCCCCGACCAGCGCCACGCGCATATCGACATGGAAGCGCATGGCCGCGCGGCCCAGCGTGAATTCGATGCCGGCGGCGCCGGCCGCGTTGCCGAGCAGCCGGTTGCCCACCTGGAGCGCCAGACTGTCCGCCGCGCCCGAGCGGCCCACCCCGAAGCGTCGGAAGCCCACCCGGCCGAGATCCTGCACGGACGCCTGCGCGCCGGGACGAATGATTTCGATCACGCCAGATACTCCTCGACGATGAAGCGCACGGTGTCACCCGGCGCGAACAGGGACGGCGGATCGCGGTCCGCCACGAAGAGCTGGGCGTCGGTATGGCCGATCAACTGCCAGCCGCCGGGCAGCACGGCCGGATAGATGCCGGTCTGCTCGCCGCCGATGCCCACGGCACCGGCCGGCACGGCCAGGCGCGGCTCGCGGCGGCGCGGCGTGGCCAGTTCGGGGACCATCCCGCCCATATAGGCGAAGCCGGGCTGGAAGCCAAGGAAATACACCACGTACTCGCCGGCCGCATGCCGGCGCACCACTTCCTGCGGCGTCATGCCCGTGTGCGCGGCCACATCGGCCAGATCGGGGCCGAACTCGCCGCCGTAGCGCACGGGAATCTCCACCAGCTTGCCGGTGGCGTTGCGCGTCTCGCCGGAGGCCCACGCCACCTTCAGATTGCGCTCCAGCGCGGCCACGTCGGCGGTGTCGTCGAACACCAGGGTGAGATTGTTCATGCCCGGCACCACGTCCACTACGCCGCGCCAGTCGGCGGCGCGCTCGGCCATGGCCCAGATGCGGCGCTGGACATCGAGCGAAGCGGGCGGCGCCACGCTATAGAGCAGCGCCTGCTCGGCCAGGCGATGGACGGTGCAATCGGGCATGTGGGGGCAACCTGTGAGGAAGAGGTCGGATGGCGTCGGACCGAATGTGACTCAGCCGTATTTCATCGACGATTTATCGATAAATTCATCATAACGAAACATGCCAACGCCCAGCACTCGGGGTTGTCCCTAGGATGTTATGCACCGTTAGCGACAAGATGTCGCCAAGACGGGGAATAAGTGATTTTTGCTGCGCTTATTGTGAAAGGTGGTTGAAAGGCGGTGCGCAGACATTCAAGGCGCCGCTTGCCTGCCTGTCGGAACAATAGGCAATAAAAAAGGCCGGGAGCGTGTCCCGGCCTTCTTTGATCCTGCTACCTGCGTGCTTTGTTTTGCTTCAGGCAAACCCGGCCTGATGCGCCTGCTGGTCGGCGTGGTACGAGCTGCGCACCATGGCGCCCACGGCGGCGTGGGTGAAGCCCATCTTGTAGGCCTCTTCCTCGAACATCTTGAAGGTGTCCGGATGCACGTAGCGCATCACCGGCAGGTGATGGTTCGACGGCGCCAGATACTGGCCGATGGTCAGCATGTCGATATCGTGGGCGCGCATGTCGCGCATGACTTCGAGGATTTCCTCGTCAGTCTCGCCCAGGCCCACCATCAGGCCAGACTTGGTCGGCAGGTGCGGATTGCGGCGCTTGAACTCCTGCAGCAGCTTGAGCGAGTGCGCGTAGTCGGCGCCCGGGCGAGCCTGCTTGTACAGGCGCGGCACGGTTTCCATGTTGTGGTTCATCACGTCGGGCGGGGCGGCCTGAAGCACGTCCAGCGCCTTGTCCAGACGGCCACGGAAGTCAGGCACCAGCACCTCGATGCGGGTGGCCGGCGACAGCGCGCGKGTCTGCGAGATGCAATCCACGTAATGCTGAGCGCCGCCGTCACGCAGGTCGTCGCGGTCCACGCTGGTGATCACCACGTAGTTCAGCTTCAACTGGGCGATGGTGCGCGCCAGGTTGCCCGGCTCGTTCACGTCGAGCGGATCGGGGCGGCCATGGCCCACGTCGCAGAACGGGCAGCGGCGCGTGCACTTGTCGCCCATGATCATGAACGTCGCCGTGCCCTTGCCGAAGCACTCGCCGATGTTCGGGCAGCTCGCTTCCTCGCACACCGTGACGAGGTTGTTCGCGCGCAGGATGTCCTTGATCTCGTAGAAACGCGAGTTGCCGGTTGCCGCCTTCACGCGGATCCACTCCGGCTTCTTCAGCTTCTCGGCCGGCACGATCTTGATGGGGATGCGCGCGGTCTTGTCGGCCGACTTCTGCTTGCGGGTCGGATCGTACTCGGCAGGGGATTGCGGGGCTTCGCTGGACGTGGCGATCAGGGCGTCGCTCATACTGTTCTCCGCACGCTTGGCCGCGTGCATGTTTGGCTGTGGACTTGGCTGTGAATCGGGGCCGGGTACGCCATCGCTGTGCTCAGGCGGCCTCGGCGGCGGCATTCCCGCGCACCGGGGCACGCGCTTCGCGCGCCGCCAGCACCTCGCACAGGGCCGCCGCCAGGCGTCGCGCGATTTCGGGGTAGTGGGCCGCAGTGACGGCGCCGTTCGTGGCATTCGTCGTGGCACCCAGCGTCGATGGCGTTCCTCCGGCTTCGTCTGCCCCCGGCACGGTGGCGCCCGCGCTGGCCATGTCGACTGTTTCCAGTCCGGCATAGCCGCAGGGGTTGATGCGAAGGAACGGTGAGAGGTCCATCTKCACGTTGAGGCTGACGCCGTGATAGCTGCAGCCGTTGCGGATCTTGAGGCCGAGCGCGGCAATCTTGGCGCCCTGGTGCGGTCCGTCCGACAGGTAGATGCCGGGGGCGCCGGGCTTGCGTTCGGCTGCGAGATTATACGCCGCGAGCGTGTCCAGCACCGCCTGCTCGATATCGGTCACCAGCTCGCGCACCATCAGGTGGCGACGACGCAGGTCGAGCAGCAGGTAGGCCACGACCTGGCCCGGGCCGTGATAAGTGATCTGTCCGCCACGATCGATCTTGACGACGGGGATGGCGGCGTCGGGCAAGAGCAGGTGCGCGGGGTCCCCGGCCTGGCCGAGCGTGTAGACCGGCGGGTGCTCGACCAGCCAGATCTGGTCCGGCGTGTCGGGCGTGCGGGCCTCGGTATAGGCGCGCATGGCGTCGAAACAGGGCGCGTACGGCTCCAGACCCCGTTCGATGACTTGAATGGCATGCATGCCCGAGAGTGTAACGAAAAGGGCCGGCATCCGCCGGCCCCTGGTGGGTGACCCCGGTCATGGCGGGGTCTCGCATTCGGCCTCCCGGTCCGGCCTGGGCGGCCAGACCAGCCTCAGTTCAGGAGGCCGTGACCTGATCCTGGCCCGGTGTCCATTCGGTCCCTCGAACCAAACGCCTCACGGCGCGATACACGAGGTGTGGCAGGTCCGCCACGGTCGCCGCCGGGCGGCGTGCTTCCGCAATCAGCGCCAGCCTGACCGGGCGGGTCGCGCGCGAGTCCACGCTGATCACGATCTCGTCGCCGCGCCGGAGCAACAGGCTGCCGCCACAACGGAGCCAGTAATCCTCCGAGTCGTTCTCGCGGGTCACCCACACGTCCGTGGCTTTGGCGTCTTCCACAAAAAGACGCTGGGCAGCATGGAGCGAGAGGCTGGTGACTTCGCCAGGGACGAGGGTGAACACTGTCGTTGTGAGCAATGCTTTCATGATGGCTTTCTCCGTGTGCCGGGTGCCCGCTGACTGGTCAGATGCGCCGGAACTGGCCTGGATATTGGACCGGGCCAGTTAGGGGGCGCTGACAAGCGGTTCCGGTGCATTGCATTCTAGTGATTGCCCTAGCACTATCAAAACGATATATATTCTTGTGTCTTGTTAGCCAAACTCACATAGAGAACTCGCATCATGGTCTGGAGCGGCAGCTGGAATCCCGACAATGGACAGCGCTGGAAGCGCGATTTCCCGCGCCTGCCGGCGCTCTCCGCGCTGCGCGCCTTCGAGGCCGCCGCCCGCCACGAGAGCTTTTCCCGCGCGGCGGCGGAGTTGTTCGTCACCCATGGCGCCGTCAGCCACCAGGTCCGCGCGCTGGAGGAGGAACTGGGCCAGTTGCTGTTCGAGCGGCGCGGCAAGCGGGTGATGCTGACCGCCAACGGCCGGGTCTACGCCGAGCGCGTGCGCGACGCGCTGTTGCAGATCGCCGATGCCACGCGCGTGCTCCAGGCCGGCAACCGCGACAAGCGGCTGACCATCAGCACCATGCCGTCCTTCGCCGCGCGCTGGCTCACGCCGCGCATTGGCAGCTTTATCGAGCAGCATCCGGAGCTGGACGTGGAGCTGCTGTCCTCGAACTCGCTGGTCGACTTCGCCAATGAGGAAGTGGACATCGCGCTGCGCATGGGCAACGGCGACTACCCCGGCCTGTACGTGGAACGGCTGCTCGACGATGTGTTCTTTCCCGTGTGCAGCCCCGATTTCAACGGTGGCCGCCTGCCCGAACAGCCGGCGCACATGGCCGGCATGCCGCTGCTGCGCGGCGAGGGCGATCCGTGGCAACCGTGGTTCGAAGCCGCCGGGCTGGACTGGCCGGAGCCGCGCAAGGGCCTGCTGCTGCAGGATTCCTCGCTGCTGCTGCAGGCCGCCGCCGAGGGCCAGGGCATCGCGCTGATCCGCTCCTCGCTGGCCTACAACGACCTGCTCTCCGGCCGCGTGGTGCGGCTGTTCGACGTGAGCATCGTCTGCCCGTGGCTGCTGTACTTCGTCAGCACGCAGGCCAGCCTGGAATTGCCGAAGGTGCAGGCGTTCCGCCAGTGGCTGCTGCCCGAGATGGAGCGCTTTCGCAACATTTTGTCGCAGTGGTCTGACTAGGCCAGCGCCCTACTTCTCGTCTTTGTCCGAAGGTTTCGCAGGTGCCGGCGTGGCAGTCTTTGCACGCCCCGCGCGCGGGTGGGCCTGGTCGTAGACCTTGGCCAGATGCTGGAAGTCGAGCGAGGTGTAGACCTGCGTCGTGGCGATGCTGGCGTGGCCGAGCATCTCCTGCACCGCGCGCAGGTCGCCCGACGACTGCAGCATATGCGTGGCGAATGAGTGGCGCAGCATGTGCGGATGCACGTKGGTCGGCACGCCGGCCGACAGCGCCTGCTTGCGGATGCGCGACTGCACGGTCGCCCCGGACAGCCGCTTGCCGCGCGTGCCGAGGAACAGCGCGTGGGCGTCCTCGGGCGCTGCGCCGGGGCGCAGCAGCGTGTCGCGCACGGCCAGCCACGCCCGCAGCGCCTCCATCGCCTTGCTGCCGACCGGCACCGAGCGCCGGCGCGAGCCCTTGCCGATCACGGTGACCTCGGCGCCCGCCAGGTCGATCCAGCCGATCGAGCGGTACGCGCCATCCTCGGTGTAGCGCAGGTCGAGCTGCACCAGCTCCGACAGCCGCAGCCCGCTCGAATAGAACAGTTCGAAGACCGCCTGGTCGCGCCGCGCCTMGGCCGAGTCGCCGGGGCGATGGGCGACCAGCGCCACCGCGTGCTCCACCGACAGCGCCTTGGGCAGCGGCTGGCCGCGCTTGGGCGCGCGCACCCCATCGACAGGATTCACCGCCACGCCATGGCCATGGCGCGCCGCCCACAGGTAGAAGCCGCGCCAGGCGGAAAGCGTGCGGGCGATGGTCCGCGCGGACAGGCCGCCGCCGTGCATGCGCGCGGCGAAGGACCGGATGTGATGGGTTTCGAGCGCCAGCAGCGCCACGCCCGGCGCGTGGCGCGCGGCGTGGGTCTGGAGCACGKAGAGGTCGTGGCCGTAGCTGGCCAGCGTGTGTTCGGCCAGCTTGCGGCCGGTGGCCAGCCAGTCGAGGTAGCGCACCACCAGCGGATCGGGCACCGGCTTGGGGTCCGGTGCCTCGCTATCCGATGGCGGGCGGCGGGACATGTCAGTCGCGCAGGCGGTTCAGCGCGGCGCCGGCGACTTCGCCGATCTGGCCCAGGTAGGCCGTGCCCATGCCTTCGTGGAAGCGGCGCGCATCGGGCGAGCCCAGCACCAGCAGGCCGAAGGTGGCGCCCAGCGCGTCTTCGTCCGGGCGGGTCGGCACGCGCAGCGCCACCATCGCCAGCGAGGCGATGTCGTCACGCTCGAGCAGCGCGGCGGCCTCGAAGCCGCTGTTCGGGCCGCAGTACGGCGCGCGCAGCCCTTCGGCGAACAGGCGCAGGTCGTCGCTGGCGCCCTGCGCCACTTCGATGTGCGTAAAGGCTTCGCCGACGTTCCACACGCGCAGCGCCACGGCCGGCACGTCGAACACCTGCTGCAGGCCGTCCTGCACCGTGTACGGCAGCGCGTGCGAGTCGGCCTCGGCCAGCAGGCGGAGCTGCCAGGCGTGCATGCGCTGCTGGGTGCGGTCGTTGTCGTGCCCGTGGCGGACCAGGTCGGCCAGCTTCAGCTCCAGCCCCTTGTTCTTCTCGCGCAGGATTTCCATCTGGCGCTCCTGCAGCGACACGGCGCGATGGCTATGCGGGCTGGTCAGCTGCACCGCGGCCAGCAGTTCGGCGTGTTCCTCGAAGAACTGCKGATTGCTCTGCAGCCAGGCGGCGACATCTTGGGCGTTCATAAGCTTCTACCGGAGTATTTTTCGGATGGCAGTGTAGCAAACGGCACTGCTAGGTCTGGATCAGCCGCTTCTGGCGCGAAATGCTCATCAGGATGCCGATCCCCATGCCCAGCGTCACCAGCGCCGTCCCGCCATAACTGAGCAGCGGCAGCGGCACGCCCACCACGGGCAGGATCCCGCTCACCATGCCCATGTTCACGAAAGCGTAGGTGAAGAAGATCAGCGTGATGGAACCCGCCAGCAGCCGCGAGAACAGCGTCGGCGCATTGGCGGCAATATACAGCCCGCGGAAGATCAGCATCAGGTACAGCACCAGCAGCACCGCGTTGCCGATCAGGCCGAATTCCTCCGAGAACACCGCGAAGATGAAGTCGGTGTGCTTCTCGGGGATGAATTCCAGGTGGGTCTGGGTGCCCTTGAGCCAGCCCTTGCCGGTCACGCCGCCCGAACCGATGGCGATAATCGACTGGATGGTGTGGAAGCCCTTGCCGAGCGGGTCGGTGGTGGGGTCCAGCAGCGTGCAGACGCGGTGCTGCTGGTAGTCGTGCAGGATCGGCCAGTTCACGCCCGGCGCGCAGATCTGGCTTTCATACGAGATCAGCAGCGTGACCGCCACCACGCCGATGGCCAGCAGCGGCAGGATGATCTTCCAGGTCAGCCCGGCGAAATAGATCACATAGAGGCCGGCGGCCAGCACCAGCAGCGCCGTGCCAAGGTCAGGCTGCTTGGCGATCAGCCCCACCGGAATGCCGAGCATGACCAGCGCCACGACAAAGTCGAACCACTTGACCACGCCCTCGCGCTTCTGGAAGTACCACGCCAGCATCAGCGGCATCGAGATCTTCATGATCTCGGACGGCTGGATCACCATGCCCACGTTGAGCCAGCGCCGCGCGCCCTTGCGGATCAGGCCGAACATCGCCACGGCAATCAGCAGCGCCACGCCCACTGTATATAGGGGGACGGCGACCCGCATCAGCAGCTGGGTCGGCATGTAGGCAATCACCATCATCACTGCGTACGAGAGCAGGATGTTGCGCAGCTGGTCTTCCACGCGGCCCGGCATGTCGATGGCGGCCGAGTACAGCGCCACGATACCGGTGGCGAACAGCAGGAAGACGATCAGGGCCAGCGGCTTGTCGAAGCCCGTGAGGGCCGTCCGGATCACGGACACGACGCGGCGTTTATCCATGGTGCCCGTCTCCTTTACTCTGAAGCATTGTTACGGGGGGCGGGTGCCGTCGTGCTGACCGGCCGGACGCGTGGCTTGGCCGGCGCAGGCGCCGAGGCGGGTGCGGGGCGCGCGGCGGGTGCCGGGACCGGCACCGGAGCCGGCGCGGCCGGCTTGCTGTGGCCAAGCGCCTGGAGCATCCGTTCGTCGAGCGTGGCCACGGCCGAGGCCGGCGCGATGGCGGCCGGGTCAAGCTGGGCGGCGATCGATTCCGACGCGCCGCGCGCGCCGGCGCCCGATGCCACGGTGGCGCCGGAAGCCCCCGCCAGGGCTGCACTCGCCCCCGCAGCACTGGCGTCCGCGCCCGAGGCCGCGCTCACCGGCGCATTGGCCATCACCGTGGCCGTCGCCACGTTCGCCGTCAGGCCGGTGGTGAACACGCTCGGCGTGTCCACCGGCGGCTTGCCGCCCGCGCGCTCGCGCTCGGCCGACGGCGGCGCGTTGGCCTGCAACTCCTCGGGCCACTTGCCGAGCAGGTAGTAATCCATCACCTTCCGCGCGATCGGCGCCGCCACGGCCGCGCCGAAGCCGGCGTTCTCGACGATCAGCGCCAGCGCGATCTTCGGGTTGTCCGCCGGCGCGAACGCGGTATAGAGCGAGTGGTCGCGCTTTCGCTCGTCGATGGCATGGTGGTTGTACTTCTCGCCCTTGGCCAGCGTGTAGGTCTGCGCCGTGCCGGTCTTGCCGGCCGATTCGTAGGCCGCGCCCGCGAACACGCGCGCGGCAGTGCCCGAGTGCGTCACGGCCACCATGGCCTTCTTGATCACGTCGATATCGGCCTGCTTGAGCGGAATCCGATAGCTTTCCTTGGGCACGGTCAGCGTCCGCTGGCGCGAGACCGAATCCTCCACCGCCTTCACCAGGTGGGGCTTCATCGCCGCGCCATTGTTGACGATGATCGACACCGCATTGGCCAGTTGCAGGATCGTGAAGCTGTTGTAGCCCTGCCCGATGCCCAGCGAGATGGTCTCGCCGTCATACCACTTCTGCTGCTCGGGCTTGCGGTACGCCTTGCGCTTCCACTCGGTGGACGGCAGGATGCCGCGGCTTTCGCCCTCGATGTCGATACCCGTGATCTGGCCGAACCCGAGCGGCTTCATGAAGTCGTGGATGCCGTTGACGCCCATGTCGCGCGCCAGCGCGTAGTAATAGGTGTCGCAGGACTGCACGATGGACGCCTGCATGTCCACCCAGCCGTGGCCGCCCGGCTTGTCGTCGCGGAAGGTGTGGTTGCCCAGCGTGAAGAAGCCCGGATCGTGCATGCCCCAGGCGGCCGTGCGCTTGCCGATGGTCAGCGCCGCCAGCGCCATGAACGGCTTGTAGGTTGAGCCGGGCGGATAGGTGCCGCGCAGCGGGCGGTTCAGCAGCGGCTTGTCCGGCGAGCTGTTGAGTTCGTCCCAGGTCTTCGAGTCGATGCCTTCCACGAACAGGTTCGGGTCGTAGGTCGGCTTGGAGACGAAGGCCAGGATGTCGCCCGTGGCCGGCTCGATCGCCACCAGCGCGCCGCGCCGGTCGCCAAACAGCTGCTCGGCCAGTTGCTGGAGGCGGATGTCCAGCGACAGGATCAGGTTGTTGCCCGGCGTGGCCGGCGAGGTGGACAGCGTGCGGATCGGCCGCCCGCCCGCGCTCACTTCCACTTCCTCGAAGCCGGTCAGCCCGTGCAGTTCGGCCTCGTAGCTCTGCTCCAGGCCGATCTTGCCGATGTAGTTGGTGCCCTTGTAGTTGTCGGCGTCCTTGCGCGGATCGTACTTGGCGCCCTCGGCGTCGTTGGCCTCGTCCATCGCATCGATCCGCTCCTGGTCGCGCTGCGAGATGCGCCCCAGGTAGCCGATCACGTGGCTGGCCGATTCGCCGAGCGGGTACTGGCGGAACAGCCGCGCGCGCACATCCACGCCGGGAAAACGGAAGCGCTGGGCGGAGAACTTGGCGACTTCCTCGTCGGAAAGCTGGCTGCGGATCGGCAGGCTTTCGAAGCTGCGCGATTCCTCCAGCAGCCGCTTGAAGCGGCGACGGTCACGCGGCTGGATATCGACAAGTGACGAAAGCGACTCAATCGTGTTGTCGAGGGTATCGGTCAGCTTCGACGGCGTGATTTCCAGCGTGTAGGCCGAATAGTTGCGCGCCAGGATCACGCCGTTGCGGTCCATGATGATGCCGCGATTGGGCTCGATCGGCGCCACCGAGATCCGGTTGTCCTCGGCCTTGGCCGAGTACTGGTCGTGCTTGTACCACTGCAGCCACAGGAAGCGGGTGAACAGCAGCCCGAAGCAGATCACCGTAAACAGGGCGGCAGCCGCCACGCGGATGCGGAAGCGGCCGATTTCCAGTTCGACGTTGCGGATTTCGGTCATGGCGGTACTGCGGCGGCGGGTTCGGCGTGGGCGGTGGCCCGGGCGGCTCTATATAGATAGATCCGGCCCGGGAAGGCTGGATCGGCTAAATCGGTCGGGTTTCGTCGACGTCGTGCGAACGCCGCTGTGGCGCCAACAGCACACTGGTGGCCAGCGGCCACAGCAGCGCCTCGATGCAGGGCGCCAGCAGCAGTTGCCAGCCCGGCAGGGGCGCGCCCATGGCCAGGCGGATCACCACCGGCACGGCGTGGACGATAAACAGCAGCGGCAGCACGTGCAGCGCCTGGGTATAAACCGAGAACCACAGCACGCGGCGATGGATCGTGATGGCGAAGTAGGCCAGCAGCGTGTAGGCCATGGCGTGCTCGCCCAGCAGGCGGGCATCGTGCACATCCATCAGCAGGCCGAGCAGGAAGGCCACGCCCATGCCGACCTTGCGCGGCTGGTGGATGTTCCAGAACACCAGCACCAGCGCCACCATGTCCGGAATCCAGAGCGTGGTGCCCCACGGCATCAGGTTGAACAGGAAGGCGACGATGAACGTCACCGCGATGAACGCGGGGTTGACCGGGCGCAGCAGATACTGGGGATTGGTCACCGTGCGGGCTCCGTGGCAGCGGGTTTATCGCCGTTTTTCTCTGCCGATTTCTCGGCACCGGCGCGGGCCGCCGCCGAACGCGCACCGCGCTCGGCCTTCTGCGGCTTGTCCTCGTCCTGCGGACGCGGTCCCAGCCCGGACTCGTAACGCACCACCAGCAACTGTCGGTGCGAGCGCACGCCAGCCACCGGCTCGCAGTACACGCGCGAGAAGGCGGTATCGGCCTTGCGTTCGATATGGGAGATCTTCGCCACCGGCAGGCCGGGCGGATAGGTCCCGTCCAGGCCGGATGTGACGAGAAGGTCTCCTTGCTGGAGATCGGCCGAGGCCGCCATGAAGCGCAGGTCGAGCTGCCCGGCACGCGAGCCGCCAAAGGCCACGCTGCGCAGCCCGTTACGCACCACCTGGACCGGAATCGCCTGATCCTTGTCGGTCAGCAGCGTCACTTCGGACTGGAGCGGCGAGACCCGCGTGATCTGGCCGATCACGCCGCGTTCGTCGATCACCGGATAGCCGGCGCGCAGGCCCTGCACGCTGCCCCGGTCGATCACGATGCGCTGGCTGTACGGGTCGCGGGCGTCATAGAGGATCTCCGCCGCCACCACCGGCGTGGCCGATTGCTGGGTCAGATTCAGCAGCTTGCGCAGCTGGTTGTTCTCGGCCTCGAGCTGGGCCTGGCGCACGGCGGCGCTGGCCTGCTCCACGGCGCTGCGGCGCAGCTCGCGGTTCTCGTTGGCCAGCGTGACGGACGACTGGGCATAGTCAAAGACGCCGCGCAGCGCATCGCGCGGCACCAGGACCGCGCGTTCCACCGGCATCAGCACGGTGGCGGCAACCTGGCGCGCGACGCGCATGGCGTCGAAGCGGGCATCGACCACGAGCAGCGTCAGCGCGATGGTCACGAAAATGACCAGCCGCGCCACGGCGGACGTGCCTTGCTTGAAGAGCGGCGGTGGGGAGTAATCCATTTACCCGTGCGCAGGCGAAGTCATCCCGCCGGGGGCGGCGGGAAGGGGCGGAAATCTCGTGGCGCACGCGCCGGCGCAGCCTGCTGGGGCCGGCATGCCGCGTGTCGCCACGTTGCGGTTCCTGTTCTTACTCGTACGAGAAGATGCTGCCGAGCTTGTCCATGCGCTCGAGCGCCATGCCGGAGCCGCGCACCACGCAGGTCAGCGGGTCTTCGGCCACCAGCACCGGCAGGCCGGTTTCCTCGGCCAGCAGGCGGTCCAGGTCGCGCAGCAGCGCGCCGCCACCGGTCAGCATCATGCCGCGCTCGGCGATGTCGGCACCCAGTTCCGGGGGCGTCTGCTCGAGGGCGATCTTCACGGCGGACACGATCTGGTTCAGCGGATCGGTCAGGGCTTCGAGGATTTCGTTCGACGAGACCGTGAATGCACGCGGAATGCCTTCGGACAGGTTGCGGCCCTTGACTTCCATCTCGCGCACTTCGGACCCCGGGAATGCCGAGCCGATTTCCTTCTTGATGGCTTCGGCGGTCTGTTCGCCGATCAGCATGCCGTAGTTGCGGCGGATGTAGTTGACGATGGCTTCGTCGAACTTGTCACCGCCCACGCGCACCGAACCCTTGTAGACCATGCCGCCCAGCGAGATGATGCCCACCTCGGTGGTACCGCCGCCGATGTCCACCACCATCGAGCCCGACGGCTCCGACACCGGCAGCCCGGCGCCGATCGCGGCCGACATCGGCTCCTCGATCAGGTACACCTGGCTGGCGCCGGCGCCCAGCGCCGATTCGCGGATGGCACGGCGTTCCACCTGGGTGGAGCCGCACGGCACGCAGATGATGATCCGGGGGCTCGGGCGCAGCAGCTTCGAGTCATGGACCATCTTGATGAACTGCTTGAGCATCTGCTCGGTCACGGTGAAGTCGGCGATCACGCCGTCCTTCATCGGGCGGATGGCCTCGATATTGCCCGGCACCTTGCCCAGCATCTGCTTGGCTTCCTTGCCGACCGCCTGGATCGTCTTCTTGGCGTTGGGGCCGCCTTCCTGACGGATGGCCACGACCGACGGCTCGTCCAGGACGATGCCCTTGTCGCGCATATAGATCAGGGTGTTGGCGGTGCCCAGGTCGATGGCCAGGTCGTTGGAGAAATAGCTGCGGAGAAATCCGAACATCAGGAATCCTGTCTTTTGTTGGCTCGCGAGTATGCGAAACGGCCGGCGCCGTCTTCGGCCCGGCCAGGTATACGTTTGCAAGGGTGATGGTTCACGGTTCCCCCGGTGCGCTGCGGCCCGTACCGGCAAGCCGGTACGCCCCGGTGCCGACGGCGAGGGGCGCATGCCCGCCCGGTCATCGGCGATCCGCAACCGGCGCAACCTGCACGCCGGACCTACGGGAACCTTTGATTAGACTCTGCGCGAAAGTTCGCCGCCAGATGCGCCGGACAGGTCGGAAAATCGCCTGAMGATGGCAGAAGCCTAATCGGAGGAACCTGATTGTGAAGTGTGAAACTGCGATGAAAACCAGCCGTTAATCGCGGACTCGCCGCCGGGCCGTGCCTTTATCGTTCGCCAATCGTTTCCTGCTCTGTTGCAGTCCTGCGACGCTCGCGCGCCGCATGCCCCGGGCGGCTGCCCTGCCCGGCACTCATGGTACGTGCCAGCAGTGGCGACGGCATCACCGGCGCAGCCGCCGGCGTGACCCGTGACCTGCCTGGAACCCGCCATTTGGCGCGCCATGTGAAGTCCGCGTTGCGGGAGGCCTGCAGCGCGTAATGATACCTTATAATCCACGCTGTTTCGGGGCGTCAGCGCCCGGAAAAACTTGTAACGAAACGATCCCGGGGGCGCCCCCGGACCCCGCTCCGGGCGTCCTGCCCGCCACCCGACCGCAACATCCCCAGTCCGATGGACTGAACCCGGCGCCCGCGCCGCATCACGCCATGGCTCTCGCACTCTCCGACGTCAAGCGCATCGCGCACCTGGCCCGCATCGAAACCAGCGATGCCGAGGCCGCGCAGACGCTCGCCCAACTGAACAACTTCTTCTCGCTGGTGGAGCAGATGCAGGCGGTGGACACCACCGGCATCCAGCCGCTGGCGCACCCGCTCTCCGCCGTGCGCGACATCGCCCAGCGCCTGCGCGAGGATGCCGTGACCGAGACCGACCGCCGCGAAGACTACCAGCGCCCGGCCCCGGCCACCGAACGCGGCCTCTACCTGGTGCCGAAGGTCATCGAGTGACGCCCGGGCCCACCCGCCCGGCCCGCCGCCCCTGACCGCCACCGCAGACACCAGACCAACATGTCCTTTTCCGCTGATTCCGTGACTTCCCTGCGCCAGATCGCCGATGCCCTGGCGGCGCGCACCGTTTCCGCCGAGGAACTCGCGCGCGACTACCTCGCCCGCATCGAGGCCGCGCGCGACCTGAACGCCTTCGTCGACATCAACGCCGACCTCACCCTGGAGCAGGCCCGTGCCGCCGATGCGCGCCGCGCCCAGGGCCAGGCCACGCCGCTGACCGGCGTGCCCATCGCCCACAAGGACGTCTTCGTGACGCGCGGCTGGGCCTCCACGGCCGGCTCGAAGATGCTGGCCGGCTACCAGAGCCCGTTCGACGCCACCGTGGTGGAGCGCCTCGCCGCCGCCGGCATGGTCACGCTGGGCAAGACCAACATGGACGAATTCGCGATGGGTTCGTCGAACGAGAACTCGTATTTCGGCATCGTGCGCAACCCGTGGGACAAGCAGCGCGTGCCGGGCGGCTCCTCGGGCGGTTCCGCCGCCGCGGTGGCCGCAGGGCTGGCCCCGGCCGCCACCGGCACCGACACCGGCGGCTCGATCCGCCAGCCGGCGTCGTTCTCGGGCATCACCGGCATCAAGCCGACCTACGGCCGCGTCTCGCGCTACGGCATGATCGCGTTCGCTTCGTCGCTCGACCAGGGCGGCCCGATGGCGCGCTCGGCCGAGGACTGCGCGCTGCTGCTCAACGCCATGGCCGGTTTCGATCCGAAGGATTCCACCAGCCTCACGCCCGCCCAGGGCGGCGTGGACGAGGACTTCACGCGCCATCTGGGCCAGCCGCGCGCCGGCGCCAGCGCCGACCAACCGCTGGCCGGCCTGCGCATCGGCCTGCCGCGCGAGTACTTTGGCGCGGGCCTGTCCGCCGACGTGGAAGCCGCCGTGCGCGGCGCGCTGGCCGAGTACGAGAAGCTCGGCGCGACGCTGGTCGACGTGACCCTGCCCAAGACCGAGCTGTCGATCCCGGTGTACTACGTGATTGCACCGGCCGAGGCGTCGAGCAACCTGTCGCGCTTCGACGGCGTGCGCTACGGCCACCGCGCGGCCGAGTACAGCGACCTGCTCGACATGTACAAGAAGTCCCGCGCCGAAGGCTTCGGCGCCGAGGTCAAGCGCCGCATCATGGTGGGCACCTACGTGCTGTCGCACGGTTATTACGACGCCTATTACCTGCAGGCGCAGAAGATCCGCCGCATCATCGCCGACGATTTCCAGCGCGCCTTCAGCCAGTGCGACGTGATCATGGGCCCGGTGGCGCCCACGGTGGCCTGGAAGCTCGGCGAGAAGACCGCCGACCCGGTGCAGATGTACCTGGCCGACATCTTCACGCTCTCCACCAGCCTCGCCGGCCTGCCCGGCATGAGCGTGCCGTGCGGCACCGGTCAGGACAATATGCCCGTCGGCCTGCAGCTCATCGGCAACTATTTCGACGAAGCGCGCCTGCTGCAGGTGGCCCATGCGTTCCAGCAGGCCACCGACTGGCACCTGCGCCGCCCGGCCTGATGACGATGCACGACAAGCGCCTGCTACGCCTCTTTGTCGCGATGGCCCTCGCCGTGGTGCTGGCCGGCTGCTCGCTGCCCTTCGGCGGGCGCTCCACGCCCATCGCCGCGCGGGACATCGACCTGAACGGCGACTGCCGCCGCACCGAGGAAGACGGTTTCCGCGAGGACGCCCAGCTACGCGTGGTGGACAACGCCGTGCAGCAGTTGCAGTGGAAGCTGTGGGTCGGCAAGCGCGGCTCGTGCAGCTTCAATCTGGCCGACTTCCGACAGGTGCGCAAAACGCCACATATCGAGCTGCGCGCCAACGATGGCAGCGCCTGCAAGCTGATGGTCTGGCAGGACCCGCGCCGCGTGACGCTGGCGCACGCAAGCTGCCAGTCGCACTGCACGCCCGGCATCTATGAAGAAGCGTGGCCGGTGATGTTCGAGCCGGACTCGGGCGCCTGCGCCCGCACGCGATAACGTAACTATCATGCCGCCACGCCGCCCACGCTCATCCTTCGCCGCCGGGGTTCTGCCCGGGATTCTGCCCGGCGTTATGCCTCGGGCGCGGCGCTGGCTGCGCGCGGGTTTTGCGATGATGACGGTGGCGGCGGTGCCGGCCTGGAGCACGGTCTCGGCGCCGCAAGCGCCGATTTCGGCCTCCAGTGCGCCTGCTGTGGCGGCTTCTGTGGCGGCCTCGGCAGCCACCTCCACGTCGGCCGCCCCGGCGCCCATCGTCCAGCGCGTACGGCTGGCGGGCGATGCCGGCATGCCGACGCTCCCCGCCTACTGGTTCCTGCCCCGCGACAGCGGCCAGCCAAGGTCGCAGCCGCTGCCGGTGGTCGTGGCGCTGCACGGCTGCGGTGGGCTTGAAGACACGCATCGCGTGGCACGGCGCACCGGCTCCATCGACGAAATCCTCGACCCGGCCGGCGCCCTGCAGGCCCGCTACCGCGAGTACGCCCACTGGCTGACCGAGCGCGGCTACGCCGTGCTGATGCCGGACAGCTTCGGCCCGCGCGGCCGCATCACCAGCGGCTGCGGCGACACGCCGGACGCGCGCGGCATCGACGACAAGACGCGCCGCGCCGACGCCCTGGCCGCGCTGCGCTGGGTGGCCCGCCAGCCCGGCGTCGACCCGCGCCGCATCGTGCTGCTGGGCTGGTCGAACGGCGCGCAGGCGGTGCTGGCCGCCATCGACGCCAGCCGCCCGTGGCCGGCCGGCACGCCTGCCGTGGAGCGCGCCGTGGCCTTCTACCCGGCCTGCAAGCGCGTGGTGCGGCAGCACAATTTCAAGCTGCGCGCGCCGGTGCTGATGATGATTGGCGGCGCGGACGACTGGACCCCGGCCACGCGCTGCGCGATGCTCCAGAACGCGGTGCTGGCCCGCCAGCCCGATGCGCGCTTCCGGCTGGAGATCTACCCGGGCGCCTATCATGGCTTCGACGGCACCAGCGAGCTGCACGGCCGGCGCGACGCCTCCCGGCGCACCCCGGGCGGCGATACCGCCAGCGGCGGCGACGCCCTGGCGCGTGTGGCCGCGCTCGCCCAACTCGATTCGTGGCTGTTGAACCCCGCGCCCTGAAAAACGCCGGGTCCGGCCTGATATAGAACAGAACAGAAGACTTAAACCAGGAATACCGCCATGCAATGGGAAGTGGTGATCGGCCTGGAGACGCATACGCAGCTCTCCACCGCCTCGAAGATTTTTTCCGGCACCTCCACCGCGTTCGGGGCCGAACCCAACACGCAGGCCTCGCCCGTGGATCTGGCGCTGCCGGGCGTGCTGCCCGTGCTGAACAAGGGCGCCGTCGAGCGCGCCATCGAGTTCGGGCTGTCCATCGGCGCCCATATCGCGCCGCGCAGCATCTTCGCGCGCAAGAACTACTTCTACCCTGACCTGCCGAAGGGTTACCAGATCAGCCAGTACGAGATCCCGGTCGTCCAGGGCGGCACCATCACGATCCAGGTGGAAGGACGGCAGGGCGTCTACGAGAAGACCGTGAACCTGACCCGCGCCCACCTTGAGGAGGATGCGGGCAAGTCGCTGCACGAGGACTTCGCCAACATGACCGGCATCGACCTGAACCGCGCCGGCACGCCGCTGCTGGAGATCGTGACGGAGCCAGACATGCGCAGCTCGGCCGAGGCCGTGGCCTATGCCAAGGCATTGCACTCGCTCGTGGTGTGGCTCGGCATCTGCGACGGCAACATGCAGGAAGGCAGCTTCCGGTGCGACGCCAACGTCTCGGTGCGCCCAGTCGGCCAGAAGGAATTCGGCACCCGCCGCGAAATCAAGAACCTGAACTCGTTCCGCTTCCTGCAGCAGGCGATCGACTACGAAGTGCAGTGGCAGATCAACGAGATCGAGGACGGCCGCAAGATCGTCCAGGCCACCGTGCTGTTCGACCCGGACACCGGCGAGACGCGCGCGATGCGCACCAAGGAAGACGCGCACGACTACCGCTACTTCCCCGATCCGGACCTGATGCCGCTCGAKATCGACAGCGAGTGGGTCGAGCGCGTGCGCGCCGGCCTGCCCGAGCTGCCGGCGGCGATGCAGGCGCGCTTCGTCTCGCAATACGGCCTCTCGGCCTACGATGCGAGCACGCTCACGGCCACCAAGTCCCTCGCCGCGTACTTCGAGGCTGTGGTGACCGAAGCCGGCGTGGCCAGCGCCAAGCCGGCGGCCAACTGGCTGATGGGCGACGTGGCGTCGCAACTGAACCGCGAAGGCATGGCCATCGACGACGCCCCGGTGCGCCCGGCGCAACTGGCCAGGCTGCTGGCGCGCATCGCCGACGGCACGGTGTCCAACAACACAGCCAAGAAGGACGTCTTCCCGGCGATGTGGGCCGGCGAGTCCGGCGGCGACGCCGACGCGATCATCGCCGCCAAGGGTCTCAAGCAGATGTCCGATACCGGCGAACTCGAGAAGATCATCGACGACGTGCTGGCCGCCAACGCCAAGTCGGTCGAAGAGTTCCGCGCCGGCAAGGAAAAGGCGTTCAACGCACTGGTCGGCCAGGCCATGAAGGCCACCAAGGGCAAGGCCAACCCGGCCCAGGTCAACGAACTGCTCAAGAAAAAGCTCGGCTGACCCGCCCTCGGCGTCATCCGAGCCATCTGGCGAAAGAAGCCGGTCCGCGCAAGCGGCCGGCTTTTTTGTTGGGCGCCCCTGAGCACCCCTAAGCACCCCTAAGCACCCCTAAGCACCCCTAAGCACCCCTAAGCCCCCCGCAGCGCCCGCTCCAGCGCCACGATGCGCGCCTCGAGGTCGTGCAGGCGGCGCTCGCGCGAGGCGAGGGCTTCCCGCATCTGGGCGATGGGCGCGCTCAGTTGCCCCACGGTGGCCGCGTCGGTCGGCGCGGTGCCCGGCGCGACGTTGATGATCTGGCGCTGCAGGGTGTCGGTGCCGACCGAGACCGTCAGGTCGCGGTCGCAGTACGAGGCCGTGCCGAGCGCCACGCCGTGCGCTGCCGCCGCGCGGCTGCCGTGCCCGAGCGCCACCGCGAACTCGGTGCTGGCGACGGCGTCGGTGCCCACGGCGACCGCGCCGGTATTGGTGGCCTGCGCCATCRGCCCCACGGCGATGGCCGTCGCGCCGGAGGCTTCCGATCGCTGGCCCAGCGCCACGCTTTTGTGACCGGATGCCACCGCGGCCATCCCCACCGCCGTGGTGCCGCCCACCTGGAAGCTGTCCGCGCCGGACGCCACGGCATTGCCGCCGATGGCGACGCTCCACGCGTAGGCGGCCTGCGCTTTTTCGCCGATCGCGACCGAGCGGCTGCCATAGGCATAGGTATCGCAGCCCAGTGCGACCGAGCCGGCGTCCACGGGGTCCCGCGCGGCGACATCGGCACGGGCATTCAGGCCAATGGCCACGCCGGGCCCCGACTCGCTGACCGTCGCCCCTTGGCCCAGCACGACACTGCCGACCCCGGTGGCGACGGTATCCGCGCCGATGGCGATGGCGTTGCTGCCGKGTGCCGAGGCGGCCGTCCCGCTGGCGTTCACCTGCACATACTTGAGGCCGGTCTTGCCCGAGGCGAGGTCATCCACCGTCTGCGACAGCGCGGCGATGTCCTGCGCATTGCCAGCGACGTCGGCCTCCGTGTCGGCCAGCTGGCTGCCCGTGATGGCGTCGCTGCTGCCGGGGCTCACATCGCCGGGCCGGAGCCCCGTGACCAATGTCGATGGCAGCGTAGCGCGGCTCTTGCTCTTGTCGTCATAGGCCAGGTAGGGCGCACCGCCGCCACCGCCGCCGCCACCGCCACCGCCACGATTGCCGTTGGCGGACGATGGATGGTTCCCTGCTTCGGGCTCAGTCTKAGGAATTGCCATGAAGGGCTCCTGGAATCKGGTTGATCAGAACCACGGCAAGGGCGCATACACGGCCCGTGCCGTCGCCATGGTCGCTACCCGATCTCCAGAAGTACATGGATCCAAAGGCCGCCCGCCCCCCGACTACGAACGCCCCGCCGCCCGCTCCAGCGCCGCGATGCGCGCTTCGAGCTGGCGCAGCGTTGCGATGCGGGCCTCGAGGTTGCCCAGGCGCCGGGCCACTTTCGGGTTGACCTGCAGGGCCGCGTCCTTGAGTTGCGCGACGGTCACGGCGTCGTCGTCCTGCTCGCCCGGTAACACATGGGTGATGTAGCGGCCATTGTCCGCCGTGCCGACGGACACCGCGTATTCGCGGTCGCAGACGGAAGACGCGCCGAGCGCCACGCTGCCGTAGGCGCTCACCTCCGCATACTCGCCGATGGCGGTGGCGTGGTGGTTGTTGGCGATGGCGCCGCGCCCGATGCCGATGGTGCCGTAGCCGTACACGTTCGCGCTGGCTCCGATCGCCACGGCCGCCTGGCTTTGGGCGCTGGCGGCGGAGCCGACGGACACGCTCTGGTCGCCCCCCGCGAAGGMATCGGCGCCCACCGCCACGGCGGCGGAGGCAGCGGTGGCCTGGGCATCGCCGCCGATGGCGATGTTGTCCGTGTAGCCCGCATTGGCGTTGCCGCCGATCGCCACGGCCTTGTCGCCCCATGCCGTGGCGTCGCTGCCCAGTACCACCACGCCGTCGCCGGGCGAGTCCGCCCCGACCTGCGCCTGGGAGCCGATGACCACGCCCCGGCCCGCGGCGCCGAACACGGCGCCCTCGCCCACCACAACGCTCCCCGAGCCCGCCGCCACGGCGGAGGGTCCGATGGCCACGGCTTCCTGGCCACTGGCCTCGCTATCGGGACCCTTGCTGTTGGCGTGGAAGTACTTGGCGTTCTTGTCGTTCTTTCCGACTGCGCTCAGTGCCTGGAACTGTTCCCGGGTCAGGTACTGATTGCTTGCGATATCCGTCTGGGCGTTGCTCATCGAAGGTCTCCTGAAGTTGACGTTGGCCAGCGAGGCCATGTTTTCACGCCGTACTTCGGAAAACCATGGATCGGACAAACCCAGCCTAATCCATCGGCACCACGCTCACCTCCACCTCCACCTCCACCGTGTGCTCGCTCCCGTACTACCTGTGGCGCACCGCACGCTCCAGCACCGCGAGGCGCGCCTCGAGTTCAACCAGCTGCTGGTTTGCCTTGAAGAGCTGGCTGCCTGCCACCGCATCCGTGCTCTGCAGGCTCTGCTCAGCGGGTCGCAACCCCGCAACTTTTACCGATTGCAGCGTAAGCCGGGTCTTGCTCCTGTCGTCGTAGAGCACCAGCGCGCTCTCCACTTCCCCGCGCGCATTCACGGACAGGCCCGCCTCCTTTAACTGGCCGACMGTGGCGGCATCATCATCCTCCTGCCCCGCCGCAACACGTGCGATGAAGCGACGGGTGCTGTCATTGCCGACAGATACTGTCTGCGCGCGATCGGTCGTGGAAGCGCAACCCAGCACCACACTCTGGGCGCCATTCACGGTCGCCTTCGCGCCGATGGCCACTGCTGAATCACTGTCAACGAGGGCCAGATCGCCGATAGCAATCCCCTTGTTACCACTGGCGCTCACCGTCGCCAGACACCCGGCCGCAACCGCTCCATAAGCGTTGGTATAGGCGTAATAGCCGATGGCAGTGGTGCATATGGCATATCCCTGGGCATACGCACCCACATACACCGAGCCCGGATAGTCCGCGCCGATTGTTCCCGCCGCGTGGCCGACAGCGACGCATTCCTCGGAATCCACCTCGGCGTGACTGGCAATCGCCACCGACTCTATGCCATTGGCCTGACTGTCCGGACCGGTGCTGTTGACTGCAAAATACGTAATACCGTCGTCTTGCAGCGCAATGGCGTCAACCCGTTCCCGTAGCGCATGGAACTGTTGCAGGGTGACATACTGGCCCGGGCGGTCCCTGTCCGAGGCGTTGGCCCTAGCCTGGACATCAGTCTGATTGCTCATTGCGTTCTCCATCAGCTGCCGCGACGGACAGCGCCCCATCCTGAGTAAGATTGCCGTGTGACCGCACCATGTGCTCAAGCCACCCGGGGCCATTCCTGCACGACTACCTGTCGCGCACCGCACGCTCCAGCGCCGCGAGGCGCGCCTCGAGTTCGACCAGCCGCTGATTTGCCTTGAAGAGCTGGCTGCCCGTTACCGCTTCTGTGCTCTGCGCGCTCAGTTCAGCGGGACGCAATCCCKACACTCTTACCAACGGCAGCGTCAGCCTCGTCTTGTTCCTGTCGTCGTACAGCACCAGCGCACGCTCCACTTCGCCGCGCGCATTCACGGGCAGGCCAGCCTCCTTCAACTGGCCGATTGTGGCGACATCATCATCCTCCTGCCCCGCCGCAACACGGGCGATGAAGCGGAGCGCGCTGTCATTGCCTACGGACACCGTCTGCGCGCGATCGGTCGTGGAACCAGCGCCTATCGCCACACTCTGCTCGCCGCTCGCCGTGGCACTCGCGCCGATGGCCAATGCTGAATCACCGGCAACGATGGCTGTGTTGCCGATACTGATCCCCTTGTTAGCAACGGGGTCCACTATCGCGGCAGACCCGATCGCAACCGCTCCATAAGCCTGAGCGAGCGTGTCAAAGCCTATGGAGGTGCTGCACGTTTCGCTGGCTGAGGAATACGCCCCCACACACACCGAGCCCTGGCCAGATCCGGTAGCCAGGTAGCCGACTGCAACAGATTCTTCGGAATTTGCGGAGGCACCGCTGGCAATCGCCACCGACTCGCTGCCATTGGCCTGACTATCCGCGCCGGTGCTGTTGACTGTGAAATACATAATGCCGTCGTCTGTCAGCGCAATAGCGTCAACCCGTTTCCGTAGCGCATTGAATTGTTGCTGGGTGACATACTCACCCTGCAAGGCCCTCCCCGGAAGATTTCGCCTTGCTTCGATCGCGGTGCGATGGGTCATTGCAGTTCTCCGAAAGGTGCCATTGGTGGACGGCGCGCATCATGGCGCCACAACGTCCAGGACGCCACCATGTTCCGCGGTCCCTCTCCTGAAGTACATGGATCCCCGGGTAGATGATGCGCGGGCGCCGCCGATCACTCCACTGGCACCACGCTCACCTCCACCTCCACCGTGTGCTCGCCCCCGCCCACGATGACGCCGTGCAGCAGGGGCACGTCGCTGTAGTCGCGCGCGATGGCCAGGGTGACGTGGCGGGTGTCGGCCAGCATGGCGTTGGTCGGGTCGAGATCGACCCAGCCGTTCCCGGGGCACCAGACGCCGGCCCAGGCGTGCGAGGCATCGGCGCCCAGCAGGCGCGGCTCGCCCGGCGGCGGGTCGGTGCGGAGATAGCCGCTGACATAGCGCCCGGGCAGCCCGAGCGAGCGCAGGCAGCCGATCATCACCTGGGCGAAGTCCTGGCACACGCCGCTGCGCAGCGCGAAGGCCTCCAGCGCGGGCGTGTGGACCTCGGTGATCTCGGCGTGATACTCGAAATCGGCGTGGATGCGGTGCATCAGGTCGATGGCGCCAGCCACCACGCTCACCCCGGGCGTAAAGCTGCGCCGGGCGTAGTCGCGCAGGTCCGCGTGCAGCGCCACATTGGGCGAGGCGAAGACGAACTCGGCCTCGGGATCGAACGGCTGGCCGGCGCGGTAGCGCAGCCGTTGCGCGGCCTTCTCCCACGGCGGGCTGCGGGCCGGGTCGAGCGTGGCCCAGCGCGGCGTCAGCGTGACCGTGCTGGCCGTGGTCAGCCGCATGGTCTCGTGCGGCACGTCGAGCATGAAATGAAGCACGTTGTTGCCGAAGGCATCGGTGCGCACGTGATGGTGCGAGGGCTGCGGATCGATGTCGGTGCAGTGCGCGCTCACGGCCTGCCACGGGTAGGACGGCGGCGTGACCACGGCGCGCTGCTGCGCGTGCTCCACGGGCCAGGCGTATTGGTAGGTGGTGACGTGGTGCACGCTCAGGGTGGCCGGGGCGTCGGCCTCCGGCGTCGGCGCCGGGGTGGCCGGCGGCTTGGCGGCGGGCACGGGATGCACGCTCATGGCAGGTCCGTTTCCGGCGCCACGCCGGCATGGCTGAAGTACCGGCCGCCGATTTCATCGGACAGCTTGGCCATGCGCGCGCCGAGCTGGTCGCACAGCGCGGCCAGCGTGGCATGGCGGCCCTCGTCATCGGTGGCGCACAGCACCGTGCGCGACGGCAGCGCGCTGGCCGGCGGCAGCAGTTCCGCCAGCGGTACGCGGGCCTGGCCCGTGGCGCCGGTCGGCAACTGCACCAGCTTCTCGCGCAGGCGGTCCAGCACGCCGTAGAGGCCGCGCGGGTTGGTGGCGTCCAGCACGAGCAGGTCCACCAGCGCCGGCACGTCGGTCCGGCCCGGGAACAGCGAGCGGTAGGTCAGCGTGCTGTCGAACAGGTGCAGCAGCAGGTCGAAGCCACTGCGCGAGCGCAGCGCGCCACTGCGCTCGGCCACCTCCAGGAACAGCGCCAGCGTGGAGACGCGCTCGATATGACGGCCGATGAACACCAGCCGCCACGCTTCGTCGCGCGACATGCGGTCGCCCTGCGCGCCGCTGATCGCCCCGAGCTGCATCGACAGTTGCTCGAGCGCGACCAGCACCCGGGAGCGGTCGTACGAGCCCTCGCCGCTGGCCGAGCCGGCCGGGCACGCGGCGGCGGCCATCGCGTCATGGAAGTCGTTGCGGGCGGCCAGGATGGTGCGCCAGTGGTCGTTCGAGAGCCGGTTGCGGATCTCGTTGGCGGCGCGGGCGTGACTGGCCAGCGTCTGCACCACGCCGGCGCTCCCGCTGGCATCGGCCAGCGCGGACACCAGGCTGCGCTCGAACACCCGCAGCGACGCCTGCGGCGACGGCGTCTGGGCCGGCACCAGGCCGAACCACTGCGCCAATTGGCTGATCATGTTCAGCGTGCCGTCGTCGGTTTCATCGTTCGATTCGATCGATCCGAGGATCTGCCGGCACAGGCGCACGGTGTTCTCGGCGCGCTCCGCGTAGCGGCCGGCCCAGTACAGGTTCTCGGCGGCGCGGCTGGAGACGGCCAGCGGGCGCGAGGCGGGCGCCCCCGCCAGCCCGCTGCGCGCGGCCAGTGGCACGGCGCCCGAGGTCTGGCTGGAGAGCACCCAGGTGTCGGCGCTGGTGCCGCCCAGCTGCATCGACACCGCCTCCAGCCGGGGCGGCGCCAGTCGCATGAATCCGCCCGGCATGACCTGCCAGCCGCCGTTGCCATCGGCGATGGCGAACACGCGCAGCATGGACGCCCGCGAGCCAATCCGCCCGCCACCGCGCCCGTCCGGCTCCCAGCACGGCGTGTGCGAAAGCGGCAGCGGCGCCTGCAGCGTGTAGCGGTCCGGCGTCTCGGCGATGCGCGCGCGCMAGTCTTCCAGCGGCTGCAGCCCGCGCTCCATGCCCAGGCGCGGCTCGCCCGGCACGCGCGGATAGGTCGGCATGACGAAGGCCTCGGTCAGCGTCGACATGGCCTCGTCCTGCGCGGCGGCCTCGCCGCACCACCAGCTCGACACCGCAGGCAGGATCAGCGTCTCCCCGAGCAACGCGCGGGCGATGCCCGGCAGGAAGCCGTGGATCGCCGGCGACTCCAGGAAACCCGCGCCCGGCACGTTCGACACCATCACGTTGCCCGCCCGCATCGCCTCCAGCAGCCCCGGCACGCCGATGGTGGAGTCGCTGCGCAGCTCCAGCGGGTCGCAGAACACGTCGTCCAGCCGGCGCAGGATCACGTCCACGCGCTCCAGCCCGCCGAACGTCTTCAGGTAGACCATGTCGTTGCGCACGGTCAGGTCCTTGCCTTCCACCAGCGTGATGCCGAGGTAGCGCGCCAGGAAGGTGTGCTCGAAGTAGGTCTCGTTGAACGGCCCCGGCGACAGCAGCACGATGTGCAGCCCGCCGCTCGACGGCAGCGACGTGCCTTCATCCGCCCCCGCCACCAGCGGCGCGTGGGCCAGCGTGGAGATCAGCTGGGCGAAGGCCGGCGGCAGGCGCCGCACGCGCATCTCGCGGAAGGCATCGGCGAACTGGCCCGAGATGATCAGCCGGTTCTCCAGCGCGTAGCCCATGCCCGACGGGGTTTCCGTGCGATGGGCGATGACGGTCCAGCCATCGTCGGTATGGACGAGGTCGATCGCCATGGTCTGGAGGAAGCTGCCGCCGGGCGGCTGGTAGCCCTTGAGGGGCCGCATGTAGCCGGGATGGCCGTAGACCAGCCCCGGCGGCAGCAGGCCGCGCGTGAGCAGTGTCTGGGGGCCGTAGATGTCGGCCATGATGGCGTTGGCGAGCGTGGCGCGCTGGGCTGCGCCGGCCTCGATCACGGCCCAGTCCTCCTCGGCGATCAGGAACGGCAGCAATTCGAGTTGCCACGCCCGCGCGCCGCCGCCCTGGTCGGCATAGACGTTATAGGTCACGCCGTTGTCGCGGATCTGGCGCGCCACTGCCGCCGCGCGCGCCGCCAGCGCGTCCGGGCTCAGGTTGCCCAGGTCGCCCTGCTCGCCCAGTTCCGAGAAGAAGCGCGCCCAGGGCGCGCGCAGCGTGCCGTCCGGCAGGCGCAGCTCGTCCAGATGGCCGGACGGCACGGGCAGGGCCAGCCGGCTCGCCATGGCAGCCGGGCTGTCCGATCCGTCGAGGGGAAGCGACGACTGCAAGGGCACGGGGAGGGGTCTCCGGGGGAGGGTGTCGGGCTAGATCTGCCGCAAATCGAGCGTAAAGGGAAATTCGAGGCTGCGTTCCACCGGCGGCGCCACGGACCGCCCCGGCGTATGGCCGATGGTGAAGAAACGGGCCAGCCGCCGGCTTTCGGCCTCGTAGGCGTTCACCGGGAATGTCTGGTAATTACGGCCGCCGGGGTGGGAAACATGATACTGACATCCCCCTACGCTGCGATCCATCCACGTATCCACCACGTCGAAGGTCAGCGGGGCATGGGAGCCGATGGTCGGATGCAGCGACGACGGCGGCGCCCAGGCGCGGTAGCGCACGCCTGCCACGTACTCGCCGGCGCGCCCGGTGGGCTGGAGCGGGATGGTCCGGCCGTTCACCGTCACCACATGGCGGGTCTCGTTCATGCCGAGCACGCGCACCTCCAGCCGCTCCACCGACGAATCGACATAGCGCACCGTGCCGCCCGCCGCGCCCTCCTCGCCCATCACGTGCCACGGCTCCAGCGCCGCGCGCAGTTGCAGCGAGAGCCCGGCCGCCTCGGCCTCCACCTCGCCCACGCGCGGGAAGCGGAACTCGAAGTGCGGCGCAAACCACGCGGACTCGAACACGAAGCCGGCGCTGCGCATCTCGGCCAGCACGTCCTCCAGATCCATMTGCACGAAGGTGCCGAGCATGAAGCGGTCGTGCAGCGCCGTGCCCCAGCGCGTGAGCCGCGCGGTATAGGGCGTGCGCCAGAAACGGGCGACCATCGCCCGCAGCAGCAGTTGCTGCACCAGGCTCATGCGTGCGTGCGGCGGCATTTCGAAGGCGCGCAGCTCCAGCAGGCCGAGCCGGCCCGTGGCGCCATCGGGGGAATAGAGCTTGTCGATACAGAACTCGGATCGATGCGTATTACCCGTCACATCGGCAAGCAGGTTGCGCAGTGCCCGGTCGATCAGCCATGGCGGGGTGTGGCCATCGCCGGCGCCTTCGTGCAGCGCCACCTGCCGACGCAGTTCCGCGAAGGCGATCTCCAGTTCGTAGAGCTGGTCGTTACGGGCCTCGTCCACGCGCGGCGCCTGGCTGGTCGGGCCGATGAACAGGCCCGAGAACAGGTAGGACAGCGCGGGATGGTTGTGCCAGTAGGCGATCAGGCTGGCCAGCACGTCAGGCCGGCGCAGGAAGGGGCTGTCCGCCGGCGTGGCACCGCCGAGCACGAAGTGGTTGCCGCCGCCGGTGCCGGTGTGGCGCCCATCGAGCATGAACTTGTCGGTGGAAAGGTGCGTCTCGTGCGCGGCCTGGTAGAGGAACTCGGTGTGATCCACCAGTTCCGCCCAGTTGCTGGCCGGATGGATGTTGACCTCGATCACGCCCGGGTCCGGGGTGACCTGGAGCAGCTTCAGGCGCGGATCGCGCGGCGGCGGGTAGCCTTCCATCACGATCTTCATGCCGAGTTCGGCCGCCGTGGCTTCCACCTCGGCCACCAGCGCGAGGTAGTCCTCGAGCACGGTCAGCGGCGGCATGAAGACATAGAGGATGCCGCGCTTGTCGCCCATCGCCTTCAACTCGACGGCCGGGCCGGCCGCGCGGCTGGGATGGCGCACTTCCACGCAGAGCGCGGTACGGATGATGTCCGCCGCCGACTCGCCAAGCGCGGGCGGGCGGGTGAAGGCCGGGGCCAGGCCCGCTGCGTCGGCCGTGGCGACCGGTGCGGGTGCTGGCTCCGCTGGTGTTGCGGGCCCGGACGGTGCCGGGGCGACGGCCTCGCCGCGCGCCTGGGCGCGCCGAACCGCCATGGCGGCCGGACCCAGCCCGGTCGGTTCGAGCGACAGCCCGCCGGCCGGCGCCGGCAACTGGCTGCGCAGCGGTGTAGTGGCCGGCAGCGGGGCGCGCGGGGCGAAGGGGTCCTGATCGAACTGCCACGGGTAGTCGGCCTCGGACACCCACGGCAGGGCGTCGAGCGGCAGCCGGTAACCCATCGGCGAATCGCCGGGCAGCAGATACATGCGGTCATCGCGCAGGAACCACGGGCCGGTAATCCATGCGGCGTCATTGCGCGACGGCGGCTCCTGCGTGGCGCGGGCCAGCGGCAGCACGTAGCCGGTGACGCGCGACAGGCCGCCTTCGAACACCCGGCGCAGGCGGGCGCGCTCCATGGCGTCTTCCAGCCGCGCCTCGTGCGGATCGACGTTGACCGGCAGGCTGCGCTCGCGCCACAGGTAGTACCAGACGTCCTCGTAGCCGGGCAGGATGAAATGCGAAGCCAGGCCGAGCCGGGCGGTCAGGGTTTCCATGAAGCGCCGGGCGTCGGCGTCGGTGTAGGCGTCCGGCTCGCGCTCATCGGCGAACAGCGCCGGGTTCTCCCAGCACGGCACGCCATCGGTACGCCAGCAGATCGACAGCGCCCAGCGCGGCAACTGCTCGCCCGGATACCACTTGCCCTGGCCGAAGTGCAGGAAGCCACCCTCGCCATATTGCGCGCGCAGCTTCTGCACCAGTTCGGTGGCCAGCCCGCGCTTGGTGGGGCCGAGCGCGTCGGTGTTCCATTCGGCGCCCTCGCGGTCGCGCGCAGCGACGAAGGTGGGCTCCCCGCCCATCGTCAGGCGCACGTCCATCTGCTCCAGCGTCCGGTCGACGGCTGCGCCGGCCGCATCGACGGCCATCCATTGCGCCTCGGTATAGGGCTTGGTCACGCGCGGGGACTCATAGATTCGCGTGATCGACATATGGTGTTCGAAGGAGACCTCGCACTCGTCCACCGCCCCGCTCACCGGCGAGGCGCCGCTGGGCTCCGGCGTGCAGGCTAGCGGGATGTGGCCCTCCCCGGCCAGCAGCCCGGAGGTGGGGTCCAGCCCGATCCAGCCGGCGCCGGGCAGGTAGACCTCGCACCAGGCATGGAGGTCGGTGAAATCGGTCTCGGCGCCTACCGGGCCATCGACGGCCTTCACGTCGGGCGTCAGCTGCAGCAGGTAACCCGATACGAAACGCGCCGCCAGCCCAAGATGGCGCAGCGTCTGCACCAATAGCCAGCCGGTGTCCCGGCACGAGCCGGAGGCGTTCTCCAGCGTGGTCTCGGGCGTCTGCACCCCCGGTTCCATGCGGATCAGGTAGCGGATGTCGTGCTGGAGGCGCTGGTTCAGGGCCACCAGGAAGTCCAGCGTGGCGGTGGGCGTCCGGTCGATGCTGGCCACGAAGGCCGCCAGGCGGGGGGTCAGCTCGCCGCGCACCAGATAGGGGGCGAGGTCGTGCCCGAGGCTGGCGTCGTAGTCGAACGGGAATGTCTCGGCCGATGGCTCCAGGAAGAAATCGAACGGGTTGTAGACAGCCATTTCCGCCACGAGGTCCACCGTGACCTTGAAGCTGGTGGTCTTCTCGGGGATGACCAGGCGGGCGAGGTAGTTGGAAAACGGGTCCTGCTGCCAGTTCACGAAGTGCTGCGCGGGCTCGATGCGCAGGGAATAGGACAGGATCGGGGTCCGGCAATGCGGCGCGGGGCGCAGCCGCACGACTTGCGGTGACAGATTCACCGGGCGGTCGTAGCGGTAATGCGTGACATGGTTCAGCGCAACGTGCGTAGCCACTACAACCTCCCAGGGGTGCGGTGAATCGTCAGTAATGCGTCAGTGAATCGTCCAGATGGGCATCGGCCGGATGGAATGCAGCAAGCAAGACTTGTACCGAGCCCTATCGGCAGACCGCGCCGTGGCCCCGACGAGGTGGCGCGCGCGGCGCTTCACATCGACCCGCCGCTCTTGGCGCGCAGGCCTTCCTCCAGCAGCGACCGCAGCTTGGCCAGCGCGCCGGGGTCCCCGCCTGCCGCCGCGCGGGCGTACCAGATCTTGGCCTGCTCGATGTCCTTGTCCACCACGCCGGGCTCGCCCCGCTCGTAATAGCTGCCGACGATGTACTGCGCGCCACCGTCGCCGGCTGTGGCCGCCCGGCTGTACCAGGTGAACGCCTTGCCGTAGTCGCGCGCCACGCCCCGCCCGGTGAAGTAGTTGGTGGCCAGCGCCATCTGCGCCTGCACATGCCCGCCCTGCGCCGCGCGCTCATACCAGCGATTGGCCTCCACGAGCGACTTCGGCACCAACTCGCCGCGCTCGTTCAGATCGCCCAATGTGAACTGCGCATGTGTCATCTGGTTGTCAGCCGCCTTGCGCAGCCAGACCAGCGCCTCCTGCGGCTTGGGCGACGTGCCCTCGCCACGCAACAGCATCATCGCGTAGTTGAACTGCGCCAGCCGGTTGCCCTTCTGCGCCGCCGCGGCAAACCCCTGCAGCGCGGCATCGAACTGCCCAGCCTCGTAAGCGGTCACCGCATCGCGCGTCTGCGCCTGCGCGGGCGCCGGCGGCTCGGTGGCGGCCCGCATCGGTGCGGCATGGGCCACGGACAGCACGCAGGCCAGAAATGCCATGCACGCCATGACAGCGGCTGCGGCCTGGCGAATCGGGACAAGGGAGGCAGACATGACGTGACTCCGGCGAGCAGGGGTCGGACGGAACGGGGCGCTACCAATTCAGTGTAGCGGACGACGCTTCGACCGGCTCGCCAGAATGCGAGTCGTCTTATGTACGTGGATTGGGCGGCACAGAAGACTGGGGGATCACGCCGCGAAGCGGTAGCCGACGCCGACCTCGGTCAGCAGGTGGGCTGGCTGGGCGGGGTCGGATTCAAGTTTGTGGCGCAGGTGGCCCATGTACACGCGCAGGTAGTGGCTGCTCTCGGCGTGCGACGGGCCCCAGACCTCGCGCAGCAGTTCGCGGTGGGTCATCACCTTGCCGCGGTGGGCGATCAGCACCGCCAGCAGCCGGTATTCGATGGGGGTCAGGTGCACGGGCGCCTCGGCGCGCGTGACGAGGCGGTTGGCCAGGTCCACCTGCACGTCGCCGAAGGCGATGGTCGGCGTGCCCTGCGGATTGGCGCGCGCGTGGCGGCGCAGCAGCACGCGCACGCGCGCCACCAGTTCGCCCACGCCGAAGGGCTTGGTCAGGTAGTCGTCCGCCCCGGCGTCGAGCGCGGCGATCTTGTCGGCCTCCTCGGTGCGCGCGGATAGCACCAGCACCGGCACCTGCGTCCATGTACGCATCTCGCGGATCAGCGTCATGCCGTCGCCGTCGGGCAGGCCGAGATCGAGGATCACCACGTCTGGCTGGCGCGTGCCGGCGTCGATCAGCCCGCGCTTGAGCGTCTCCGCCTCGTGCACGGTGCAGCCCTCGGCCTGCAAGGATTCCCGCACGAAGCGCCGGATATGGGGCTCGTCCTCCACCAGCAGGACGGTCGGCGAATAGTCGAATGGCATCTCGTTCAGGGTTCCGTCCTGGCGACCTGGTTCAGGTCGCTCAGATCATTGAGGTCGTTGAGGTCATGCAGGGTTTCCGGCTCGATGTCCGGCGGATTGCCGCGCGGCAGCGCGAGCGTGAAGCGCGCGCCATGCGGCGCCGCGCCGTGCACCGGCTCCACCCAGATGCGGCCGTCGTGCGCCTGCAGGATGGCGTCGCACACCGCCAGGCCCAGCCCCACGCCTGCCGTGGCGGACTCGTGCGCGCCGCGCGTGAATTTCTCGAAGATGCGGCGCTCCTGCCCAACCGGCACGCCGGGGCCGTCGTCCTCGACGAACACCTGCACCATCTCGCCGGCCACGGCGCCGCCGATGCGCACCGTCGTGCCCGGCGGCGTGTACTTGGCAGCGTTCTCCAGCAGGTTGCAGAGCACGCGCTCCACCAGCACGGCGTCGCACTCGACCAGCGGCAGCGCCGCCAGCCCCGACACCTGCACCGGGTGCCCCGCCAGCGCCTCGCGCATCGCCGCCAGCGCCGCGCCCACCAGTTCTTCCATCGACTGCCAGCCGCGCGTCAGCGACACGTCGTGCCGCTGCAGCCGCGCCATGTCGAGCAGATTCACCACCATCGTCCGCATGCGGTGGGCCTGGACGCGCATGGCGTCCACGGTGGCCGCCACATCGGCCGGCAGCGGCGCCCGCGCGAGCGACTCGGCCATGCCGATCAGCCCGGTCAGCGGCGTGCGCAGGTCGTGCGACACCGCTGCCAGCAGCGAACTGCGCAGCTGCTCGGATTCGATCGACACCAGCGCCTGCTGCGCCACCTCCACATAGTGCAGCCGCTCGATGGCGATGGCGATCAGCGTGGCGAACACATCGGCCTGGCGGCGCAGCGCGGGGTCGGCCAGCGCGCCCCAATCGTGCGGCTCCACGGCCAGCACGCCGCGCGTCTGCATCGGCGCCTTCAGCGGCAGGTACAGCACGGTGCTGCCCGGCAGCGTGTGGGTGCCGGTGCCGGCCGCTTCGCCATGGTCGAACACCCACTGGGCCAGCACGGTGTCGATGGCTTCGCCCTTGGTGGTCCGACCTTCTTTCGGACTTGTCTCATTGGGATCCGCCACCGGAAGCAGCCGGCCCGATGCGGAGACGAGGAAGAACGACGCGTGGGCGTCGAACGCGGCACGCAGGAAGCGTCCGCCAATCTCGACGATCTGCTGCGTGGTCAGCGCCGCCGACAGCTCGCGCGCCAGTTCGTAGAGCGTGCGGGCATCGGTCTCGCGCCGCACTGCCACGCTCGCCTGCTCGCGCAGGCCGGCAGTGAGCTGGCCAATGACCAATCCCACCGTCAGCAGCACGACGAAGGTCAGCAAATACTGCACGTCGCTGACGGCGAACGAGAGCCGGGGCGGCACGATAAAGAAATCGAACGCCCCCACCGACAGCACCGACGCCAGCGCCGCCGGCCCCCGCCCATGGCGCAGCGCCACGCCCACCACGGCGGCCAGGAACAGCATGGCGATGTTGACGATGTCGAACCAGGGCTGGGCGAACGTGGAAAGCAGCGTGGCCCCGGCGCACCAGGCCACCGACCAGACATAGTCGAGGCGGCGCGTACCCGATTCGGCGACGTTTTCCTCGGACATCGCCCCTGCCGGCAGGCCCTGCGTGGCCGGCAGCGGCGCCGCGCGTGTGGTGTCGGCCGCCACGCGGATCACGTCGATTTCAGGGCAGCCGGCCGCCAGCGCATCGGCGAAGGTCTGGCGGCCGATCAACCGGTTGCCGGCGCCCAGCACCGGCGACAACGCGCGCCCCAGCAGCATGCGGCCCTGTTCGAGCCATCCGCCTTCATGCTGCCAGTCGGTGCGCGCGCGGCCCACCAGCACCTTGGTGAGATTGTGGCGGCGCACGTAGCCGGTGACCGCGCGCACCATATCGTGTCCGGCCAGCGTCTCGGTGCGGGCGCCCAGTTCCTCGGCCAGCCGCATTGCCGCGCGCACGCGGGTGCGCACCTMGGTGGACAGCGGCACCAGCCGGGGCGTGGCAATCGTCACCACGTGCCAGTCGCAGTCGAGCTGGCTGGCCAGCCGGCGCGCGCTGCGCACCACCTGCTCGGCGTCGTCGCCGGTGCCGATACAGGCMACCAGCGCCTCGCGCGTGCGCCAGACCGGTTCGATCGACTGGGCGTCGCGATAGGCGCGCACGTCGTCATCGACACGATCCGCCGTGCGCCGCAGCGCCAGCTCGCGCAGCGCGATCAGGTTGCCCTTGCGGAAGAAATTGCGCGCGGCGTGGCGGGCCTGCTCGGGCAGGTAGACCTTGCCCTCGCGCAGCCGGCGCAGCAGTTCGTCGGCGGGCAGGTCCACCAGGACGACGTCATCGGCGTCATCGAACACGGCATCGGGCACGGTCTCCCAGACCCGCACGCCCGTGATGCCGCCCACGGCCTGGTTCAGGCTCTCCAGATGCTGCACGTTGACCGTGGTCCAGACGTCGATGCCGGCGGCCAGCAGTTCGGCGATGTCCTGCCAGCGCTTGGGATGCCGGCTGCCGGCGGCGTTGGTGTGGGCCAGTTCGTCCACCAGCACCAGCGCGGGATGGCGCGCGAGCACGCCATCGAGATCGAATTCCTTGAGGATGCGGTCGCGGTAGGGCATCTCGCGCAGCGGCACGCTGTCCAGCCCGGCGACCAGCGCCTCGGTTTCGGCGCGGCCGTGGGTCTCCACGACGCCCACCACCACATCCACCCCCTGCGTGCGCAGCGCGCGGGCGGCGGTGAGCATCGCAAATGTCTTGCCCACGCCGGCCGAGGCGCCGAAGTAGACCCGCAGCTTGCCGCGCCCGGCGCGCGCGCCCTCCTCCTGCATGCGTTGCAGCAGGGCGTCGGGGTCCGGGCGGTTGTCGGCGAGGGTCATGGTAGAGGGGGCGGTGGGACGGATTCTGCCACGGGGCCGGCGGCCGTGGGCTGGCGCATCCATTCCATCAGGCGCCCCGCTTCACCCCATCCAGCGCAAGGTTCAGCTTCAGCACATTCACCCCGGGCTCGCCGAACACGGCCAGCCCCGGGCCTTCCGTGTTCGCCGAGATCAGGGCCTCCACCTGCGCCACCGACAGCCCGCGCAGACGCGCCACGCGCGCCGCCTGGTAGCGGGCCGCCGCCGGGCTGATGTGCGGATCGAGGCCGCTGCCCGAGGCCGTCACCAGATCCACCGGCACCGGCGCCTTGTTGTCGGGGTCGGCGGCCTGCAGCGCCTCGATGCGCGCCCGCGCCGCGTCCGTCAGCGCCGGGTTGCTCGGGCCGAGGTTCGAGCCCACCGACGCCGCCGCGTTGTACGGCATCGGCGCCGTGGCCGACAGGCGGCCCCAGAAGTACTTCGGCTCGGAGAACGGCTGGCCGATCAGCGCCGAGCCGACCACCTTCCCATCCTTCTCGATCAGCGAGCCGGCGGCCTCGTGCGGGAACACCGCGCGGGCGATGCCGGTCACCGCGCCGGGATACAGCAGCCCGGTCACCACCGCCAGGCCGACGAAGATCGTCAGCGCCGGCCGAAGCAGCCCCGGCTGGCGCGGTACGTTGTTTGCGGCGGCGCCCATGGCGGCCTTGGTTTGCGTAGTCATGCGTATTTCTCCTAGACGACTCGGCTCAGACCCAGCCGAACATCGTCAGCAACAGATCGATCAGCTTGATCCCCGCGAACGGCACGATGATGCCGCCCAGCCCGTAGATCAGCAGGTTCCGGCGCAGCAGCACGGCCGCCCCGAGCGGGCGGTAGACCACGCCGCGCAGTGCCAGCGGAATCAGGGCGACAATGATCAGCGCGTTGAAGATCACCGCCGACAGGATCGCGGACGCCGGCGTGGCCAGCCCCATCACGTTCAGCAGGTTGAGCTGCGGATAGGTGGTGGCGAAGGCGGCCGGAATGATCGCGAAGTACTTGGCCACGTCGTTGGCCACGCTGAACGTGGTCAGCGAGCCGCGCGTCATCAGCATCTGCTTGCCGATCTCGACGATCTCGATCAGCTTGGTCGGATTGCTGTCCAGGTCGACCATGTTGCCGGCCTCGCGCGCCGCCTGCGTGCCGCTGTTCATGGCCACGGCCACGTCGGCCTGGGCCAGCGCCGGGGCGTCGTTGGTGCCGTCGCCGGTCATGGCGACGAGGCGGCCCTCGCGCTGGTACTCGCGGATCAGCGCCAGCTTGGCTTCGGGGGTGGCTTCGGCCAGGAAGTCGTCCACGCCGGCTTCCGCCGCGATCGACGCCGCCGTGAGGCGGTTATCGCCGGTGATCATCACCGTGCGGATGCCCATCCGGCGCAGTTCGCCAAAGCGCTCGCGGATACCGGTCTTGACGATGTCCTTGAGTTCGACCACGCCGAGCACGCGCACGCTGTCCTCGGTGCCTTCGGAGATCGCCTCCGCCACTACCAGCGGCGTGCTGCCGGCGCGCGCCACATCGTCCACGGCCTGCATCACGGCATCGGGGAACTTGCCGGCGCGGTCGGCCACGTAGCGGCGTACCGCATCGGCGGCGCCCTTGCGCACGCTGCGCACCCGCGCGCCGTGGGTGACGTCCACGCCACTCATGCGGGTCTGGGCGGTGAAGGGAACGAACACGGGGGCGTCCAGGCCCTTGCCGCCCATTTCGGGGACGGTGGCGTCGGGCTGCTGGCGGGCCAGCGCCACGATGCTGCGGCCTTCCGGCGTCTCATCAGCCAGCGACGACAGCCAGGCGGCTTCGGCCAACTGGCGCGGGGTCACGCCCGGTGCGCAGATAAAGCGCGCGGCCTGGCGGTTGCCGTGCGTGATCGTGCCGGTCTTGTCGAGCAGCAGCACGTCCACATCGCCAGCAGCTTCCACGGCCCGGCCGGACGTGGCGATCACATTCGCCTCCATCATCCGGCTCATGCCGGCCACGCCGATGGCGGACAGCAGGCCGCCAATGGTGGTCGGGATCAGGCACACCAGCAGGGCCACCAGCACCGTCACCGAGACCGGCACGCCGGCCTTGGCCACCATCACGCTATATAGAGAGAACGGTTGCAGCGTGGCCGTGGCCAGCAGCAGGACCAGCGTCAGGCCCACCAGCAGGATGGTCAGCGCCAGCTCGTTGGGGGTCTTCTGGCGCTTGGCGCCTTCCACCATGCCGATCATGCGATCGATAAAGCTCTCGCCGGGGTTGGCGGTGATGCGCACCACGATCCAGTCGGACAGCACGCGCGTGCCGCCCGTGACCGACGAGAAATCGCCGCCGGACTCGCGGATCACCGGTGCGGACTCGCCCGTGATGGCGGACTCGTCGACCGAGGCCACGCCTTCGATCACGTCGCCGTCGCCGGGGATCATGTCGCCGGCCTGGACCAGCACCACGTCACCGCGACGCAGGTCCGTGGCGATGCGCGCCTCGGTGGCGCCATCGGCCCGGATGTTGGTCCGGCCCGGGCGCAGCACGCGTGCCGTCACCGTGGTCTTCAGCCCCCGCAGCGCGGCAGCCTGCTGCTTGCTGCGGCCTTCGGCCATGGCTTCGGCGAAGTTGGCGAACAGCACCGTGAACCACAGCCAGATGGAGATGGCCAGGATGAAGCCGGCCGATTCCCCACCCTGCACGGGGCTGAACAGGGCGCGCAGGAACAGGATCGACGTGAGCACGCTGCCCGCGTAGACCACGAACATCACCGGATTGCGCAACTGGGCGCGCGGCGACAGTTTCCTGAAGGCGTCGACGATGGCCGGCTTGACCAGCTCGGGCGCGAACATGCCGCCCCGGGCCGGAACCTGACGCGGGGTACGCGCCACCGAAGTGCGCGTCACCGTAGTGTCTTGCTGCATACGATTCTCCACGATTACCGGGCCACCGCCTGAGTGGCGGCCGGGATGTGCTGCAACTGCTCGGCCACCGGGCCCAGCGCCAGCGCCGGCACATAGGTMAGCGCGCCTACCAGCAGGACCGAGCCCACCAGCAGCACCACGAACAGCGGGCCGTGCGTCGGCATGGTGCCGGCGGTAGGCGGGGTGCGGCGCTTGGCGGCCAGCGAGCCGGCCATCGCCAGTACCGGCACGATGATCCAGAAGCGGCCGAACCACATTGCCGCGGCGAGCAGCCCGTTATAGAACGGCGTGTTGGCGGAGAGGCCCGCGAACGCGCTGCCGTTGTTGTTCGCCGCCGACGAGAGGGCATAGAGGATTTCCGAGAAACCGTGCGTGCCGGGGTTGAACACCCCCGCGCGGCCGGCCTCGGTCATGACCGCGATGCCCGTACCCACGAGCACCAGCAGTGGCGTGACGAGGATCGCCACGGCGGTCATCTTCATCTCGTAGGCTTCGATCTTCTTGCCGAGGTATTCCGGCGTGCGGCCAATCATCAGCCCGGCGATGAACACCGCCAGCACCGCGTAGACCAGCATGCCGTACAGGCCCGAACCCACGCCGCCGAACACCACTTCACCCAGCTGCATCAGCAGCATCGGCACCAGCCCGCCGATGGCCGTGAACGAGTCGTGCATGCCGTTCACCGCGCCGCACGACGCCGCCGTGGTGATCGTCGCGAACAGGGAGGTCGCCGAGATGCCGAATCGCACTTCCTTGCCTTCCATGTTGCCGCCGGCCTGGAGCGCAGAGGCCACGTGGTCGATACCCAGCGACGTCAGCGCCGCGTTGACCTGCTGCTCGGACACCACGGCGGCAATCGCCATGACCACGAAGATCACGGTCATCGACGCCAGCACCGCCACGCCCTGCCGGCGGTCACGCACCATCTCGCCGAAGGCGAAGCACAGCGCCGCCGGGATCAGGAAGATGGCTAGCATTTCCACGAAATTCGTGAACGGCGTGGGGTTCTCGTAGGGGTGCGCCGAGTTGGCATTGAAGAAGCCGCCACCGTTGGTGCCGAGCATCTTGATGGCTTCCTGCGAGGCCACCGGACCCATCGCCAAGGACTGCGTGCGGGTCTTGACGGTCTCCGTCACGGGCTGGCCGGCGGTGTCGAGCACGGGCTGGCCGGCCGCATCCACCTTGGGCTGGGTGTAGGTGAGTTCCGAGACCAGCGCTGCATCCTGGTAGCGGTCGAAGTTCTGGATCACGCCCTGGCTGACCAGCAGCAGCGCGGTAATCAAGGACAGCGGCAGCAGCACATAGAGCGTGGTGCGCACCAGATCGACCCAGAAATTGCCGAGCGTGGCGGCGCCGTGGCGCGCGAAGCCGCGGATCAGCGCAAACACCACCGCAATGCCAGTGGCCGCCGAGACGAAGTTCTGCATCGTCAGCGCCAGCATCTGCGTGAGGTAGCTCATCGTCGATTCACCGGCGTAGCCCTGCCAGTTGGTATTGCTGACGAAGCTGATGGCGGTGTTGAACGAGGAGTCGGGCGAGATCGCGCCGAACGCCTGCGGGTTCAGCGGCAGCATGCCTTGCAGGCGCTGGATCGCATAGACGAAGACCACGCCGAGCACGTTGAAGACGAGGACGGCGATGGCGTACTGCTTCCAGCMCATCTCCGCGTCCGCGCGCACGCCGGCCAGACGGTAGAGCGCGCGCTCAAGAGGGCGGCCCCAGGCGGTCAGGCGATAGTCGCCCTCCTCCAGCGCGCGGCGCATGTAGCGGCCGAGGAACGGCGCCATCGCGAACAGGATCGCGAGGTACAGGACCAGCAGCCCGATGAATTGTGTGGACAACGGCGTGGACATCAGAATTTCTCCGGCCGGAACAGGGCAAAAAGCAGGTAGAGGAAGATCGCGGCGGCCAGGGCMCCGCTCAGGATGTCGGTCCAGTCCATCAGCGCCCCCGCTCGTCGTCCGTCTGCCGCGCAGACGGCGGGTTGGCGCCCAGCGCGGCGCACAGTGCCAGCAGCGCGCCGGTCAGCGCGCCGAAGGCCAGCAACACGAGGAAATAGATCCCGTCCATACAAACCCCAAATAGGAAAAACGTGAAGGATTCACGTTGACTTCACGTTCTGGAGATTAGGGACGGCGGGGTAAAAACGGGGTAGAGAGGGGGAGGGGTGGTGTAAAGAAGATATAAAAACGGCGCCAACGCCAGGCGTGGCGCCGTTTTCCAGCCATGGCGGCTGAGCCGGACTGGGCTAGATCCAGCCCGCCCGGTGCAACTTGCGCCAGAGCCAGGTGCAGGCCGTGGCGGTCACGCCGATGACCACCGGATAGGCGTAATGGAGCTTCAGCTCTGGCATAAAGCTGAAATTCATGCCGTAGAGGCTGAAGATCACGGTCGGCACGGCGAGGATGGCGCCCCAGCCGGCCAGCCGCTTGACCACCTCGTTCTGGCCCACCGTGACCAGCGCCAGGTTGACCTGGACCGCCGTGGTCAGCATCTCGCGCACCACGTCCAGCGTGCGGACGATGCGGCTGGCGTGGTCCTCGATGTCGCGGAAATAGGCGCGCAGCTCCTTCGGCACCAGTTCCTCGTGCAGCCGGATCAGCTGGCTGCAGATGTCCTCCACCGGATAGACCGCGTTGCGCAGCCGCAGCACCTGGTGCTTGACCTGGTACAGCCGTTCGATGGCGGCACGATCGAATTCATCGCKAAAAATGTCCTGCTCTAGCGTCTCGAAGTTGTCCTCGAGCCGGTTGACGATGGGCAGGTAGTGGTCCACCACGAAGTCCATCAGCGCATAGAGCACATAGCCGGGGCCGTTGGCCAGCCCCTGCGGGTCGCTCTCGCAGCGCTCGCGCACCGGGGCGTAGGTGGAACTGGCGCCGTGCCGTACCGAAACCACGTAGTTCGGGCCGACGAACAGGTGCGTCTCTCCCACCACCACCTCCTCCCCGACCAGTTGCGCGGTATTGAGCACCACGAAGACCGAATCGCCGTAGGTTTCCAGCTTGGGCCGCTGGTGGGCGTCCAGGGCGTCCTCCACGGCGAGGTCGTGCAGCCCGAACGCCTGCTGGACCTTGCGCAGCAACGCCAGGTCCGGTTCGTGCAGGCCCAGCCAGACAAAGGTGCCGGGCTCGGACAGTACGCCGGCGAGGGCGTCGAATTCGACCGGACCCAGCTTCTTGCCTTGACGATAGGCCGCGCAATTGACGATGGCGCCCATGGGAACTCCGTTGTCGAGATGCGCAATCGTAACAAGAGCGTCACCCTTCTGCGAGCGTAAGCGGCATCGCCCGGCACTTTAGGCGCGCGATCCGGCCGGGAAGCCCCGCATCGGGCACGTTCGGCGCCGGGTTCGAGAATTGTTACAGTTCGCCGGAGAACCGACGTTAGAATGTGGCATTTCCACGGTCACCGACTATGTCTCAGAAGAAATCGCCACGCTTCGAGCTGCGCAGTGGCAACGTCGACGCCCTCCTTCTCGCCCTCAAGACCGCCGACATCGAGGCGCTGCGGGATGATCTCCTCTCCCGCTTCGAATCGACCCCCGATTTCTTCTCCAATGACGTGGTGGCGCTGGACCTGCGCCGCCTGGAAGGCGACGACCGCCTGGCGCTGGACCGCGTGATCGACACGCTGGCCACCCTGCGGGCCCGGGCCATCGGCGTGGTGGCGCGCGACGACCAGCGCGCCTGGGCCGAAGCCTTCGGTCTGCCGCTGCTGGAGAGCCAGAGCCGCCGTGGCGGCCGGGACGAAGCGGCGACGGCTGCCGCCCCAGGCGCCCCCAAGGCCGCCGAAACCCCTGAATCCCCCGCCGCCGAAGCCGCGCCAGTCAACAACACGGCCTCGGATATCGCCGAGATCATGGCCGCTGCCGCCGCCCCGCGCGCGGTGCCGACCCTGCTGATCGACAAGCCGTTGCGCTCCGGCCAGCAGATCTACGCGCAGGGCGACGTGGTGATCCTGGACCTGGTCAGCTACGGCGCCGAGGTCATCGCCGAAGGCAACATCCATATCTATGCCCCGCTGCGCGGACGCGCGCTGGCGGGTGTCAAGGGCAACCCGGACGCGCGCATCTTCTGCACGTGCCTGGAGCCCGAGCTGATTTCCATCGCCGGCATCTATCGGACCGCCGAGCAGACGCTCCCGGCCGATGTGCTCGGCAAGTCGGCCCAGGTGCGCCTGGCTGACGAAAAGTTGATTCTCGAACCGCTGCGGATGAAATAACCGCGCTAACCCATCGGTACGGCCGGCCCGCCCGGTACGAAATACCCTGCACCCATACTGGACCATAGAGCCATGGCAAAAATCATCGTTGTGACCTCCGGCAAGGGAGGCGTTGGCAAGACCACCACCAGCGCGAGCTTCGCCGCCGGCCTGGCCCTGCGGGGCCACAAGACGGCCGTGATCGACTTCGACGTCGGCCTGCGCAACCTCGACCTGATCATGGGTTGCGAGCGCCGCGTGGTGTATGACCTGATCAACGTGGTCCAGGGCGAAGCCAACCTGAACCAGGCGCTGATCAAGGACAAGAAGTGCGAGAACCTGTTCATCCTGCCGGCGTCGCAGACGCGGGACAAGGACGCGCTGACCCGCGACGGCGTGGAAAAGGTCATCAACGGCCTGGTGGGCATGGGCTTCGAGTTCATCGTCTGCGACTCCCCGGCGGGCATCGAGTCCGGTGCGCTGATGGCGATGTACTTCGCCGACGAGGCGCTCGTCGTGACCAACCCGGAAGTCTCGTCCGTGCGCGACTCGGACCGCATCCTCGGCATCCTGGCCTCGAAGACCAAGCGTGCCAGCGAGGGCGGCGAGCCGATCAAGGAGCACCTGCTGATCACGCGCTACAACCCGAAGCGCGTGCATGGCGGCGAAATGCTGTCGCTGACCGACATCCAGGAAATCCTGCGCATCAAGCTGATTGGCGTGGTACCGGAATCGGAAGCCGTGCTGCACGCGTCCAACCAGGGCACGCCCGCCATCCACCTGGAAGGCAGCGATGTGGCCGACGCCTATGGCGACGTGGTGGACCGCTTCCTGGGCAAGGACAAGCCGATGCGTTTCACCGACTACCAGAAGCCGGGCCTGCTCTCGCGCATCTTCGGTAACAAGTAAGGAGGACTCATCCCTATGTCGATCCTGTCCTTCCTGCTGGGGGAGAAGAAGAAGTCAGCGTCGGTCGCCAAAGAGCGGCTGCAGATCATCCTCGCCCATGAGCGCACCGGCCATTCCGCGCCGGCCGATTACCTGCCGGCCCTCCAGCGCGAGCTGGTGGCCGTGATTTCCAAGTACGTGAAGATCAGCGACCAGGACCTGCGCGTCAGCCTGGAGCGCCAGGACAACCTCGAAGTGCTCGAGGTGAAAATCGAAATCCCGCAAAACTGATTGCCCTTCGGCATTTTCGGTATTCGTTTTTCGGTTTTCGAATTAATTCGAGTTTCCCGGTCCTGAACGGCGCGCGGATACCTTCCGTGCGCCGTTATCCCATTAACTAAGGGATAACCCGCCCCTCGCAAGGAGGGGTTTTTGCATTGCAGCAACCATCCACGTGGTGGCTGCAATCGCGCCTGCACAGCCGCCCCACCGCTCGCCTCCCACGTCCATGCACTGCCATGGCGCACGCTGCAATGCACCATTATCACGAGGGTGTGACATTGTGTAGCGACAAACCAACGGAATTGCACCAAATGTCTCTCTAGAGTGCCGGTTCACGCTGCTTTTATGTCCGAAAGTTCCGTGTTTTGTTAAATTTTCGCGGCGTTTACTGCAAACGTAAACCTTTGTGCCGGCCGTGATCCGGTTACGGCACAACCACAAGACAGAAAAGGAGCACCATGAAGAAATCGCTACTCACCCTCGCCATTGGCAGCCTGCTGGCCGGCAGCGCCTACGCACAGACGTCGGTGACGCTGTACGGTATCGTTGACCAGAGCATTCGCTTCCAGACCAACGCCGACGCCGGCAACCACAGCCAGACGCAGCTGACCAACGGCGCGATCACCAACAGCCGTTGGGGCATCAAGGGCAGCGAAGCACTGGGCAACAACCTGAAGGCCATCTTCCAGCTGGAAAACGGCTTCGATCCGGATACGGGTCGTTCCAACCAGGTCAGCACCGCCAACCCGAGTGGCCGTATGTTCGGTCGTCAGGCCTATGTGGGCCTGGCCGGTGACTTCGGCGCAGTCAAGCTGGGCCGCCAGTACACCGAAGGGTTTAATTTGTTCGGCGACTTCGACCCGCTGACCATCGGTAACTACGACAACAACGCCTGGCCGTTCTTCCTGACCCAGATCCGTACCGACAACGTGGTGAGCTACTCGGGCGCGTTCGCGGGCCTGAACGTGGGCGCCAGCTACGGCTTCGGTGAGACCGCCGGCAGCATGACGCGCAACCAGTACTGGGGCACCCGTGCCTCGTACGACATCGGGCCGTTCGGCATCGGCGCCGTGTACCAGGAATTCCGCAACGCCAGCAGCGAGCGCCAGCAGATGTGGGGCCTGGCTGGTAAGTACACCATCGGCGCAGCCAAGCTGTTCCTCGGTTACGTCGGCGGCCGTKACGCCACCGGTACGATCGACAATGGCTTCCTGAACCGCTCGGCCGCCACGACCACGGTTGCCGCCCAGAACGCCATCGCCGCCGGCGCCGCCAACACGCCGCGCAAGGACATGATCGGCTACGTCGGCATGACCTACCAGGTCAGCCCGGCCCTGGCCGTGACCGGCGTGTTCTACGGCGACCACGTGAAGGACAAGAACGGCGTGGAAAGCAGCGGCAACCGCTACACCGGCGTGCTGCTGGCCGAGTACTCGCTGTCCAAGCGTACCCAGGTGTACGGCACCGTCGACTACAACAAGGTCACGGGCGCTGTGCAGGCCGAAATGCCTGGCAAGAACAACCAGACGGGCGTGGCCGCAGGTATCCGCCACATCTTCTGATTGTTGGTCTGACCGCATCGCAGAAAGGCACCTTCGGGTGCCTTTTTGTTTTTCAGGGCGGCGGGTCGTTCCTGCCGTCATCAGCGATTGGGGCCCAGCACCGGCTGGCGGCCCGTTCCACGGCGCCTGCGGGAGCCGCCGGCCGGCGCGGCGTCGGGCTTGGGTGCAGGCCCCGCCAACCCCTCCTCGCCGAGCAACTCCAGCCGATAGCCATGCGTGTACAGCGGGACGATGCGCACGCCGTTGTCGGGCCAGAGGCCCAGCTTGTTGCGCACGCGGGAGATGTGGGTGTCGATGGTGCGGGACATCGGCGGGATGTCGCGCCCCCAGACCGCCACCACCATGTGTTCGCGCGGCACCACCCGGCCGGCGTTGCGGAACAGCAGTAGCGCGAGGTCGAATTCCTTGGGCGTCAGCGCCACCTTCTGGCCGTGGCATGTCGAGGCCCGGGTGGCCAGGTGGAAGGCGAAGCAGCCCCAGGCCATGCTGCCGTCGCGCGACTGCCGCAGGTCCGGGTACGCGCGGCGCAGCAGCGCCTCGATCCGCGCGGCCAGTTCCTGCGGGCGGATCGGCTTGACCATGTAGTCGTCCGCGCCCGCTGCCAGCGTCGCCACGATGTCCCGCTCGTTGTCCAGCCCGGTCAGGAACATCACCGGCACGCGGGCGTCCAGATGGGCGCGCACCCACGCCAGCACCTCGCGGCCGCTGACCTGCGGCGCGTGCCAGTCCAGCAGCAGCAGGTCGAACGTGACCTTGCGCAGCGTCAGCAGCATGCGCCGGCCGTCGTCGAACGTCACGCACTCGTGCCCGGCGGCGGTCACGATCTCCCGAATCCGCGCGGCGTGGCCGGCGTCTGGCTCCAGCGAAGCTATCCTCAATCCCATCGTCGTTGCGCGCCCCCGAGGCGCATCCGTTGTCTGCCATCCGAGCATTAGAGGCCGGGACGCGTCGCAACCCTATAAGACGATGCTCATTTTTAGTCGGCAACAAATGTTTACTTCGTGCCGGCCGGCGCGCGGCCTACCATGGCCGCATTGAAACAAGCCGAGGGAGGCCCATCGTGAAGATCGCCGCGCTGGCGGACAACCCGTCCCGCGCCGGAATGCTCAGGCACGCGCTGCATCGGGGCGGGCATGTCGTGCGCTGCTTCGGGTGTGGAAAGTCGATGACGGACGCGGTGCGGGATGCCCGCTACGACGTGCTGCTGCTGGACCGCGCCAGTTCCATCGCCGCCGCGACGGCCGCGTGCGACGTGCTGAAATGGGTGCGCGACACGCTCGGACAAGGCGTGCCGGTGATGATGCTGGGCCGGGGCGACGACGACGCACAGGTGGCGGCCTGCCTGGCGGCGGGCGCCGATGCCTACGTGGGCGAGGCGGGGCGCGGGGCCGAGTTGCTGGCGCGCGTGGAGGCGCTGGCGCGGCGCGCGGCAGTACCGGGAATKCTGGCCGGCACCGTGGCGCCGGSGGGCTTCGGCGACATGCCCGAGCAACTCGTGAGCGGCGTCTATCGCTTCGTCACGGCCGAGCGGCAGGCCTGGGTGGCCGGTGTGCCMGTGGCGCTGGCGCCAAAGGAGTTTGCGCTGGCCCTTCTGCTGTTCCGCAACCTGGGCACGCTGGTGCTGCGCGAGGCGATGATCCGGCACGTCTGGCCGGACGGCGGGGTGCACACACACGCGCGCACCGTGGACAGCCACCTCTCGCGCGTGCGGACCAAGCTGGCGCTATGGCCCCGCAACGGCGTGATGCTGCGGGCGATCCACCGGCTGGGCAGCCGGCTGGATCTGGTCTAGCCGATGGTGGACGACGGGGGCTCAGTCGGCCTTGATGCCGGCTTCCTTGACGATGCGCGCGTTGTCTTCCGATTCCGCGCGAATAGCGGCGGCGAACTGCGCGGCGGTGCCGCCGGTGGGCACCTCGCCGCCCTTGAGCAGGCGCTCGCGCACTTCCGGCTCGCCCAGCGCCTTGTTCAGTTCGGCGTTGAGGCGGTTGATGATGGCCGGCGGGGTCTTGCCCGGAGCGAAGATGCCGAACGTCGACGTCAGGTTGGCCTTGGGATAGCCGAGTTCGGCGAAGGTCGGCACGCCGGGCAGGCTCTCCAGGCGCTTGGGCGCGCCCACGGCCAGCGCGCGCAGGCGGCCCGCCTGCATATGCTGGCTCAGCATGGGGCTGGCGTTGGTGCTCATCACCTCGAACTGCGCGCCCAGCGCGTCGTTCATCTGCTGGCCCGCGCCCTTGTAGGGGATCAGCGTGATGTCGGCCTTGGACTTCGCCTTGACCTGCTCGAGCATCACGTGCCCGACCGTGCCCAGGCCCGAAGTGGCCCAGCGGACCGAACCCGGCTTGGCCTTGGCCTGCGCGACGAGGTCCGGGAAGGCCTTGCCGGCGAAGCCCGAGGTGGCCACCACGAGCACCGGCGAGTACATGACGCTCATGACCGGCGCCACGTCGTGCTCGGGGTCGTAGTTGACGCGGCCCACGTGCGGGTTCAGCGTCAGCGGGCTGGTGGAGGCGAAGCCGATGGTGTAGCCGTCCGGCGCGGCCTTGGCCACGGCGTCGATGCCGATGCTGCCGCCAGCGCCGGCCTTGTTCTCCACCACCACGGAGGTGCCCATCTGTACGGACAGCTTCTCGCCCAGCGCGCGGGCCACGGCGTCGCTGATGCCCCCGGTCGGGTAGGCCACGATCACGCGGATCGGGCGGCTCGGGTAGGCGTCGGCCGCGTGGGCGGAGGAAACGAAGGACGGGGCCGCAAGCGTGGCGACAGACAAGGCCGCCAGCAGCGGCTTGGAAATGGCAGGAAACATGTTGGAAACGGGGCGGGAGGGTTGCTGATGGATTGGCGCTATCTTAGCCGAAGGGCCCCGGCGGCCGAACCGCCCGCTTGCCGTTCCGGCCTTGCCAGCCCTCCCGGCGAAGCCGTTTTAGCGCACGAGCGGGTGTTCCGGCACCCACGAGACGAAGAGTTCGTTGGCGCGGTCGTACAGCCGCCACGCCGTGCCGCACTCGCGGCAGGTGAAGGACAGCATGCTGAACGGCACCCCGGCCGCGCTGGCACTGACATGCGGCGCCGTGTTGCGCAGAGCCAGGCAGGCGTGCGGCTCGCGCCGGCGCGGGTCCTCGGCCAAGGCCAGGCAGTGGGCGCAGGCGGGGCGGGTGGGTACCGGCAGGGGCGGGGCGGCTGGCATGGCGGGATGACCGGAATGACCGGGGAGCGGGGGCACGGCGGACTTCATGCCCGCCATGATGCCGCAAAACGCTGGCGTTGGCCCCATCTGGCGGTGATTGGTCCGTGGCCGGGCCATGGGCAGGCCATGTCGCGCCATGTCTGCTGCGTGCGCGCGACAGGCTGGCGCTTTCACGCGGCATCGCGTCTGGCGCACTTTACGTGGCGGCGCCATGCGCTCAAGATTTCCGATCCCACATCCCCATAACAAGGAGCCTGACCGCATGCCATCCGTTCGTCGCCCCCGCTTCCCTGCCCTGCGCGCCCTGCCGTTCGCGCTGGCACTGGCCTCCGCCTGCGCCGCCACGGCCCACGCCGCCCCGGTGGAGCCGGCCTACCAGCTCGCCCAGCAGGAGAAGCCCGCGCTGATCGCCACGCTCAAGGATCTGGTGTCGATCGAGTCCGGCAGCAAGGATATCGAGGGTCTGGACCGCATCGCCGCGCTGATCCGGGACCGGCTGGCCGCGCTCGGCGGCGACGCCAAGCTGGTCGAGCCCACCGAGGTCTACCGGATGGAAGACACGCCGGAGAAGGTCGGCAAGATGGTCGTGGCCCAGTTCAAGGGCACCGGGCGCCGCAACATCATGCTGATCGCCCACATGGACACCGTGTACCTGCGCGGCATGCTCGCGCAGCAGCCGTTCCGCGTGGACGGCGACCGCGCCTACGGGCTGGGCATTGCCGACGACAAGAATGGCGTGGCCGTGATCCTCCACACGGTGGCCATCCTGCAAAAGATGAAGTTCAAGGACTACGGCACGCTGACGGTGCTGATCAACGGCGACGAGGAAATCAGCTCGCCGGGCGCCCGCGCCATGATGACCAAGCTCGGGGCGCAGCAGGACGCCGTGTTCTCGTGCGAGGCCACGCGCGTCACGGGCGACCGCCTGTCGCTGGCGACGAGCGGCATCGGTGCGATTTCGCTGAAAGTCGAGGGCAAGGCGTCGCACGCGGGCAGCGCGCCGGAGCTGGGCCGCAACGCGCTGTACGAGTTGTCGCACCAGATCCTGCAAATGCGCGACCTGTCCAACCCGGACACCGGGCTCAAGGTCAACTGGACGATCTCGAACGCGGGCACCAACCGCAACGTGGTTCCGGCCGTCGCCACGGCGCAGGCCGATGTGCGCGTGCTGCGCACCGCCGACTACGATGGCCTGGAGCGCACGCTGCAGGAGCGCGTGAAGCAGAAGCTGATTCCGGACACCAAGGTCGAGGTCAAGTTCGAGCGTCGTCGCCCGCCGCTCGAGGTCACCCAGGCGGCGCGCACGCTGGCAGCCCATGCGCAGGGCATTTATTCGGAAATCGGCKAGAAGCTGATGGTCTATGACACTGCCGAAGGCGGCGGCACCGACGCGGCGTTCGCGGCGGCGGGCACCAAGGCACCGGTGATCGAGCGCTTCGGGCTGCGCGGCTTTGGCGCGCATTCGAACGATGCCGAGTACGTGGACCTGAACTCGGTCACGCCGCGCCTGTACCTGCTGACGCGGATGATCATGGATGTGTCCCAGGATAAGGCTGGGGCCGCGAAGTAGGCGTTCTACGAGGGGTGGCGGGCAGGTTCATGCGCCGGCCCTCTCCCCCGGCCCCTCTCCCGCAAGCGGGCGAGGGGAGCAATCCAACGGCGGGCTAGGCCGCCGCGGTCTTCTTCCGTCCGCCAAGGTCCGGCAGGAACACCGCCAGCAGGCCGAGCAGCGGCAAATAGGCGCAGACGTCGTACACGGTCTTGATGCCGTGCGTGTCGGCCAGGGTGCCGAGCACGGCGGCGCCGATGCCGCCCATGCCGAACGCGAAGCCGAAGAACAGGCCGGACACCATGCCGACCTTGCCCGGAATCAGCTCCTGGGCGAACACGAGGATGGCCGAGAACGCCGAGGCCAGGATGAAGCCGATCACGAACGACAGCACGCCGGTCCAGAACAGGTTGGCGTGCGGCAGCATCAGCGTGAACGGCGCCACGCCGAGGATCGACGCCCAGATCACGCGCTTGCGGCCGATGCGGTCGCCAATCGGGCCGCCGAGGATGGTGCCGGCCGCCACCGCGAACAGGAACAGGAACAGGTAGATCTGCGAAGACTGGCGGGTCAGCCCGAACTTCTCCATGAGATAGAACGTGTAATACGTGTTCAGGCTCGCCATGTAGAAGTACTTCGAGAAGATCAGCAGCAGCAGCACCGCGATGGCGCGGACCACGGTGCGGRTCGGCAGCGGCTTGGCCGCCGTGCCGGCGCCCTTCTTCTTGGCTGCGCGCTCGGCCAGGTGGCGGCCGTACCAGCCGCCGATCTGCCACAGCACGGCAATCGCCAGCAGCGCGGCCAGCGAGAACCACGCCACGCTGCCTTGCTGGTGCACGATCCACGCCGCCAGCAGCGGCCCCATGGCGCTACCGCCGTTGCCGCCCACCTGGAAGATCGACTGGGCCAGCCCGTGCTGGCCGCCCGAGGCCATGCGCGCCACGCGCGACGACTCCGGATGGAAGATCGACGAGCCGGTACCCACCAGCGCCGCCGCCACCAGCAGCACGCCATAGGTCGGCGCCACGGACAGCAGCAGCAGCCCGCACAGCGTAAAGCCCATGCCGATGGCCAGCGAATGTGGCTTCGGATGCTTATCTGTGTACAGGCCAACGATCGGCTGCAGCAGCGACGCGGTGATCTGATAGGTCAGCGTCAGCAGGCCGATCTGGGTGAAGCTCAGGTTGAAGCCGCCCTTGAGCATCGGATAGATGGCCAGGATCAGCGACTGAATCATGTCGTTGAGGAAGTGCGCGAAGCTGATCGCGTACAACACGCGGAAGCGCGTGCCTTCCTCGCGGTGCGCGGCCTCGGCGGCGGGGGCGGGATTGACGGTTGTGCTCATGGGGCGGGGCGCATTGGCCGATCTGGTTAAAAGTGTGACGATCGCATCCTAAATGGCAAATTTCCGCCTGTCCTGCGAGAATGGGGCCGGAACTTTGGAGAAAAGGACATGCCGCCCACCCCCCGTCCTCGGAAAGCGACGCCGCCGCCAGTCGAGTGGATCGACCGMACCACGCCGGGCGCCCGGCGCMTGCCGCCCGATGCCCCGCACGACCCCGATGCCGACGCCCGGGCCGACACCTACGCGGCCTCGCCAGCCTACATCCGCTACGACCGCAGCCCGATGCCGGTAACGGCCATGGCCGCCGACTACGCCCCGGGCCACGTCACCAAGCCGCACCAGCATCCCCACGCGCAGTTGATCCACGCGATGCACGGCGTGATGGTGGTCTCCACGGCGGACGGGCAGTGGATCGTGCCGCCCACGCGCGGCATGTGGATGCCCGGCGGCACGGTGCACTGGATTCGCATGGTCGGCCGCGTGCAGATGCGCACCGCCTATATCCGCCCGGACGCCGCGCCGGACCTCCCCACCCGCTGCACCGTGCTCGGCGTCACCGCGCTGCTGCGCGAGCTGATCCTGGCCGCCATCGACATCCCCCTGCCCTATGCACCGGACTCGCGCGACGGTCGGCTGATGCGGCTGCTGCTCGATGAGGTGCTGCTGGTGCCGACCCTGCCGCTGCACCTGCCGCGCCCGAGCGATGTCGGCCTGCGGCAGATCTGCGACGCCATCGTCGAAAGCCCGGACACCGACCTGACCCTGGCCGACTGGGGAAACTCGCTGGGGGTAGATCCGAAGACGATCCAGCGACGGTTCGCGCGCGAGACCGGCATGACCTTCGGCCAGTGGCGCCAGCAGGCGCGGCTGCTGGCCGCGCTGGAGCGCCTGGCGGCGGGGGCGAAGGTGGTGGATGTGGCGCTCGACATGGGCTATGGCAGCCCGAGCGCCTTTGCGACGATGTTCCGGCGGCAGTTCGGCGTGCCGCCCAGCGCCTTCTTCCGATAACTGCCCGATGAGCCCGGTCGGGGCTCAGGCCCCGATCGGGTCCCGCTCAGGCCCCATCCAGGTAACGCTCGGCCAGCCGGGTCCAGTACGCCGCGCCCACGGTCAGATTCTGGTCATTGAAGTCGTAGCCGGCGTTGTGCAGCAGCGGCTGGTTGGCGCCGTTGCCCATCCGCACGAAGCAGCCCGGGCGCTGTTGCAGGAAGTACGMGAAGTCCTCGCTGCCGGCGATCCGGTGGAAATTCGGCACGGCACGCTCCGGCCCCACCAGTTCCTCGGCCACCTGGCGCGCGAACTCGGTTTCGGCCTCGCTGTTCACCAGCACCGGGTAGCCGCGCACGTAGTCGATATCGACCGTAGCGCCGTAACCCTCGGCGTGCGATGTAGCCAGCTGGCGGATGCGCGCCTCCATCGACGCCCGCACCTCGGGGTTGAACGACCGCACGCTGATTTCCATGCGTGCGCTGTCCGGAATCACGTTCGGGGCGTGGCCGGCGTGCAGCGTGCCGATGGTCACCACGGCGGTCTCGTTCGGATCCACATTGCGCGATACCACCGATTGCAGCGCCATCACCAGGCTGCCGGCCACCAGGATCGGGTCGATCGACTGGTGCGGGCGCGCCGCGTGGCCACCCTTGCCGCGGATCGTGATCGCTACCGTGTCGCAGGCCGCCATGAACGGGCCGGAACGGAACATGAAGGTGCCAGCTTCCACGCCCGGATGGTTGTGCAGGCCGAAGATCGCATCGCAGGGAAACCGCTCGAACAGGCCATCGGCCAGCATCCGCTCCGCCCCGCCGCCCGCGCCGATTTCCTCGGCCGGCTGGAAGATCAGGTGGATGGTGCCGTTGAAGCGGCGGGTCCGCGCCAGCTGGCGGGCGGCGCCCAGCAGCATGGTGGTGTGGCCGTCGTGGCCGCACGCGTGCATCTTGCCCTCATGCACGCTGGCATAGGGCAAACCCGAGCGCTCGTGAATCGGCAGCGCGTCCATATCGGCGCGAATGCCGACACTCCGCTTGCCCGTGCCGGCGCGCAGCGTGCCGACCACCCCGGTGCCGCCCACGCCGCGCGTGACCTGATAGCCCCACCCCTCCAGGCGGGACGCCACCAGTTCGGCAGTGCGGATCTCGTTGAAGGCCAGTTCGGGATGCTGGTGGATGCTGCGCCGGATGTCCTGCAGCTCGTCGTGGCAATCGAGCGTGTCGTGCAGCGTGCAGTAGGAGCGCGTGGGGGATTCGGTGGAACCGTTCGCGAGCTTGACCGCGACGGTCTTCAATATCGATTCTATTTCGGGGGCATGTTCAGACATGGCATTGCTCTTTTGGCTTGCATGTATGAACAGTATTTCACGCAGGGTCGAAGGGTAAAACCCAGAATGCGGATTTCGTGCGTATGCGCCCTAAACCGTGCCAAAACTGTTGCCCTTAGGGGACGCTTTGTGTGGAACTGCGACCCTTTGTATGAAGACGTTTCAGCGGGGAACCCGAAAGTCCCCCTTTTTCTGGCAACGATGTCGGACATGGGCCGACGCCCGACTCAGCGCTCGCCGTATGGCACGACCTGCTGGGTCTGCTCGCCGAGGCCGGCGATACCGAGGCGCATGGTGTCGCCCGCGCGCAGGTAGCGCGGCGGCTTGAACCCCATGCCCACACCCGGCGGCGTGCCCGTGGCGATCAGGTCGCCGGGCAGCAGGGTCATGAAGCGGCTGACATAGCTGACCACGGTGGCGACGTCGAAAACCATGGTCGCGGTGCTGCCTTTCTGCATGCGCTGGCCGTTCACGTCCAACCACATCGCCAGGTTCTGGGGTTCGGGCACCTCGTCGCGCGTGACCAGCCAGGGGCCGACCGGGCAGAAGGTGTCGCAGCCCTTGCCCTTGTCCCAGGTGCCGCCGCGCTCGATCTGGAACTCGCGCTCGGACACATCGTTGACCACGCAGTAGCCCGCCACGTGCTCAAGCGCCTGGGCCTTCGAGACATTGCGCGCGGTGGTGCCGATGACCACGCCCAGCTCCACCTCCCAGTCGGACTTCTCCGAACCGAACGGCAGCATCACGGCATCGTTGGGGCCGTTCAGCGAGGAATTGGCCTTCAGGAAGACGATCGGCTCGGCCGGCAGCGGCATGCCGGCTTCGGCGGCATGGTCAGCGTAGTTCAGGCCGATGGCGATGATCTTGCCGATGCCGGTCCAGGGCACGCCGTGGCGGGCGCCCTCCACCAGCGGCAGCGTGGCGGGGTCGATCGCGGCCAGCCGGGCCAGCGCGGCCGGCGCCAGTTCGTCCGGGCCGATGTTGCCGATCACGGCAGACAGGTCGCGCACGCGGCCATCACGATCCACGACGCCCGGGCGCTCTGCACCGGGCTGTCCTACGCGTACTAGTTTCATGGTGATTTCCTTGGTTTCTGGGCTGGCCGTGGGAAGCGAGACGGCAAGGAAACCGAGGATAGCCGGAATCTGGCCGGCTTGTCCTGTGCAGCAGCGGAGACATCCCCGGTGGAGAAGTACCGCCAGGGTCACCACCACGCGCTACGTTTACGCCCCGGCCGGCACGCGATAGTGGGAGCTGTCGAGCAGGTCGAGCCCGCATTCGAGCTGCCCCACCCAGTCGATAAAGCGCTTCACCATCGCCCGGCCCCGGAACGACGGCCCGTGCTGCGGCACGATCCATTCGATATCCATGGTCCGCGCCATCTCGGCCCAGAGCCGGCACGCGCGGTTGCCGCTCATATAGCGGCGATGGAACGGCAGCATGCGCGGGAGATGGGCGTCGAAGTCCTCGACCACCGCGCCGGCCTCGGCGGCCGTGGTCATGGCCGCGCCCAGATCGCCCGAGAACAGGATCTTGCTGATGGGATCGTAGAAGTGGAAATTGCCCTCCGAATGGAGGAAGTGGGCGGGGACGGCGATCAGGTTGCTCGCGCCGAGCGGCACGACCATGCCGGCATCCGGAATGCCGACCACGCGGCCGGCCATCTTTCCGGCCTGGCAGATATGGGGCAGGAAGCGCGCCCATACCTGCGAGATCAACACCTTGCTGTCCGATGCCGTCAGCCAGCGGCCCACCGACGCCACGATGTCCGGATCGGCATGGGAGGCCAGCACGTAGTCGAGCCGCTTGGGCGGAAAGTGGCGGCTGATCGCCATATACAGCTCGCCGTAGGTCAGCGCACCGCCGGGATCGATCAACGCCCCGTGACCGTGGTTGACCACCAGGAACTGGTTCGACTGCACGACGTCCCCGTCGCCATCGTCCACCAGGTCGGTGAACACCATGCAGACATGCTCGCTCGATTCATATAGCGCGATAGCCATCGCGGCCCCCCTTTCGCTCGTTTTTGTTTTGAATCGGCGAAAGTACCAGCGGGGGCGGTTCGACCTTTGACGGGGATCAAAGGTCGGTCATGCGGTCTTAGCGCGTGCTGAGCAGCTTCTCGATATTGGCCACGAGTTGCTTGTCGTCCGGCTTGACCATGCTGTTGTAGCTGCCGACGACCTGCCCCTTGCGGTCGATCAGGTATTTATAGAAGTTCCACTTCGGCGCGGTGCCGGTTTCCTTGGCCAGCAGCTCGTACATCGGGTTGACATCGCTGCCGCKCACGTGGGACTTGCCCAGCATCGGGAACTTGACGCCGTAGGTGTTGTAGCAGAAGTCGGAAATTTCCTTCGAGGAGCCGGGCTCCTGCGAGAAATCGTTCGACGGGAAGCCGAGCACGACCAGGCCGCGCTCCCGGTACTTGGCGTAGAGCGCCTCGAGGCCCTCATACTGCGGCGTGAACCCGCAGTAGCTGGCCGTGTTGACCACCAGCACGACCTTGCCGGCGTACTGGCACAGATTCTGGGGCGACTCGTCCTGCAGGCGCGGGAACTTGAAGTTGAGCGTCGCCGGGCAACTGCCGGCCTGACCGGCTGAAGCGGCGGCTGTGGGGGTCGACTTCTCGGCGGCGTGGGCTGCGCGCGGCAGCAGGCTGGCCGTGGCGGCGGCCATCGCGGACACCGCCAGGGCGGCGAGCAGCGCGCGGCGCTGGAGCGTCAGGGTGGCCGTGCGCGGGTGGCGCATCCGGGTCGGGGGGACCATGCGGGTCATGACGGGCGACTCCATATTGGGGCGTGAAAGGTAGCCTCCGCAGTCTACGCCTTCGTCGGGTTCACTGCACTCCGTGCTGCAGGATCGATGATGGAAGATGGCGGCCGCCATCCGTCCGGGGGTCAGTCCATCACCGCCGTCGCGGCGTGCTCGGTCACGCTGGTACGCAGTTCCAGGTCCGGCATGCGCCGCACGATCAGTAACGCCACCACCGCCGCCACCGCGCCCGCCGCGAAAATCAGCTGGAAGCCCGACTCCACGCCGGCGGACAGCACCTGCCGCACGGCCGGCGACAGATGCGCCATCGCCTCGCTACCGTGGCGCAGCGCGCCAAGGTCCAGCGCCTGGGTCACGCCGGCGCGGCCCATCGCCTCGCGGAACTCCAGCGCCAGCAGCGTGCCGGCCAGTGCGCCGCCAATCGCGCTGCCGAGCGAGCGCACCACCAGCAGCGCGCCGGTGCCGGCGCCCATGTCGCGGCGCTCGAGCGCGTTCTGTACCGAAATCAGCGTGCCGACCATCGCCATGCCCAGCCCCACGCCGCCCACCGTCATGGCGAGCAGGACGGCAGCCGTGGGCACGTCCGGGGTAGCGCCAGCCAGCGCGCTCAGGCCGATGGCGGCCAACACGAAGCCGGCGCTGAGAATGCCCCGCATGCGTCCCATGCGCGGCGCCAGCCAGGCCACCACGAGGTTGCCGGCCACGGTGGACAGCAGGAACGGCACCACGAGCAGGCCGGACATCGCGGCATCGGCATGGCGCGCCAGCTGGAAATGCAGCGGCAGCGCGAAGATGCACAGGAAGATATTGAGCGCGGCCAGCGCCGAGGCGCCCACGCCCATCACATAGGCGCGGTTGCGGAACAGACGCGGCGGCAGCATCGGGTCCGCCGCGCGGCGTTCCTGCCAGGTCAGCAGCGCCAGCGCCCCGGCCGTGATGGCCAGCAGCGCGCCGGTTTCCGGGGAGATCCAGTCGAAGGCATCGCCGGCCCAGCTCATGGCGAGCAGGAAGGCGACGATGGCCACCGCGAGCAGCAGCGCGCCCAGCCAGTCCACGCGCGGCCGGCCGCCGCGCGGGCGCAGGTTGGCCAGGCCCCGGTAGCACATCGCCATGGCCAGCGCGCCGAGCGGCACGTTGATCCAGAACAGCCAGCGCCAGGACAGATGGTCAGACACCCAGCCGCCCACCAGCGGCCCGGCGATGGAGGCCATCGCCCAGACCATCGCCAGATAGCCCTGGTAGCGCCCGCGCTGGCGCGGCGCCACTACGTCCGCAATGGCCGCCTGCGCCAGCGACATCAGCCCGCCGCCGCCCACGCCCTGCAGCGCCCGGAACAGGATCAGCTGCGTCAGCGACTGCGCCAGCGCGCACGCCACGGAGGCGAGGATGAACAGCGTGATGGCCACCATCAGCAGGCGCCGCCGCCCGAAGCTATCGGACAGCTTGCCGTACAGCGGCGTGGTGACGGTGGAGACGATCAGGTAGGCAGTGACGATCCACGACAGATGCCCAAATCCGTTGAGATCATTCGCAATGGCGGGCACGGCGGGGATGACCACGGTCTGGTCCAGCGCCGCGAGCAGGATACATAACACGATGCCGCCGATCACCCGCATGATGGCGCGGTGATCGTGGACGATGGGCGGATGTTCGGGAACGGAGGCGGTAGCCTCCACGGCGGATTGCGGCGAGGTGGGCGACGACATGTGGCTACGGCGGGATGGAGGCTGCGGGGACCATCCCTTGCGTGGGGACGGCCTAATTCAGTATCCGCATAATTATATGCGGAAGCCATCGTTGACGTAGCAATGAATTTTGGCGAGAAGTGGCCACGGCGCCACATGGCGCGTCCGTGGCCTGATGGCCGCTAGCGCGAGCCGCCGGTGATGTAGTGTTCGAGTTGCTCGATCACGAAACGCTGTTCGCTGATGATGTTGTTCACGAGGTCGCCGATCGACAGCATGCCGAGCAGTTCGTCCCCTTCCATCACGGGCAGGTGGCGCAGGCGGTGCCGCGTCATCAGGCTCATGCAATCGTCCGTGGTCTGGTCCGCCCGCACATAGATCACCGCTGAGGTCATGATCTCCCGCACTAGCGTTTCGCGCGACGTACGTTGCATCAGAATCACTTTTCGGGCGTAATCGCGTTCGCTGAGGATGCCCTGGATCTTGCCGTGCTCCATCACCAGCAACGCGCCGATGCCTTTCTCCGCCATCAGTTGCAGCGCGGCGTAGACCGTCGCTGAAGGAGGAATGCTGAAGATCGCCTGATTTGGCTTCGCTTCCAGAACCTGCCGTGCGGTTTTCATAGACCGACTCCTTATTGCTGTCTGGGKAAATCGCTGCACCGGCCCGCCGCGCTGTCTTGCCCCCGCATACGCCGCCGGCCGCTCATTCAGATTAGCAAAGGATAGTCGGCGCTTACAGGGTGACTTTCACGAATCTTTGTAAGCAAGCCGACGTGCCCTATTGTTTCTTCTTGCGCACAATTCCCAGCAGCGAAGTCGCGCGTTACTCGGTCAGCATCCGCACCCGCACCTTGCGGCCCTTGACCTTGCCATCGTTGAGCCGTTTGACCGCTTCCTTGCCGATGGCACGATCCACGGCGATGTACGTGGACATCTCCATCACGTTGATCTTCCCGATCTGTTCCTTGGTGAAGCCGGCCTCGCCGGTCAGCGCGCCGAGGATGTCGCCCGCGCGGATCTTTTCCTTGCGGCCGCCGAGCATTTGCAGCGTGACCATCGGCGGCAGCAGGCGCTCCTTGCTCTTCGGCACCAGCTCGGTCAGCGCGTGCCATTCGAATTCGCCGCCCTGATGCTGTTCCAGGTTCCCCACGCGCCCCATTTCATCCATGCTGACCAGGCTGAACGCCCAGCCTTCGGCATCCGCGCGGCCCGTGCGGCCGATGCGGTGCACATGCACCTCGGGGTCGGGCGTGACATCGACGTTGATCACGGCTTCCAACTGGGCGATGTCGAGACCGCGGGCTGCCACGTCCGTGGCCACCAGGACCGAGCAGCTCCGGTTCGCAAACTGCACCAGCACCTGATCGCGGTCACGCTGTTCCAGGTCGCCATGCAGCGCCAGGGCCTCGAAGCCCTGCGCGCGCAGCAATTCGACGAGATCGCGGCAACGCGCCTTGGTATTGCAGAAGGCAAGCGTGCTGGCAGGCCGGAAGTGATCGAGCAGGCGGCCCACAGCTTGCAGGCGGTCGCCATCCTCCACCTCGTAAAAACGTTGACGAATCTTGCTGGCGCCGTGCGTCTCGGCCAGCTTGATCTCGCGCGGCTTGTTCAGGAACTGCTGGCTCAGCTTGACGATGCCGGGCGGGTAGGTGGCCGAGAACAGCAGTGTCTGGCGGTCCTTCGGGCAATGGTTGGCGACGAACGCGATGTCATCGAAGAAGCCCATGTCGAGCATGCGGTCCGCTTCGTCCAGCACCAGCGTATTGATACCGCGCAGGTCCAGGCTGCCGCGCTCGATGTGATCGAGAATGCGCCCCGGGGTGCCCACAACGATATGCGCGCCATGGATAAGGCTGTCGACCTGTGGCCGCATAGGCGACCCGCCGCACAGCGTCAGCACCTTGATGTTCTCTTCCGCACGCGCCAGGCGGCGGATTTCCTGCGTGACCTGATCGGCCAGCTCGCGCGTGGGACAGAGCACGAGCGCCTGCACGTCGAAGCGGCGTGCGTCGAGCCGATGCAGCACCGCAAGCCCGAAGGCGGCGGTCTTGCCGCTACCAGTCTTGGCCTGCGCGATCAGATCCTGCCCGGCCAGCGCCAGCGGCAGGCTGGCGGCCTGGATCGGCGTCATGGTGTCGTAGCCGAGCTGCGCCAGCGTGGCGAGCATAGCGGGCGACAGCGCCAGATCAGAGAACGGCGCGCCTGCCGAAGTCGTGGCGGGGGCGGTGGAGTTGGGGGTTGGGCTCGAAGTCATGCCGGATTATAGCGGCGGGGGTGCGGCGGGGGTGGCTCGGAAACCGGCTTCAGTCACGCAGCCTTGCGCGCGGCGGGCTTCTTCACCGGCACGTCCTCGGTCGGCGCCCATCCCAGCCGCTCGAGCAGGGCCTGCGCCGCCGCCGGCGCGTGCTCCTTCGCCCCGTTGATGAAGAACAGGAACAACCCCTTGGGCTTCTGACGGGCGCCGGCCTGCTCATCCACGCGCGGCAGGTCGTCCGGCACGCTACCGCCGGCCCACGCGGTGGCGCGCGCGGCCCAGGCGTCGAGGTCCTTCGGCGCATAGCCGGTCTTGAGCTTGGCCTGCGCGTTCATCAGCCGCGCATAGGCAAAGTCCGCGGTCGGGTCCGCGAACGACGGAAACTTTGGCGAATCTGTGTACACCGTGGCCGCCTTGAACTTGCGCGCGAGTTTCAGGTAGTCGTCGCACATAAAGCTCTCGTGCCGCACCTCAAGCACGTGCCGCAGCTTCACGCCTTCGACAGCATCCGGGAGCAAGGTCAGGAATGCCTCGAAGTCATCGGCCACGAACTGCTTGGTTGGCGCGAATTGCCAGACGATGGGACCGAGTTTCTTGCCCAGCTCGGCAATGCCGCTGTCGATGAAGCGGGCGATGGAGTCGCCCGACTCGGCCAGGATGCGCCGGTTGGTGGCGAAGCGCGACGCCTTCACCGAGAACACGAAGCCATCCGGGGTCGCATCGCGCCAATTGGCGAATGACGTTCGCTTTTGTGTCCCGTGATAGGTGCTGTTGATCTCGATGGCGGTCAGGTGACGGCTTGCGTACTCGAGTTCGCGCGCCTGCGCGAGCCCGGACGGGTAGAAGTTGTCGCGCCATGGCGCAAAACTCCATCCGCCGATGCCGATGTGGATGTTACCTACCGTCTTGCCTTGCTTGCGCACTGCCATGACCACCTCCGCCAATCACGCAAAATGCGATGCATACCAGTCTAGCGCGCAGCGGCGTGTCCGGCCAACGCCACGTTTTCGTCGCATGACGATTCATGGCGGGAATGTTGCTTCCTGAATGTGGCGACCGAAGGCACACTACAACCGATTCCAGCCGCCTCACCTAACCCGGAGGGCCCGCCTTGCGCATCGACCCCGACACGCTCCCGGCCATTCTGCAAAGCATCGAGGCACGGGCCCTGGCACTGCGCGACACCCCGCCAGCCGGCTTGTTTTCGTCGATCGACGAGACGGCGGCTCACATCGACCTGCCCATGGAGCGGGTGCTGTATCAGCCGCCGCCGGCTGCGGCCCTGAGTCAGAGCCTTCTCAAACGACGGGTCGAAGCTGCGCTACGCAGCCAGCCGCAAGTCTCGCTGCAATCCCTCTGCGGGGACCACCCACTCGAACACGGCCTCGCGGAGTTGCTGACTTATCTGCAACTGACTGGCGATACCTTCCATTGCGTCGTCGATGAGGCGGCGACCGAGACCGTCACCTGGCACGCGCGCGGCATGGGCGGCGAGCCGCTGACACGCGGCGCACAAATGCCACGCGTCGTCTTTGTGAGACATGGATCATGAGCGCGCACGGTCCCCACGCCCTGTCGCCCCTTGTGGTCCCGCTGCTCAAAGGGGTGCTGTGCCGCGAAGACTCACCCAGCGCTTGGCAGGCACTCGTGTCACAGCAGGCAGCCGTGCGCGACTATGTGGCCGTGCTGGGCCTCGCCCTGGTCGTCGACGAGGACGATGGATTCGCATTTCTACGAGTGCTATCAGCGCCAGCGGCAGATGCCACGGCGCCCTCTTTGATCGCCAGACGCCCCCTGTCCTACGCGGTCAGCCTCACGCTGGCGTTGCTGCGCAAGGCGCTCGCCGAATTCGACGCTGCCGGTCTCGATGGCCCACTGATCCTGACGCGCGAAGACATCGCTGAATTGCTACGCACGTTCCTGCCTTCGGGCAGCAATGAAGCCAAACTTATCGACATGGTCGACTCGCATGTGGGCAAGATCGTCGAACTCGGCTTCCTGCGGCGCGCGGGCCAAACGGAAACACCTTCGTACGAAGTCCGCCGGGTGTTGAAAGCATTTATCGACACCCAATGGCTGGCCGATTTCGACGCGCGGCTGGCCGCCTATCAGACACAACTGCGCGGCACCTCCACCGAGCGCACGCGAGGCGTCGATGGATAGGCCACCCACCATGGCACCGGAGACGGTGGCCCCGGATATCGAGGCCACCACACTGGATGCAGGATTCCGCCTGATGCGGCTCGAGGTCTCGAACTGGGGGCCGTTCCGGCAAGGTGTGACATCGATGTGTCCCGACGGCCGCCATGCCGTGCTGACTGGCAACCTCGGGCCAGGCACGAGCGCCCTGGTMGAGGCCTTGAGAATGCTCCTACTCCCGGCCCCGAACCCCGCTATCACGCCGCATGCGACGGATCGGCCCGCCATGCTGCTTGGCGTCTTCCACAATGCCGCGTTCGACAGAACGGTCACCCTTGCCCAGATATTCCCTAGCKCGGCGGATCAGCCCCTGCCCGCGCGGCTGTTCGTCGCCGCGCCGCATGAATTGAGCATCGGCGGGGATCTTTCTCACTTCGACGGCGACCTCGTCGCCCTCCGCAAATCGCTGCGCACGGTCGGCGCCGAATCCTTCGACACCTTCGCGCGGTATCACGCATGGTTCCGTCGCTGTTTCACCATCGGCGATCCGCTACCCGTCGAGGCTCTGCGCGCCTGCCGCGACGCGCTGGACGGCTACTTTGCCAGCCTCAAGCTCGCGCTGCTGGAGGTGCGGCTCGGACAACTGGCCGACGACTGGGCGCGACACGACCGCCGCGTGCTGGATGAAGTGGAGCGCCACGCCGCGCTGCGCGCCCAGGCGCTGCACCTGCGGCATAGCATTTCCGCGAGTGGCGGCGAGCGGATCGCGCAACTCGACATCGATATCGAGCAACTCGAACGGGTACGCGACATCCGCCGGCAACGCGCAACGCTGTACGCCACGCTGATTGCCTCCGTCAACGAAGCGCCTGCCGCCACCGAGGCGGACTTCCTCGCCCAACGCGAGCGGCTGGCGGCGCGCCGGGCCCATGCGCCGTCCGCAGCGCTCTCACAACTCTCCGCTTTTCTAGACTTCCACGAAATCGACTGGCACATGCCGGCGCGCGACGCCGCGCGGCTCGGCGAGGAAAAGCAACGACTCCAGAATGCCTCGGACATCCTCCAGCAACTGGCTGATGGGCTGGAGGAGTTACGAGGGACAATCCGGTCATGCGAGCAATCGCTCGATGCCTGCCGCGACGCCCGCACGGCGGCGCAGACGGCGATGGCCATCGCAGAAACGGAGCGCCAGCAGGCGGAAGACCTACTGGCCGCGTCCGAACCCGCCATGCAGTCGGCCAGCCTCGACATGCTCGACGCGCTGCGCGCCGAGGCGTTCGGGCAACACGCGCCCACCGTGGAATCATGCGACCCCTGCCGCGAGAGCATGCGCCGCTGGCTCCAGGCCCGCATCGACGCCGACGCACGCGACTGGGCACTTCTGGACGAACAACTACGCGACGCGCCATCCGCGCTGGCCACCGCAGAGGCGGCTCGGCCCTACCGCTTCCACCTCGCCGTGCTGGATGAATMATTCTGGCGGGGCGACGACGACACCACGCGCAACTGGCTACAACGGCTAGGCGCCGCCAACGTGCAATGCCTGATCGTCACCCCGATGGAGAAGATTCCTATTGTTGAGCCGATGGTGTCCAGCGTGGCGTTTGTGCGGTATGAGGGAGACGCTGCAGCGCGGGTCTGGCGCGTGGCAATCGGGAATGTGTAGGAAGAAAATTACCGATCGATAACGCGAAAGCGTCTATCGAGCGATTTAGGAAGGAAATCTTCCCGATCGGTAAGTCGGCAGATCCGAGACAGCCCGCTCTATCCGCGAAAACCGTATCCCTCACAGTCCCCGAACACCACGGCACTTTGGAAACGCCTCACATCCCCAAAATGCCTTACCCACGTTAGCGCCTTGCTTTGCGATCCGCTGGAGCATCTGTGCACCGCACTTCGGGCAAGCTGGCGTCGGGCCGGCACTTGAGGCCATCGGTTCGACGGAGGTATATTGTGCCGACAGTGCAGGAGATGGCGCGATCGCTTCGTTTTTTCGAATMCGAGCCAATAGCGACGCGCCATCCACGAGTTCGATATTCTTGCCCCTGGCAAATGCCGCCGCATCCGACGTGAAAACGCCTGACGTCACGACAAAACCGCCAGCCGCGCCTCTATCCGTCATGACGCCGTAGAGTTCCCGAACCACTTTCACGGAGACCTTGTACGCCTTCCACTGTTTGCATTGAACCAGGAATATCTCGCCGGACTTTCGCAATTGTAGGTCCACGCCGCCGTCAGCTCCACCGCCACCGACTTCTGTCACGGTATAGCCATCTGCGCGAAACGCCTGTCCCACAAGCATTTCKAACTCGCGCCACGACATTTGATTCAGGGCTTTACCTGACGCATCAGCGGCTACCGCGCCAATAAGCCTCTCTCGCTTTTTCTTTTCAAAATACGACGCCAACGCGCCTGCGAGAACGATGGTAGGGACGATGTACTGGCCATATGTGGCGAACGCCTTGACCATCTGTGCAACAACCATACTGCCGATCTGACCAGGCGGCACATTGGTGGGAACGTCGGCGATGGCATAACGATGCAATATGCCGTAGGCGACCACAGCAAGGACTACGCTGGCCCACCATGGCAACATCCGGGCAATACCGAAAAGATCCTCGAAGACACCGTTATTATTTCTTCTTGCCATCGCGATGCTCGCTTACGCCCGTAGGGTTTTTGAATTCGTCCTTATGCCGCGAGTGTGCCTGAATTCGATTCCGCTACGCTTCCCCCGCAGGTGGGGGATATTTCACCGCATTCATTTCCATTTTCGCCCTCACCGCGGCATCCAGATCCACCCCCAACGCCGTCACAAGCTGCGTGAGGTAAATCGTAATATCCGCCAGTTCCTGCTCCACATGCGCCCGCTCCGCGGTCGCCATGACGTTGCGGGATTCCTCTTCCGTCTGCCACTGGAAGATTTCCACGAGTTCGGACACCTCGACGCTCAGCGCCATGGCGAGATTCTTGGGGCTGTGATACTTGCCCCAGCCGCGCCGCTCGCCAAAGGCGKCGGCGGCGAGTTGGAGATTCTTGATATCGATGAGAGGCATGGACAGTCTCACTTCAATGAAAAAGGGTTACGGCCTGGCAAGCCGTAACCCCATTTGATGACTAGCGTTTTTATGATCTCGCTAGGATCGGCGCACCACCTCAAACATCAATATTCCGCGCCACCAGCGCATTCGACTCAATGAAATGACGACGCGGTTCCACTTCGTCGCCCATCAGTGTGGTGAAGATCTGGTCGGCCGCGATGGCGTCTTCGATCTGCACGCGCAGGAGGCGGCGCTGGGTCACGTCCAGCGTGGTTTCGAACAGCTGCTCGGGGTTCATCTCGCCCAGGCCCTTGTAGCGCTGGCGGGACACGCCGCGCTCTGCTTCGGAGAGCAGCCATTGCATGGCCTGGTGGAAGTCGGACACCGTCTGATCGCGCAGGCGTTCGCCTTCGCCGCGCTTGACCTTGGTGCCTTCCGGGATCAGGCCCTGGAAGGTCGTGGCGGCGCGGGCGAGTGCGGCGTAGTCGGCGCCATGGACGAAGTCCGCGTCCAGGTGCGACAGGCGCACGTTGCCGTGGTGCCGGCGCGCGATCATCAGGCGGTKCTTGTCGGTTTTCTCGTCGAATTGCGCATACACGTCAGCGGTGCCGTCGTCGTTCACGGCGGCGCCCAGCAGCGTCTTGGCGTGCATCTCGGCCAGCTTGGCCTTCAGCGCCACGGCCGAGGCTTCCGCCGCTGCCGCGTTGTCGAGATCCAGCACCACGCCGTCGGCGATGGCGCGCAGCGCGTCCGGGTCGACGATGCGGGACAGGCGGCCGATGACGCCTTCGGCCAGCTGGTACTGGCGCGCCAGCTCGGTCAGGGCGTCGCCCATGATCTCGCTGCCGTCCGGGCGCGTCAGGGACGCCTTCTCCATCGCCAGCTTCAGCAGGTAGGCGTTGAGTTCGTTGTCGTCCTTGATGTACCGCTCTTCCTTGCCGTGCTTGATCTTGTACAGCGGCGGCTGGGCGATGTACACATAGCCGCGCTCGATGATGTCCGGCATCTGGCGATAGAAGAACGTCAACAGCAGCGTGCGGATGTGCGAGCCGTCCACGTCCGCATCGGTCATGATGATGATGCGGTGGTAGCGCAGCTTCTCGAGGTTGTAGTCGTCCTTGCCGATGCCGGTGCCCAGCGCCGTGATCAGCGTCAGCACTTCCTGGCTGGACAGCATCTTGTMGAAGCGCGCGCGTTCCACGTTCAGGATCTTGCCCTTCAGCGGCAGGATTGCCTGGAACTTGCGGTCGCGGCCCTGCTTGGCCGAGCCGCCTGCGGAGTCGCCCTCCACCAGGAACAGTTCGGACAGCGCCGGGTCGCGCTCCTGGCAGTCGGCCAGCTTGCCCGGCAGGCCCATGCCGTCGAAAGCGCCCTTGCGGCGCGTCATTTCGCGGGCCTTGCGGGCCGCCTCGCGCGCACGAGCGGCATCCACGATCTTGCCGCAGATGATCTTGGCGTCGTTCGGCGTTTCCAGCAGGAAGTCGGTCAGCGCCTTGCTTACCAGTTCCTCCACCGGCAGACGCACTTCGGACGACACCAGCTTGTCCTTGGTCTGCGAGCTGAACTTCGGCTCGGGCACCTTCACGGACAGCACGCAGGACAGGCCCTCGCGCATGTCGTCGCCGGACGTCTCGATCTTGGCCTTCTTGGCGATCTCGTTTTCTTCGATGTACTTGTTGATGACCCGCGTCATTGCCGCGCGCAGGCCGGTCAGGTGGGTCCCCCCGTCGCGCTGCGGAATATTATTCGTGAAGCACAAAACCTGCTCGTTGTAGCCATCGTTCCATTGCATGGCCACTTCCACCGTGATGCCTTCCTTCTCGACATTCGCGTAGAAAATGGTCGGATGCAGCACGGTCTTGGCGCGATTGATGTACTCGACGAAGCCCTTCACGCCGCCCGAGTAGGCAAAATCCTCTTCCTTGCCCGTGCGCTGGTCGGTCAGGCGGATGTGCACGCCGTTGTTCAGGAACGAGAGTTCGCGGATGCGCTTGGACAGCACCTCGTAGTGGAACTCCACGTTGGTGAAGATTTCCTCGTCGGCCAGGAAGTGCACTTCGGTGCCGCGCTTGTCGGTCGCACCGATGACCTTCATCGGCGAGACTTCCACGGGGTTGCCATCCGGACCGTTCACGGTCTCGATCACGCGGTTCTGCACCTCGCCCTTGGCGAACTCGATCAGGTTGACCTGGCCGTCGCGGCGCACGGTCAAACGCAGCCACTTGGACAGCGCGTTCACGCAGGACACGCCCACGCCGTGCAGGCCGCCAGACACCTTGTAGCTGTTCTGGTTGAACTTGCCGCCCGCGTGCAACTCGGTCATGGCGATTTCCGCCGCGCTGCGCTTCGGCTCGTGCTTGTCGTCGAACTTCACCGCCGGCGGAATGCCGCGGCCGTTGTCGACGATGGAGATCGAGTTGTCGCTGTGGATCGTGACCTGGATCTCGGTGCAATAACCAGCCAGCGCCTCATCGATGGAGTTATCCAGGACCTCGAACACGAGGTGGTGCAGGCCAGTACCATCGGAGGTGTCGCCGATATACATGCCCGGGCGCTTGCGTACCGCCTCCAGGCCTTCCAGGATCTGGATCGAAGAGGCTCCGTAAGAGTTTTCCTGCTGCGGATTTTGCTGGTCGGTCATGTTTTCCTACTCACGATACTCACGGCAAATGCGGAATCCGGTCCCGACGCCGGGCTGGCGCGGGGTCTGGGGTCCGCAATGGCGGGTTACTTAAAAACGGCAAAAGGGGCGGATCGTTGGGATCCTGCCCCTGCTGCGGTGTGTGCCCGGTTGTCTACTGGACAGTCCACGGCCATCCCCGCGTGGGCGGGCATGACCGGAGTCCCGGTCATCAGATCCGCATCGGCATGACGACGTACTTGAAGTTGTCGTCTTCCGGTACGGTAATCAGGGCGCTCGAATTGGAGTCCCCCAGGCTGACCTGCACCTGTTCGCTCTTCAGGTTGGCCAGCACGTCGAGCAGGTAGGTCACGTTGAAGCCGATATCGAGCGCGTCGCCCGAGTAATCGAGTTCGAGTTCTTCCTGCGCCTCTTCCTGATCGGCGTTGGTCGAGCTGATCTTCAGCATGTGCGTATCGAGGATACAGCGCACGCCCTTGAACTTGTCCGTGGTCAGGATGGCGGTACGTTGCAGCGCCTGCTGCAGCTTCACGCGGTCGATCGCGAACGCATTCTTGTAGCCCTTGGGGATCACGCGCTGGAAGTCCGGGAACTTGCCTTCCACCAGCTTGCTGATCAGTTCGATGTTGGCGAACGTGAACTTGACCTGGTTGGCCGCCAGCTGCACCTGCACGGGATCGTCGTTATCTTCGAGCAGCCGCTGCAGTTCCAGGATGGTCTTGCGCGGGATGATCACTTCCTGGCGCGCGCCGCCGCCGGTGGCCTCGGTCTCGAGTTCCACGCCGCAGTACGCCAGGCGGTGCCCGTCGGTGGCCACGGCCATCACCTTCTTGCCGTCCACGACGAGCAGCATGCCATTCAGGTAATAGCGGATGTCCTGCTGCGCCATGGCGAAGTGGACCATCGCCAGCAGATGCTTGAACGTCTTCTGCGGCAGGCTCACGCTCGCGTTGAACTCCGCAGCCTCGGCCACAGTCGGGAATTCCTCGGCGGCCAGCGTCTGGAGCGCGAAGCGGCTCTTGCCCGATTGCACCGTCATCCGCTTGTCGTTCAGCGACAGCGCCACGTCACCGTCAGGCATCGCGCGCAGGATGTCCAGCAGCTTGCGCGCCGCCACGGTGGTGGCCACGCTGTCGCTGCCAACGCCGCATTCGGCGTGGGTGGTGATCTGGATCTCGATGTCCGTCGAGAGGAAGGAAACATTCGAGCCGGACTTGCGAATCAGCAGGTTGGCCAGGATCGGGAGGGTGTGGCGGCGCTCCACGATGCCGCTCACGATTTGCAGCGGACGCAGCAGATTGTCTCGCGAGGTTTTGACCAATTGCATTGAATTTATCCTTCGTCGTTTGTCGTCAGCGACCGCAGGTTGCGCGCAACCCCAAATTCACTTAGGAATCAAGGAGTTAATTGTGCATTGTACCAAGGATAAGCCGCTGCGGTGAAGCGGGCCGGCTCCGGCGCGGAGGACGGCTGTGCCTAAAAAGCCACGATCCGTCATTTCTTCCCGCCAAGCCGCCCCGACTCACCGCAAAGCCTTATCTGAGGCCGATTTCCCGCGATCCAAGCGTTTCGTTCAGTCGCCCGTTTGCCGCCGGGCGCGCACCCTGTAGTATGCCAGCCCGGCAAGGCCAACCTTTAAAATCATAAAACGGTGCCAGGCGGCGCAGGATTCACCTGCGTCACCGGCTCAGGCATCACCCCTTGAGCGTCTGTTCCAGCACGTGCAGCTCGTGGTTCAGCTGCGCGTCCTTGCTCCGCTCGTCGGCGATCTTGCGCACGGCGTGCAGCACCGTGGTGTGGTCGCGTCCGCCGAACAGCTCGCCGATCTCCGGCAGGCTCTTCTGCGTCAGCTCCTTGGCCAGGTACATGGCGATCTGGCGCGGCCGGGCGATATTGGCGGGCCGCTTCTTCGAATACATGTCCGCGACCTTGATGTTGTAGAAGTCGGCACAGGTCTTCTGGATGTTCTCCACCGAGATCTGGCGGTTCTGCACGGTTAGCAGGTCCTTCAGCGCCTCACGCGTGACATCGATCGTGATGTCCTTGCCGTGGAAGTTGCTGAACGCCAGGATCTTGCGCAGCGCGCCTTCCAGCTCGCGCACGTTGGAACGCAGGTGCTTGGCGACGAAGAACGCCACCTCTTCGGGCACGCTCACGTTCTCGGCGGCGGCCTTCTTCATCAGGATGGCCACGCGCATCTCGAGCTCGGGCGGCTCGATGGCCACGGTCAGCCCCGAGTCGAAGCGCGAGATCAGCCGGTCGTCGATGCCGGTGATTTCCTTCGGATACGTGTCGCTGGTGATAATCACCTGCGCGCGATTCGCGATCAGCGCCTCGAACGCGTAGAAGAATTCTTCCTGCGTACGGTTCTTGCCGGAGAAGAACTGGATATCGTCGATCAGCAGCAGGTCCAGCGAGTGGTAGTACCGCTTGAACTCGTCGAACGCCTTGCGCTGGTACGCCTTCACCACATCGGACACATACTGCTCCGCGTGGATGTAGCGGATCCGCGCGCGCGGGTTCTCCATCAGCATGAAATTGCCGATGGCATGGATCAAGTGGGTCTTGCCCAGGCCCACGCCGCCATAGAGATAGAGCGGGTTGTACGACTTGCCCGGGTTGTTGGCCACCTGGATCGCGGCGGCGCGCGCCAGCTGGTTGGCCTTGCCGGTGACGAAGTTGTCGAACGTCAGGATCGGGTTCAGGCGCGAGCGCTCATGCACCGTGTCGCTAGGCTGGGCGCCGCCCATCGGCTGCGGCTGGCCCGGGTGGGACTGGTGCTGCGGGTGTTGTTGGTGCTGCGGGTGCTGCTGCACATGCTGCGGATGCTGGGGCTGCACGCGGTACGAACGCGCGCTGGCCTCCGACGGGTCCATCTGGGCCACGTCGATATCACCGATATCCGCGCCATGKCCGCCGGCATTGCCTTGCAGCGGATGACCGGTGTGCGGCGCCTGCGGCATCTGCGGCCGCGCCGGGTAGTTGCCCTGGGGATTCAGGGCAGCCATGCCGGGATAGCCGCTCGGCGCGCCCGGGTTCGGATAGTCGGGATAACCGGTTCCCTGCGGCGCATGAGAAGCGCCGTGTTGTCCACTCGGATAGCCGTTGCCGGGTGCGCCCATCGGCGTACCCATTGCAGCGTGCGCGCCGGCGTTGTCACCCATCTGTGCCGTGGCCTGCTGGGTATAGGCGGCCGCGCGCCCCGAGGCGGCAGGGTCAAGGACAAAGTGAACGCTAACCTGCGCTTCCCAATATTCGCAGGCGAGGGCCGTGATGCGGCCCGAGAATTGGCTCTTGACCCAGTCGAGCTTGAAGCGGTTAGGCGCGGCAATCCGCAGCGCATGCGCCTCCTCGTCGAAGGCGACGGGCGCCAACGGCTTGATCCAGGTCTTGAACTGTTGCGGCGTCAGTTCGCGCTCGAGTTGCGCGGCTGCCGCCTGCCAGAAATCTTGCATGTGTTCTTGTTTGGTGATCGCGCCAGGCCGCAGCGCGTCACGAGTATCGGGGTGCCCGCCAATCATCCGGCTTCCCGCCACGCGGCCCCTCGGGGGCCAGCGCGACGCGGCAATGCCACCCCATCGGCGTGCGGCAAGCATCGCCCGATCAAGCGGTATACCAAGGCAGGAAGTCCGGGTTGTGCGTGCGCCACGCGGCCCGTGTAGTGTTTGGACCGGGATTGTACCCCCCGCCTCAAGTTATCCACAAAGGATAACCCTGTGGACAAGTTGTGAAAATTCAGTGGATTGCTGTGCACAACCTATAAGGAAGAACGGCCCGGAGAGGGGCCTGGGCAGCTGATAATCCATCGGAAACAACGAGTTGGACATCTTGGCTACCGCATATAGGTGACCCCGGATACCCACAAGGTTACCCACCGGCCATTGTGGACAATGGCGCACCGACGCATGCGCCTGCCATTGTGGCGGCGTCGGCGGCACTGGCCATCCGTTGCCTTGACAGTTCGCGCGAATATCGGTTAAATGGCGGGTTCTGCGATGCGGCAGGGGATCACGTATGCGCATCGCCGGGTCTGGCCCGTACCGCCACGTGTAAACATGTGCGGCATMAGGCAAGCGGCCTGATCCCCCGTCAGCGCCTCGGCCTTCAGCCAGGCCAGCGGCGGCCGGCAGCAAGACAGAACCAGAATCGTCGGCAGACCGCAGCAAACCCGATCGGAATTGCGGCGGCCCCATGCGAACCATACGCGGCGGCCAAGGCGCCCCGGCATTGGCCGGCGCCCGGAAAGCCCGGATCAACCAGAGAGTGCAACATGAAACGTACCTACCAACCTTCCGTTACCCGCCGCAAGCGTACCCATGGTTTCCGCGTGCGCATGAAGACCCGCGGCGGCCGTGCCGTCATCAACGCTCGTCGCGCCAAGGGCCGCAAGCGCCTGGCCATCTGAGCGCCGGGCGACCGGCCCGGACGGTCGAGCGCCGCGATGGCCTGCCATCGCACCGCGCACTGACCGTCCCCGCCACCGCCTCGCACTCAGGTCAGCCAGGGGCAGCCGCCGCAAGCCCAGCGATCCCGCTAGCTTTGCACAGCGTGTCTACCCATGCCTTTCCCAAAGCCGCGAGGCTCACAAAGACGGATGAATTTTCATCCGTTTTTGCTTTGCGGCCACGGCGTCGCAGCGCACACTTCGTGCTGTACGTGCGAGCCAACGGCCAGGCGCAGGCCCGGCTGGGCATCGTCGTCGGCAAGAAGTTCGCGCCGCGCGCCGCCGAGCGCAACCTCGTGAAGCGCATGGCGCGGGAACTGTTCCGGGGCCAGCAAGCCAAACTCGCGGGCCGCGACATCCTGTTGCGGCTGCAGGCCAAGTTTCCGCGCGCGGACTTCGCCAGCCGGACGGCCGTCCGGCGGGCGTGCCTTGCGGAAATCGCCGGCCTGCTCGAGGTGGCGGCCAGACCCTTGCCCACCGCCCCGCCCGCCGTCGATGCGGCCGGCCCGGCGGCGCCTGCCACGCCCAACGCGCCTGCCTGATATCCACCATGAAGCGAATCCTGCTTGCCCTGCTGCGCATCTACAAGATCGCATTGAGTCCGTACCTGGGCTCGCGGTGCCGCTTCCTGCCTACCTGCTCCGAGTACGCCCGTGACGCCATCGTGCTGCACGGACCGGCCCGGGGCAGCTGGATGGCCGCGTGCAGGCTCTGCCGCTGCCATCCTTTCACGCAGGGCGGGTATGATCCCGTGCCCGACCCCACGAAACACGGGAATGCCGCCGCGGCGACTCCTGCCTCCGCCGCGCCAGGCCGCCCGCCTGTCACGGTCCGGCTCCCGAGACCCTGATTTCCTCCGACCATAKCGAGACATGGATATCAAACGCACCATCCTGTGGGTCATCTTCTCGATGGCCCTCGTGCTGCTCTACGACAACTGGCAGCGCGCCAACGGCCACGCGTCGATGTTCTTCCCGAGCGCCAACACGCAGCAGCAGGCCGCCCCGGCCGGCGGCGCGAGCGGCGCTGCGGCGCAGGGCGACGTGCCCAAGGCGAACGCATCGGCCACCGCGGGTGCTTCGGCGCCGGGCGCAGTGCCTGGCGCCCCGCAGGCCGCTGCCCAGCCCACGGGCGAGAAGGTGGTGGTCACCACCGACGACCTGCGTGCCGAGATCGACACGGCCGGCGGCATCCTGTCCCGCCTGGAGATGCTCAAGCACCACGAGAAGGACGGCAAGCCGGTCGTGCTGTTCGAACGTGACGCCAACCGCACCTACATGGCGCGCTCCGGCCTGATCGGCGGCGACCTGCCCAACCACACCACGGTGTTCTCGGTTGCGCCGGGTCCGCGTACGCTGGATGGCAAGGACAAGCTCGAAGTGGTGCTGACTGCCGAGAAGAGCGGCGTGAAGTTCGTGAAGACTTACATCTTCCACAAGGGCAGCTACGTGGTGGATGCGCGCTTCGACGTGACCAACGCCGGCACGGCGCCGATCTCGCCGACGCTGTACCTGGAACTGGCGCGCGACGGCAGCAAGGTCGAGCAGTCGCAGTTCTACAGCACCTTCACCGGCCCGGCCATCTACACCGATGCCGACAAGTATCACAAGCTGAGCTTCGAAGACATCGCCAAGGGCAAGGCCACCGTGCCGGCTGCCACCACCAGCGGCTGGGTGGCGATGGTGCAGCATTACTTCGCCTCCGCCTGGATTCCGCAGGCTGGCAAGCAGCACAGCTTCTACGCCGAGCAGATCGATCCGAACCTGTACCGCGTGGGCATCCAGCAGCCGCTGGGCCAGATCGCGCCGGGCGCCTCGGTGACCACCGATGCCCGCCTGTTCGCCGGTCCGCAGGAAGAGCGCATGCTCGAGCAGATCACGCCGGGCCTGGAGCTGGTGAAGGACTACGGCTGGCTGACCATCCTCGCCAAGCCGCTGTTCTGGCTGCTCGAGAAGCTGCATGGCGTGCTKGCCAACTGGGGCTGGTCGATCATCGCGCTGACGGTGCTGATCAAGCTGGTGTTCTTCCCGCTGTCCGCGGCGAGCTACAAGTCCATGGGCAAGATGAAGGACCTGCAGCCGCGCATGACCGCCATCCGCGAACGCCACAAGGGCGATCCGCAGAAGATGAACCAGGAGATGATGGGGCTGTACAAGACCGAGAAGGTCAATCCGCTGGGCGGCTGCCTGCCCATCGTGATCCAGATCCCGGTGTTCATCGCGCTGTACTGGGTGCTGCTCTCGTCCGTGGAAATGCGCGGCGCGCCGTGGCTGGGCTGGATCCACGACCTGTCGGTGCCGGATCCGTTCTACATCCTGCCGGTGGTGATGGCCGTGTCGATGTTCGTGCAGACCAAGCTGAACCCGACCCCGCCGGACCCCGTGCAGGCGAAGGTCATGATGATCATGCCGCTGGTGTTCTCGTTCATGTTCTTCTTCTTCCCGGCCGGCCTGGTGCTGTACTGGGTCGTGAACAACATCCTGTCGATCGCCCAGCAATGGCAGATCAACCGGATGCTCGGCAAGGGCAAGGCGGCGGCGGTGGCCAAGGGCTGATCGCGCTGACATTCGCCTGAGACGAATCTGAAAGTAAGCCCGGCCTCGCGCCGGGCTTCTTTTTTGGTGCGCCGGCGGCGTATGCTTGTGCCCTGATCCAGCCACGATGAAGAGGACGCGAGATGACATGGTCGGCCAGCCAGTACGTACAGTTCGAGGATGAGCGCACGCGCCCGGTGCGCGACCTCGTGCAGGCGATTCCCACCCGCGAGGCGCGGCGCGTGGTCGACATCGGCTGCGGGCCCGGCAACTCGACCGAGGTGCTCGCGGCGCGCTATGCCGACGCCCAGGTCACCGGCCTGGACAGCGATGCCGACATGGTGACGGCCGCCCGCAAGCGCCTGCCGAATATCGACTTCGCCCTCGCCGACGCCACCACGTGGACCGACGCCGGCCCCTATGACGTGATCCTGGCCAACGCGGTGTTCCAGTGGGTGCCCGATCACGCCACGCTGTTCCCGTCGCTGGTGAGCAAGCTCGCGCCGGGCGGCAGCCTGGCCGTGCAGATGCCGGACAACCTCGACGAACCGCCGCACCTGCTGATGCGCGAGACGGCCATGAACGGGCCGTGGTCGCCCAAACTCACGGCGGCGGCGCAGGCGCGCACGCCGCTGGCGTCCGAGCGCTGGTACTACGAACTGCTCAAGCCGCATTGCTCGCGCGTGGATGTCTGGCGCACCATCTACCAGCATCCCCTCAAGGGCGGCCCCGCCGCCGTGGTGGAGTGGTTCAAGGGCAGCGGCCTGCGGCCATTCCTGGCGCCGCTGGACGCCGCCGAGCAGGCCGACTACCTGCGCCAGTACGAAGCCGCGCTGGCCAAGGTCTTCCCGGCGATGGCCGACGGCACGGTGCTGCTGCCATTCCCGCGCGTGTTCATCGTCGCCACGCGCTAGCGGCAACTCCTTGGGCGCCCTTGTGCGGCGCAGCGGTCACAGCATCTCCGGCGACGCGTGCGCTATCGCCTACACTGCAGTGACACAGTCATTGTCGTGGAGGTCAGAGGTTGCCGATGCCAACCGCCCCCGCCCTGCACCGGAACATGCGTCCGGCCCAAGCCTTCGTGGACCTGGCCACGCAGGGCCTCAGCGCCGTGGAGGACGGGCTGGAACTGGTCTTGCACCGCGATCAGGCAGAGGACGTCCACGCGCTGCGCGTGGCCTTGCGACACCTGCGCGCCGTGGCCTGGGCCTTCGGCCCGGTACAGCCCGCGCGCGTCAAGGCCCGCTGGAAGCGGGCGCTGCGCGACGTGGCGAACGCCGCCAGCGACGTGCGCGACTGGGACGTGTTCGTCATCGAGACGCTGTCCCCGGCGCTGGCCGACCATCCTGGCGATGCCGTGCTGGTGGCGCTGATCGAGACCGCGCAGGCACGCCGGTCGGCCGCGCGGGAAGGCATGGTTACACGATTGTCACGATATCGGCAGGCGCCTTTGCCTACACTGCACCGAGACCTGCTGCACCTTGCCGGGCGCAAATCGCGCGGCAAGCTGGGCGCGTTCGCCCGCAAGCGCATCCGCAAGGCACGCGATCGGGTACGTGACCTCACCCGCACCGCGCGCGACGGCCGGACCGAGCACGTGCACAAGCTCCGCATCGGCAACAAGCGGCTGCGCTATGCGATCGAAGCGCTGTCCGATGTCCTGCCGAAGTGCTATCGCAAAGGACTGCGCAAGCAACTCGTGGCAAGGCAGGGGGAGCTCGGCGCCGTGATCGACGCCTCGGTGGCACGTCGGTTGATGGCGGAATGCCTCGGTGTATCGACGACCGAATCCATGGCCGAATCGACAGCCAAACCCACCCCGCCCTAACCGCCGGCATGCGCCGCACCCATCCCGTTCTGCGACAATAGTGCCCATGACTGCTCCCCAGCTTCCTATCGCCGCCATCGCTACCGCACCAGGTCGTGGCGGCATCGGCGTCGTGCGCGTCTCCGGCCCCGATGTGGGCACCGTGATGCGCGCGGTCTGCGGCCAGACGCTCAAGCCGCGCCATGCCACTTACCTGCCCTTCCTCGATGCGCGCGGCTGCGTGATCGACCACGGCCTCGCGCTGTACTTCCCCGCCCCCAACTCGTACACCGGCGAAGAGGTGCTCGAACTGCAGGGCCACGGCGGACCGGTGGTCATGCAGATGCTGCTGTCGCGCTGCCTGGAGTCCGGGCGCGAGATTGGCCTGCGCGTGGCCGAGCCCGGCGAGTTCACGCGGCGCGCCTTCCTGAACGACAAGCTCGACCTCGCCCAGGCCGAAGCAGTGGCCGACCTCATCGAAGCCAGCACCGAGGCCGCGGCGCGTTCCGCCGCGCGCTCGATGGAAGGCGAATTCTCGAAGGCCATCCACGCGCTGGTCGAGAAGGTCATCCATCTGCGCATGCTGGTGGAGGCCACGCTGGACTTCCCCGAGGAAGAGATCGATTTCCTCGAAGCCTCCGACGCGCGCGGCCAGCTGGCCCGCATCCGCAGCGACCTCGCCGGCGTGCTGAAGCAGGCGCGCCAGGGCGCGCTGCTGCGCGAGGGGCTGTCGGTGGTGCTCGCCGGGCAGCCGAACGTGGGCAAGTCGTCGCTGCTTAACGCCCTGGCGGGCGCCGAACTGGCCATCGTCACGCCGATTGCCGGCACCACGCGCGACCGCGTGCGCGAGACGATCCAGATCGACGGCATTCCGCTCCACATCATCGACACCGCCGGGCTGCGCGAGGACGCCGCCKACGAGGTCGAGCGCATCGGCATCGAGCGCACCTGGGAGGCCATCGGCCGCGCCGACATCGTGCTGCATCTGGTGGATGCCCCCGACTACATCGAGCATGGCCTGTCCGAGATCGACGACCACATCGACGACCAGCTCAGCGGCCGCCTGCCGCCGGGCGCGCCGATCGTGCGCGTGGTGAACAAGATCGACATGGCGCCCGCCGCCGGCGAGATGATGTTCGGCGGCAACCGCCCGCACGTGGTGGCGGCCAACGGGCCGAACCCGACCGAGATCTGGATCTCGGCGCGCACCGGCGCGGGCATCGACCTCATGCGCCGCGAACTGCTGCGTCTGATCGGCTGGCAGTCCGGCAACGAGGGCACCTTCCTCGCGCGCGAGCGCCATCTCACCGCGCTGCGCAACGCCCAGTCCCACCTCGACGTGGCCACCGAACGCGCGCAGCAACAGGCCCAGGCGCTCGACCTGTTCGCCGAGGAACTGCGGCTGGCGCAGGACCACCTCAACAGCATCACCGGCGAGTTCACGAGCGACGACCTGCTGGGAACCATCTTCACGCGGTTTTGTATTGGGAAGTAGGGCCTGCCCGGGCCGCACATCCCTGAACCGGAGTTACACATGCCCCGCGTCTCCAAGGCGGAAGCCGAACGGCACCGCGTCACTATCGAACAGGTCTCCTCGCGGCTGTTTCGCGAGCAGGGGTTTCATGGCATCAGCGTGGCGGACCTCATGGGGGCGGCTGGGCTGACGCATGGCGGGTTCTATGGCCATTTTGCGTCGAAGGATGCGCTGGCGGCCATCGCCTGCACGCGGGCGTTCGAGGAATCGGGCGCGCGCTGGCGCAAGCGGGTGGAGGAATCTCCGGACAAGGCCACCGCCCTCGCCGGGCTGATCGAGAACTACCTGTCCGTGCGCAACCGCAACGCCGCCGGCACCGGCTGCGCAGCGGCGGCGCTGGCCAATGACGTCGCCCGCGAGGGCGAGGAGAAACCGGTGCGTGCGGCCTTTGTCGACGGTATCCGCGATCTGCTCGAGATCCTCGAGGGCGTGCAGCCGGGCGACGACCCGGCGGCACGGCGCGCGGCGGCCATCGCGCAGCTGTCGACGATGGTCGGCGCGCTCGTGCTGTCGCGCGCCACGCTGGGCACCGGGCTGTCCAACGAGGTGCTGGCGGCGGCCAAGGCGCAGTTGCTGGCGCAGGTTGGCGACGCCGATGGGGTCTCGGGCGGCCCAACCGGGTAAACTGCCGCTTTTCCTCCTCAGCCCCCCTCCAAGATGTCCCGTCTCCGGCAAACCCTTCTCATCATCGTCTTCGTGGCGATCATCGGCATCCTGTGGTTTGTCGGCAATGACACTGGCGAGATCGTGCCGACCGGGCCCGCTCCCGCCGAGACGGCCGAGGTGGTGCCGGCCAGCGTGCCGCGCGGCATTCCGCACGACGGCACGCTCGATCCGATCAGCATCGACGAGAACCGTCCCGCCGACCGGCTGCCCGAGTACGCGGCGGCGGCCCTGCTCAACGACTATCGCGACAACACCGGGGCGGCCGACGACCGCTATCGGGGCAAATACTTCATCGTGGAAGGCGTGGCCAGCGGCATTCGCCGTGAAGGGACGGAGGTGTTTCTAGAGATCCGCACCGATGCGCCGGGCCAGGTGGTCCGCGCCGTGCTGCTGCCGGAACAGATCTGCGGACCGGCCGGGCGCCGATGCGAGGTGGAGGCACGCGCCACGATGGTCCGGCGCGGCCAGAAGGTGGCCGTGGAGTGCACCGGCGCCGGGCTGGCCGAGGGTGGCACGCCGCTGCTGAACGAGTGCCTGGTACGTGGCGGCGCCAACTAAGTCCCTAACGAAGAAGCGCCTCCCGGGCCGCCTGGCCGCCTGACAGCACGGCTGGGCCGATTTTCCCCCTCTGTTCCCCGCATTGACCGCCGCGCCGCACGCCTACAGTACGCAGGCATGCTGCCGGCACTGCGCCCCTCGCTTGTTGTTGTGAGCCCGGGCGGCCGGCACCCTCGCCGACGCGATCCAGGACACACCATGAAGAGAGCAACCCTTGCCGCTGCGCTGGCCCTGCTGGCCACCGGCTGTTCCACCTACCAGGCGGTCACCCCGGTCGACCGGCCGGTCACGTACGACCCCATCGCCGGCTACCAGTCCGGTGCCTATGGCGGCCCGGCCGAATTCCGTGTCGATGGCAACCAGGTGATTGGCGCCGATGGCGCGCTGTTCTGCGTGGTCACCAACCAGGTGAACGGCAATGCCTATGTGGAAGACTTCGCGGCCTCGCTGCGCGCGCGCAACTTCGAGGTGAAGATGCTGCCGCCGTATTCGTCGATCGCCTCGTGCCCGATGACGGCCACCTACACGGCCCAGCGCCAGACCTACGTGACGCCATTCCTGACCTCGGCGGACATCACCATCTACCGCAACGGCGAGCGCGTGGGCAAGGCCCTGTTCAACGCCAACCGCAGCGCGGGCGGCGTGAACCTGAGCCACCTGATCCCGCCGGCGTCCAAGATCGAGGAACTGGTCGACCAGCTCTTCCCGGGCCTGAAGCCCAAGCCGCAGCCGGCCCAGGCAGCGCCCGCCCCGGCACCGGCGCCCGAGGCAGCCCCGGCGCCGGCACCCGCCGCCTGACCGTCCCCGGTCAGGCCAGCAGTCAGGCCAGCAGTCAGGCCAACCAGCAGCCCAGCCATCAGGCCAGCCGGAACACCTCCACCGCCTGGCGCAGCTCCTGCGCCTGGTGATGCAGGCTCTCGGCGGCCGCGKCGGCCTCTTCCACCAACGCGGCGTTCTGCTGCGTGGTGGTATCCATCTCCGCCACCGCGCCGCTGACCTGCGCCAGCCCCTGCGCCTGCTCGCGGGAGGCCACGCTGATGTCGCTCATCAGCGCCGCCATGCCTTCCACGCGCCGCACCATGTCGTCGATGGCGGAACCGGCCTGCTGCACGGCCTCGTTGCCAGACTTCAGGTCCGTCACGGTCCGCTCGATCAGCCCCTTGATTTCGCCCGCCGCGTTGGCGCTGCGCTGTGCCAGGCTGCGCACCTCGCCGGCCACGACCGCAAAGCCGCGCCCGTGCTCGCCCGCCCGGGCCGCTTCCACGGCGGCGTTCAGCGCCAGGATGTTGGTCTGGAAGGCAATGCCGTCGATCATGCCGATGATGTCCACCACCTGCTGCGCGTTGCGATGGATCTCGGCCATCGTATCCACCACCTTGCCCACCGTCATCCCGCCCGCGCGGGCCGCCTCGGCGGCGCTGGCCACAGCGGCGTTGGCGTCGTGGGCGTTGTCGGCGTTCTGCTTCACGGTGGCGGAAAGCTGTTCGATGCTGGCCACGGTGCGCTCCAGGCTGCCCGCCTGCGAGGCCGTGCGCGACGACAGGTCCGCGTTGCCGCTGGCGATCTGGCTCGTGCTGCCGGCGATGGCCGCCACGCTGCCGCGCACCTTGTCCACGATGCCGGTCAGCCCCTGCCCCACGCCGTCGATGGCGCGCATCAGCTCGCCGATCTCGTCATTGCGCGGGCTGTCCAGCCGGGCAGTCAGGTCGCCCTCGGCCAGCCGGGAGGCCGCGCCGGCCGCGTGCGTCAGCGGCTGGCTGACCATGCGACGCAGCAGCCACCAGAACGCGGCGGACACCGCCAGCGCCACCAGCAGGCCGGCGGCCAGGAAGCGGTTGCGGCTCGCCACCAGTTCGCCACGCAGCGAATCCATCGGCACCGTGCCGGCGATCACCCACTGCCACTCGGGGTAGGTGGCGAACGCGGTCAGGCGCTCGGCGGTGGCGCCGTTGCCGTCATTGCCCATGGCCACCGTGTGCACCATCGAGCCCTCCTTGGCGGCGATCATGTCGCGCACCCAGGTCTTGCCATCGGCGTCCTTGGCGTCGATGCGCACCGAGCCCTCGCCGCCGGCCCGGTCGACCAGCACCTTGCCCTGGTCCGCGCCCGGCCGGGCGTCGATCACCATGAAGTGGCCATCGCTGCCGATGGCTTTGCGGCGGATGCGGTTCTTCAGCATCGCCAGCTCGGCCTCGACGTTCACGCCCACGTACAGCGCGCCGACGATCTTGCCGCCAGCGTCGCGCACCGGCTCGTACTTGCTCATATAGGGCTTGCCGAACAGCCACGTCAGCGCGCGGTAGGACTTGCCCGCCGCCACGGCCGTGTAGGCGGCGCCGGCGCGGTCCAGCAGCGTGCCGATGGCGCGCTGGCCGTCCTGCTTCTTGAGCGAGGTGGTCACGCGGATGTAGTCGTCGCCGGTGCGCGCGAACACCGTCGCCACCACGCCACCGGTGGTGGCGAGGAAGCGGTCGGGCACGTCGAAGCTGTTATTGAGCACGAGGTCGCCGCTGCGGAACGTCGGTGTGGCCTTGCCGGCCACTTCCACGGTCTGCGCCGGGTCCACGCTGTACGGGCCGGGCAATACGGCCGCGAAGCTCAGCATGAAGCGGTCGGCTTCCTGGAGGATGGTGTCGTCGAGCTGGCCGACCAGTTCGCTGAGGGTCTGGCTTTCGGCGTAGATGGCCTCGCGGGCCTGGTCCTCGAGCTGATGCATGCTGCTCAGGGACAGCGCCAGCGCGTAGGCGCCGAATGCGATGATCTGGACGACCAGCACCACCAGCGCGATGCGGGTGCCGATGCTCCAGCTACCGGCGAGCGCGCGCGCGCGGCCGGCCGACGCGGGTCGGGAGAGTGAGAGAGAAGTCAAAAGGGGCGCTCCGTGGCAATTCCACGCACCTTTATGGCGCGCGGGCAACGCCCGCTCTGACGGCAGGTCGTCACAGCGTCAATAACGGATGGCGCGCCCCCCGGCTTGAATGGATCGAACGCTTACTCTAATAGGTCACATCAGGATGCAATGTCGATTGCAACCGGTTGCATGGATGTGTTCGATCAAACGTCCAGCCGACCAAGTCGTACAACCGTCACACCCGGCCGAAGCTGGCGCAGCGACGGCATCACCAGCACGCAGTGGTCGTACGGCGTGGTCACCGGCTCGCCATCGCGCCAGCCGATCACGGTGCCCGCCTGGTCGAAGGTTTCCAGCCCCGTGTACGGGCCGGCGAAGCGGAAGTCCATGCTCGCCGCCACCACGGGCTCGGTCACGCGTACCACGCGCTGCGCCGCCGGGAGCGGGCGCAGCCAGCCGGCCGGCAAATCCGCTTCTTCGACGATGCCCGCCTGCAGCAGGAAGCGCGCCGTGCAGTCGCGCGCCACGTCCACGGCGGCGGTCTCCCAGTGCTGGCCGCACTCCACCAGCAGCGCGTTGCGCGCGCTGGCCGGGTCGCCGAAGCCGGCGTAGTCGCGCATGCGGCGGCCCTCGGGGTGGCCTTCGTCGACGATGATGTCCGCCGGGGCGCCGAGCGCCTTCGACAGCGCGATGCCCTTGTCGAGCGGCCCGGAGACGATCAGCGGCCGGCTTTTCTCGTGCATCGAGTGCAGGTCGAGCAGCAGGTCCACGGTATCGATCACGGGGCGCATGGCGCGGGCGCGTCGCAGTTCGCTGGAATCGCGCGTGGTGTCGTCGAGCACGGCGGCGGTCCAGACGCGGTTGAAGTCCTGGTCGACGAAGCGCGAGGCATCGGGCCGGGCGGCGTCGAAGGTGGCGTAGGCGTCCACATTGGCGAACGCCAGCGTCAGGCGCCCCCGGCGCGGACGCAGGCCGTGGTCGAGCAGGCCGGCCACGGCGATGGCGCCGCAGACCTCGTTGCCGTGTGTCAGCGCGTTGACCATCACATGCGGGCCCGGCAGGCCGGAATCGAACGTGTGGACGTAGGCGATGCCGGTGTTGCCGGCGGCGTAGGGGCGGATATCGGGAAAGCTGACCTCCACCGGATAGGCGGCGAAGGCGGGAGGCGTCTGCGTCATGGAAAGAATCCTATTTACTCGCGGATATCGGCGGTCTGCACGATGGTCCGATAGCGGGCCGTCTCGCGCTTGATAAAGGTGCCGAACTGGGCCGGATTGGCCGGCGCCACCTCCACGCCGGCTTCGGCCAGCTTCTTGCGGACGTCCGGCAGGGCCAGCACGGCCTGCATCTCGGTGTTCAGGCGGTCGATCACCGGGCGCGGCGTGGCGGCAGGCGCCATCAGGCCGAACCAGACGCCCATGTCCACGCCCTTGAGCGACGGCGTCTCGGCCAGCGCCGGCACGTTCGGCGCCACGCTGGCGCGCTTGCCCTCGGTCACGCCATAGGCGCGCACGCGGCCCGCCTGGATATGCGGCAGCGCCGAGGACAGCACCATCACGGCGAGGTCGATCTGGCCGCCCAGCAGGTCCGTGGCCATCGCGGAGGCGCCCTTGTACGGCACGTGCGTGATGTTGACCTTGCMCTGCTGCTTGATCAGCTCGCCCGCCAGGTTCAGCGGCGTGCCCACGCCCGACGACGCGTAAGACAGCTTGCCCGGCTGCGACCTGGCCAGCGCCATCAGCTCGCCCGCGTCCTTGGCCGGCAGTTGCAGCTTGCCGACCAGCACCATCGGCTGCGTGCCGACGAAGGTGATCGGCGCCAGATCCTTCTCGCCGTCATAGCGCACGGCCTGGTTGGTCAGGCGGGCGATGGAGACCTCGCTGCCCGAGCCCAGCAGCAGCGTGTAGCCATCCGCCTCCGCCTTGACCACCTTCGACGCGCCGATCGTGCCACCGGCGCCGCCGAGGTTCTCGATCACCACGCTCTGGCCGAGCCGCTTGCCCAGCTCCGGCGCCAYGGTGCGGGCGACCAGATCGACGCTGCCCCCGGCGGTGTAGCCCACCACCAGCGTGATGGGCTTGGTGGGATAGCCACCCGCCGCCTGGGCGACGGTGGCGGCGAGGGCACAACAGCTCAGGGAGGCGGCAGCGGCCGCGCGCAGCAGGGTTTTCATGGTGATTTCTCTTCCGGCAGGTGTGGTGTTGTCCGGCGATGGTAGTGAGCGCCGGGCGCGCCGGCATGCGGCTTTGGCAATGCGGGTTGCCATTTCGGCAATGGGCCGGAATGGTGCAGTTGGACGCACAAATGTGGGTCGAAAATCGACGGAGTTCGCTCCCGATTCTGCGCGCGAATCGACAGCTAAGACGCGTCCTAATCCGCCCGCTGCGCCGCCGCCCGCCAGAACGCCTCCGCCAGCGCGCGCATCGACGCCCGGGGCCGGTAGAGGCGGATGTCGAGGACAAGGTCGGAGGCGTCGCCGCCGTCCAGATCGGCGCGCACCAGACGGCCCGCGTGGAGGTCGTCGGCAATCAGCCGGGCGGGCAGCCAGGCCAGCCCCATCGACTGGCGCACCATCTCATGCACCGATTCGGCGAAATCGCTCACGGCGATCACATCGAGCCGCGCAGCCAGCTTCCGGCGCGCGATTTCCTGATTGACCATGCGGCCCATGGTCAGCGTCTCGGCGTAGGCGATCATCGGCACGGGCGCGGTACGCGCGGCGGTCTTGGCCCGGTGCAGCCGATAGGCCGGGCCGCCGCGCGCGTCGGCGGCGGCCACGCAGACCAGCCGCTCCACGCCCACCGGGTGGAAGGTGTAGCGCGCGTCGTCCAGCATCACGGGCAGGTCGTGCGGGCTGTAGCAGAGCAGGAAGTCGACGTCGCCTTCGGTGAACAGCGCGAGGGCGTCGTGCGTGGCATGGGTGGAGATGCGCGTGCGGAAGCCGGCGCCGGCCGGGTCGTCGCGCAGCGCGTGGCGCAGGCCGGCCAGCCACGCCGGCACCATCGAGCGGGCCAGCGTCTTGCCGGTGGCGATGGTCAGCGTTTTGGCATCAGCGCGATGTGCGGCCCGCAGCGACAGGCGTGCTTCGTCGAGCGTGCGCAGCGCGGCTTCGGCGGCTTCAAGGAACTGGCGGCCCTCGGCGGTCAGCCGCACGGGAAACGCGCTGCGGTCGATCAGCGGCGCGCCGGCCCAGACCTCCAGCGCCTGCATGCGCCGGCCGAACGCCGGCGGCGTGACATTGCGCAACTCGGCCGCGCGCGCCAGGCTGCCGGCCTGCGCCAGGCAGACGAAGTCTTCGAGCCAACGGATGTGCATGGGGGGCGGCGGGCGGGGCAGGCGGGAGATCGGGCATTGTAGCGCCGGCCCCTGCGCGACTCGGTTAGAATTTTCCCCCATGGCCACCGAACCGCGCGGCGCCAAGCCGCCGCATCCCGAATACACGATCGACGAACTGGCGCGCGCGGCCGGCACCACGGTGCGCAATATCCGCTCGTACCAGGATCGCGGGCTGATCGATCCGCCCGAGCGGCGTGGCCGGGTCGGCATCTACACGCCAACCCATCTCGGGCGCCTTCGCCTGATCCATCACCTGCTGGCGCGCGGCTACACGCTCGCCAACATCATGGAGCTGCTCAAGGCCATCGTCGAAGGCCACGACCTGCGCTCCATCCTCGGGCTGGAGACGGCCATCAGCAGCCCGTGGAACAGCGAGGCGCCGCGCCATTATTCCTACCTCGCACTGGCCCGGCTGTTCGGCCGTGCGGTGTCGCGCCCGGCGCTGGCCAAGGCCATCGCGCTGGGGCTGCTGGAGCCGGACGGCTTCGGCTACCTCGCGCGCAGCCCGCGCGCGCTGATGGCCGGCGCGGAGATCGCCCGGGCCGGCTTCGGGCTGGAAGACGTGCTGGACATCATCGAGCATTCCCGCAGCCACTTCCAGGCCGTGTCCGACCGCATCGTCGGCATGGTCGTGCGCGAGCTGGACCGCTTTGGCGAAGGCCAGCTGCCGCCGCCGGCCGAGGTGCCCCGGCTGGTGGACATCCTCTGGCGCATCCGCCCGCTGGCGATGGTGGCCGTGGAGACCGAGATGATGCGTGCGCTGGAAATCTCGGCCAACAAGTACCTCGGGGACCGCGTCGCCGCGATCCTTGAACACCTGCACGATCCCGCCGCGCCTCCCTCGGAACCTCCCGCCGAGCCCCGCAGCTAGGCCGCGCTGCGGATCGACGGCGCGCGCGTGCTGGCCCCGGCCTGCAGCGCGGTCTGCTCGATCTCCTCGATCAGCGGCCCGATCCGGTTCAGTTCGGCCCGGTTGTCCTCGTCCCACGGATGGAAACCCGGCCGGAAGTAGTCGAACCATTCCGGGATCATCTTGCGCAGCACACCCGGCGCGCCCCAGAGGAAGTTGACGACCTTGCCGAAGCCGGGCAGCTTGTGGCGGCAGGTCTTGTCCGCCATCACCAGCCGCACGTGGAAGACGAAGACCAGCGCCCAGAACGTGACCGTGGTGGTCAGCATGGTGAACGCGCGCAGCAGGTAGCGGTACGGGCCGGGCTTCATCACGGCGTTCCAGACGTCATAGGCCACGGCCTTGTGCTCGGTTTCCTCGAGCGCGTGCCAGGTCCACACCTGCCGGTAGCCCGGCTCCGAACGGCCCATGTGGCGCGGGTCGGACAGCATGCCGCCGGCCAGCATCGCCGTGTAGTGCTCCAGCGCGATGGTGTGCGCGAGCTGCCACGAGTGCGGCAGGATCTTGCGCAGCAAATTCAACAGTTTTGATACAAAGTTGTCGAGCTGGCTCGCCGGCAGGCCCGCGTCGTCGAGCAGCCGGTTGTAGAGGATGTGCTCGCGCGTGTGCATCGCCTCCTGGCCGATGAAACCGGCCACGGCGCGCTTCAGCTCCGGGTCGGTGAGCTGGTCGCGGTAGTGGCGCACGCTGTCCATGAAGAAGCGCTCGCCGGCCGGGAAGAAGATCGACAGCGCGTTGATGAAGTGGGTGACGTGGGGGCCGCGCTCGTGCCAGTCGCTGATGCGGGCTGGCGGGAGGTGCGGATGCACGTCGCGACGGACTGGCATCATGATGTGAGCTCCTTGATCGAAAGCGGACGGCCTGCGCCGGCGGCGTCCAGGAACGGCAGGAGGTCGGTCGCCACGCGGTGCGGGTCTTCCTCCATCGGGATATGGCCCAGGCCGGCGTAGCGGCGCAGGGTGGCGTTGGGCAGCCGCGCCAGGAAGGCGTCGGCGTGCGCGGGCGGAATCCAGCGGTCGCGGTCGCCCCACAGCACCAGCGTCGGCGCGCGCACGCCGGCCAGCAGGTCGGTGGCGAGGTCGGCGAAATCGAGCTTCGGCACCATCCGGCCGATGGCCTCGCGGCTGCCCTCGGCGTAGAAGAAATCGACATAGCGCCGGAAGGTGGCCTCGGGCACGCGCGAGGCATCGCCGTACACATCGCGCGTGGCCGCCCGGATGATCCACTCGGGCAGCAGGCGCGGCGCCGACCAGCGCACCAGCGCGTGGCGGAACAGATCTATATAGATAGGGAGTTGCATCGGGAAACCGGCCGCATCGATCAGCACCAGCCGGTTGACCAGCGAGGGGCGGCGCACGGCCAGGTCCCAGGCGATCAGCCCGCCCAGCGAGTTGCCGATCAGCGTGGCGCGCGAGACCTGCACGGCGGCCAGGAAGGCGTCGATGAAGTCGCGGTAGACGTGGATGTCCATCGTCACCACGCGGCCGCGTGCGTCGCGCAGCGGTCCGGTCAGGCCGAACGGGGCGATGTCGAGCCGCAGCACGCGGTAGCGCTGGCGCAGCGCGGGCATCAGCCCTTCCCAGGTGTGCAGGGACGCGCCGAAACCATGGATCAGCACCAGCGGCTCGCCCTCGGGCACGCCCTCCTCGGTGTAGTGGACCAGCGCGCCCATCACCTGCACCCAGCGCGAGGCCGGCAGCGCGTAGCGGCGCGCCAGCGTAGCGCGGGACAGGCTGAAGAAGCCCACCCGCCCCTGCCCGAACCAGCGCGTGAACGCGCCCGGCGGCGCCTGCAGCGCGGCTTCCCGCGGCAACGCGGCGCGGGTCATGCGCGCTCTCCTTCGCTGGCCGCCGCCGGCGTGCCATCCGGCATCAGCGTCTTGCGCTTGCGGCGCGTCTCGCGCACCACCAGCGACTGGTACGCCGCCGGCAGCAGGCGCGCCATGGCGTCTGCCGCGTACGCATCGGGCCCCACCAGCACGCGCCGCTTGTTGGCGCGCACGCCGTCCAGGATGATGCCGGCGGCCTTCTCGGGCGTGGTGATGAAGAACTTCTCGAACGCCTCACGGCCCTGCTGGGCATCGCGCACAAGCAGGCCGTTCACGCTCGGCGAGACGCGGCTGTCGCGCGCGATATTGGTCTTGATGCCGCCCGGGTGCACCGTGGTGGCCGAGACGCCGCAGTCCATCAGGTCGAGTTCCTGCCGCAGCGACTCCGTGAAGCCGCGCACCGCGTACTTGCTGGCGTTGTACGCGCCCATGCCGGGCTGCGCGAAGAGGCCGAACACGCTCGAGGTGTTGACGATGTGGCCCTCGCCGCTGGCCTTGAGATGCGGCAGGAAGGCCTTCGTGCCATGGACCACGCCCCAGAAGTTGATGCCGATGATCCAGTCGAGATCGTCGTACTGCATGCCGTCCACGGTGCTGGACAGCGCCACGCCGGCGTTGTTGAAGATCAGGTTGACGCGGCCATGCGCGGCGGCCACGTCGTCTGCCCAGGCGTGGACGGCGGCGCGGTCCGCCACATCGACGAGGTGCGCCGTTATCGTCACACCCGGCGCATGGCGCGCGACCTGCGCAGCGGTTTCCGCCAGCCCCGCCTCGTTGCAATCGGAAATCGCCACGTGGCAGCCCTCCTGCGCGAGCTGGATCGCCAGGCATCGGCCCATGCCCGAACCGGCGCCGGTGATGGCGGCCACCTTGTTTCGAAACACCTTCATGCGGGTCTCCTCTTTTATTTGGCGTGTGGGGCTAGATGCGGATCGCGTCGGCGTCCTCGGGCTGCGGCATGCCAGTCGGCTGCCGTGCCGGCCATCGCTCGTAATCGGCCGGTTGGAAAGCCTGCGTGGCGCGGCGGAACTGCCAGGTGAAGCCCGGCCACAGCGTGGTGTTCTTGCCGTTGCGTGGGTCGATGTACCAGCTGGCGCAGCCGCCGGCGCTCCAGATGGCGTGGCCGAGCTTCTGCTGGATGTTGCGGTTGAAGGCGGCCTGCACGGGCGGGCGCACGTCCACGGCCTGGAGGCGGGCCTGACGCATGTGGCGCAGCGCGTCCAGCACGTAGTTCACCTGCGACTCGATCATGAACACCATCGAGCTGTGGCCCAGGCCGGTGTTTGGGCCGACGATCAGGAACAGGTTCGGGAAGCCGGCCACGGTGGTGCCGAGGTAGGCCTGCGCGCCATCGCGCCAGGCATCGAGCAGGTCTTCGCCGTCGCGGCCGACGATCACGCCGCGCGGCAGCGGGTCCGTGGCGTGGAAGCCGGTGCCGAGGATGATGCAGTCCGCCGGGCGGCGCGTGCCGTCGCGCATGACGATGGCGTCCGCCTCGACGTGGTCGATGCCGGTGGTCACCACGTCCACGTTGGGCCGCATCAGCGCCGGGTAGTAATCGTTCGAAATCAGCACGCGCTTGCAGCCGATGGTGTAGTCCGGCGTCAGCGTGGCGCGCAGGGTCGGGTCCGGCACCTGCCGCCGGAGATGGCGGCGCGCGATGCGCTCCACCGCCTTCATCAGCTTCGGATGGAGCACGAAGCCGAGCACGCGCGATTCGAGCATCCAGTAGATCCCCGTGCGCGCCAGCGCCTGCGTGAACGGCAGGTGGCGGAACAGCCAGCGCTCGGCGGCGGAGACCGGCCGGTCCGGCTTCGGCATGATCCACGGCGGGGTGCGCTGGTAGAGGTCGAGTTGATCGACGAGCGGCGCGATCTGCGGCACGAACTGGATCGCGCTGGCACCGGTGCCGATCACGGCAACGCGCTTGCCGGCCAGCGGCGTGTCATGGCGCCACTGCTGCGAGTGGAACATCGCGCCCGCAAAGGTATCGAGGCCGGGAATATTGGGGATCGATGGCCGGCTCAGGCCGCCCATCCCCGACACCAGCACCCGCGCCCGCACGCGCCGGCCATCGGCCATGCGCAGGCGCCAGCAGCCTGCCGGGGCGTCCCAGGTGGCCTGCTGGAGCGAATGCCCAAGGCGCAGGTGAGGGCGCAGGCCGAAGCGGTCCGTGCAGTGTTCCAGGTAGGCGCGGATTTCCGGCTGGGTCGAGAACATGCGCGACCAGTCCGGGTTCGGCGCGAACGAGAACGAATAGAGGTGCGATTGCACATCGCAGGCACAGCCGGGGTAGTGGTTGTCGCGCCAGGTGCCGCCCACCGCCTCGGCCTGCTCGAAGATCAGGAAATCGTCTTCGCCAGACTGCTTGAGGCGGATGGCCATGCCCAGCCCGGCAAAGCCGCTGCCGATGATGGCGATGTCGCAGGTGACTTCGGTGCCAAGACCGGCCGGCAGGTCCACGGGTGCGTTCATAGAGGGCGTTCCGGTGGGTGCGCTGGCGGCGCCGGCTGGCGGCGGTTCGTTAGCGACACCGTTTATTGTGACATTGTTCGATGTMATCATAGGTAGCGCTTCCGGGGCCGGTCAATCCGATGGCTTGAAGGATTGCTCTATTTTTGGGGGATTTCCAGTGTCGTAGCCATCACATAAAACGATGACGCAGCGATGGGCGCAGCAGTGGGTACGGATGTCAGCCGCGCGTTTGAAACCGAAGTGGAAGTCGAAATTATTCTCGGGCGCTTAGGCAGAATCGCCACGCCGTCATCCCAAGAACAAAAACGGAGACACCGCATGCCCCGACCGGCTTCCCTCGCCCCACCCCAACGACCCGCGCGTCGCGCATTCCTGAAGGTTGGCGCCGGCTTCTCGGCGGCCATCGCCTGCTCGGCGCTGTTCCCGGCACTGACCGGCTGCACGCCCGCCGATGCGCCGGAGGCCGGCATGGCGTTCCTGCGCCCGGCCGATGTGACCCTGTTTCGCGCCCTGCTGCCCGCCATCGCCAGCGATCTGGCCACGGTGGACGCCGCCACGCACGAGACGCGGCTGGCCGCCGCCGTAAGGAACATCGACGGAACCATCGCCGCAATGGATCAGAACGGGCGCGGGGAACTACGCAAGCTGCTTGACCTGCTGGCCAGCACGCCGCTGCGCTGGGCCGTGGCGGGCGTTCGGTCGCCGTGGGAGCAGGCCACGCCCGATGCGGTGCGCGCCTTCCTCGCGCGCTGGCGCGCCAGCCGTTTCGAGACGCTCAACGCGGGCGGCGTGGTGCTGGTCAAGCTGGCCAGCGTCGCCTACTTCGTGCTGCCGGGCACCTGGGCTGCGAGCGGCTATCCCGGCCCGAATCCCGCGGTCTATCGCGCCCTCCACAGCTAAGGCTCCCGCTCATGGCCATCGACGATATTTACAGCGCCGGCATCGCGTCCGGCTGGAAGGTGCTGGACGCCGCCACATTCACCGCGCCGCGCACGCTCGACACTGACGTGGCCATCATCGGCACCGGTGCGGGCGGCGGCATGGCCGCCGAAATCCTCAGCGAAGCGGGCCTGCGGGTGCTGCTGCTCGAGGAAGGCGGGCTGCATACCTCGAACAGCTTCCGGGACATGGACGAGGCGCGCGCCTATCGCGATCTCTACCAGGAGGCGGCCGCCCGGGCGACGTCGGACGGTGCGATCGCCGTGCTGCAGGGACGCTCGGTGGGCGGCAGCACCACGGTCAACTGGTCGTCCAGCTTCCGCACGCCGTCCCGGACGCTGGCGCACTGGGCCAGCGAACACGCGGTGACGGKCCACAGCGAGGCCGAGATGGCGCCGTGGTTCGCGCGCATCGAGGCCCGGCTCGGCATGGCGCCATGGGCGATGGCACCGAATCCGAACAACGCGGTGCTCAAGCGGGGCTGCGACCAGCTCGGCTGGGAATCGCACGTGATTCCGCGCAATGTGAAGGGGTGCTGGAACTCCGGCTATTGCGGCTTCGGCTGCCCGGTCAACGCCAAGCAGTCGATGCTGGTGTCGACGATTCCCAACGCGCTCGCCCACGGCGCCACGCTGATCCACCGCGTGCGGGTACGCAAGCTCGACCATGACGGCAAGGCCGCGCACGGGCTGACGGGCGAGGCCCTCGGCTTCGACGGCTATACGCCGACCGGCGTGACGCTGACCGTGCGGGCACGCCATGTGGTGGTGGCGGGCGGGGCCATCAACTCGCCGGCGCTACTGCTGCGTTCGGGGGTGCCGGATCCGCACGATCTTATCGGTCGTCGCACGTTTATTCATCCGGTGAATTTGAGCATTGCGGAAATGCCGGAGCTTATCGAACCGTACTATGGGGCGCCCCAATCCATCGCCTCGGACGAATTTCAGTGGCGCAATGGCGCCACCGGCCCGATGGGCTACAAGCTGGAGGTCCCGCCAATGTTCCCCGGCATCAGCGCTGGCGTGCTCAATAACTTTGGCGATGCGCTGCGCCGCGAGATGGCCGCGTTGCCGCACACCAACGCCATGCTGGCGCTGTTGCGCGACGGCTTCGTGCCGGATAGCCCCGGCGGCCGGGTGCGCGTGGCCGACGACGGCAGCCCGGTGCTGGACTACGCGCTGAGCGACTACGTCTGGGACGGCGTGCGCCGCGCCTGGCTGAGCATGGCCGAGGCCCAGTTCGCCGCTGGCGCCAAAAAGGTGCGTCCCGCCCATCTGGACGCCGCCTGGTACACCAGCTGGCCGCAGGCGCGCGACGCCATCCAGACCCTGCCCCTGAAGCCGTTCCGTGCCCTGCTGTTCACCGCCCACCTGATGGGCGGCTGCGCGATGAGCGACGACCCGGCGCGCGGCGTGGTCGATAGCCAGGGCCGGCATCACCATTTGTCCAATTTGTCTGTGTGCGACGGGTCAGTGTTTCCTACGAGCATCGGGGCGAATCCCCAGTTGTCAGTTTTCGCATTGACGGCGCAAAATGGTATGTCGCTAGCAGCTCGCATCACGGCGTGATGGGATCGGCGGCGGCCCGCTCGGGGGGGCGGTAGCGTTGGGTTGGGGATCGCGCAGCGGAGGCAAACCGCCGCCAGGCTTGGCATCACAAGGCATGGCGGAGGCCCGGCGACTGTGGCGACCCTACGGATTCGCGTAGGTTTTCTGCCTGGCGGATCGGTACTCGCGGTCTAGAGGAACTCTTCGAAAATTGCACTTGTGAAACAGTCGAGGCGGTGAAGTAGGCTTCGTACAACCGTTTCAAGCATCCGTACGCCGACAGAGCAACGGAGCCACAGTGGTAGTGGATATTTGCAGGGGTCCACAGCAGTAATTTTGCGAGAGACACCCCATGAAGACCGGCAAAAGCACGGCAGGCGATACCAAGGCGCGGATCCTGGATGCGACCGAGAAGCTGTTCATCGAAGTGGGCTACGAAGCGACCTCCCTGCGGCAAGTCACGTCGCGGGCGATCGTCAATCTCGCAGCCGTCAACTACCACTTCCGCAGCAAGGAAATGATGATGCAGGCGGTGCTCGGCCGCCGGCTGGATCCACTCAACACGCGGCGACTGGCGCTCCTCGATGCCTGCGAGGCCCGCTGGCCCGGCCACGCCATCCGCTGCGAACACGTGATGGGCGCGCTGTTCGTGCCCGCGCTGCAGATGGCACGCCAGCCCGAGATCGGCGGTCCGTCCTTCCTGCGCCTGCTCGGGCGGGTGTACTCGGACACCTCGCCATTCATCCAGTCCTACCTGATKGGGCACTACGCTCCGGTCTTCGGGCGCTTCTTCGAAGCCTTCGCCCGGGCGCTGCCGGACGTGCCACGCCAGGAACTCGGCTGGCGCCTGCATTTCGCGCTCAAGGCGCTGGCCGGCGTGCTGGCCGGCGACGAACTCGGCAACCTGATGCCGGCGTTCACGCAGGGCAAGAGCATGAGCGATGCGCACGTGCTGGCCCAGCTGACGTCGATGGTGGTGGCAGCCCTCAAGGCGCCCTCGCCCGAGACGCAGGAGCTGGGCGCGCTGCAGGACGTGTTCGACATCGGCGATGCTCAGCAGGCCGATGAGCAGGCACATATGGCGGCCCTGGCCGCCACCGTGGAGGACGAGGCCCACAAGGCCGCCGTTGCCACGGCCGCCGCCGTGAACCGTGCCCGACGCGGCACGCGCACGGTACGCAACGAAGGGGCCACGCGCGCGGCCACCGCCAGCCTGGCGGTACGCCGCGAGATGTGTCCCGCTTTCCCCAGCAATCCGCTCGACGACTGGATGCGCACCCGCTCCAGAAACTAGCCGTGCGCGGCGGTCTCCATCGGGACCGCCGCCCTGGCACCGAGCGCGCGACGACCCGCGTCGCGCCGGGATTGCCCTGATTCGAGATCGATTCTTTTCGCCACGCCACCGCGAGGCGTGACGCCCTGCGCGCCACGCACGGGCGCCCTGCTGCCCGCCATTTGCCCACGCCTTGCACAACAACAGACAAGAGACACGCGATGAAGCCATTACATCTGGTCGCCGCCATCGGCGCCGTCATCGGCCTGCTGGCCACGCAACACGTTGGCCTGCCGCTGGCCCGCGCCCAGACCGCGCCGCCGGCCGCCCCAACCATGAGCGCCCCCGCCGCAGCACCGGGTACGCGCGCCGCCACGCCCTATGACGGCATCCCGGCCGCCCAGCAGTCGGCGCTGTTCTCGAAGCAGGTTGCCAGCGGCGAGCTGGCCGCGCTGCCCGATGCGCAGCTACTGGCCACCTTCGACGCCCTGCAGCCCGAGACCCTGCTGATGTGGGCGCGCGCCGAGATGAGCCGCTATCCCGAATACGAATACTGGATGACCCGCCAGGAGCGCCTCAATGGCCAGTGGCAGGACACCCCGGCGCGGATGATGATCCGCTACCGCCACCAGCCGCGCCAGCTCTACGCCAAGTGGCTGCCCAACGGCGTGCAGTCCGGGCAGGAAATTCTCTATGACGAGACCCGCCGCAAGGACGAGATGTACGGCCACCTGGGCGGCATCATGGGCTTCACGTCGATGTGGATCTCGCTCGATGGCACGCTCGCCAAGTCTCAGTCGAACCATACGGTCCGCGACTTGGGCTTCCAGTTCGTGCTGTCGATGCTCGAACGCGACGCGCGCTCGCTGCGCGCCGCCGGCCTCTCCGAAAAGTACAACCGGGCCGAGATCGTGCGCGAACAGGGCGTGCGCATGGTGGCGCTGACCTGGGACCTCCCCGAGGGCGCGCCCAAGTACTACGCCAAGAAGGTGCAGCTGATGCTGGATCTCAAGCACCCGTGGCCGCGCGTGGAAACCGCGTGGGACGCGGACGGCAACATGGTCGAGAAGATCGTGTTCGAGCGCGCGGTGAAGAAGACCTTCGACGCCGCCACGTTCGACCCCGCCAACAGCGAGTACAAGTTCTGACCGCCGCGCGAGTGCGTACGCCGGGCGTTTGAATGTGGACGCAGGGGCCTCCGCACACGGTTTGAACGCTGGGCCCCCGCGCTTGCACGGCAACGCTGACAGACCGGCCACCGGTGTTTGGAACGAGCGCTCTATTGACGCTCAAACGCGCCAGACGCGAGAGTCCGACCCACCGCGAGAGATCCGCAACAAGCGGACCGCCGGTCATAACAACATGGAGACAAGTCATGTCCGAGCTGCACCTTCGGCGCGCGCCACATCGCGCCCCTAACAGCGCCCTTAGCTTCGCCGCCACCCTGGCTGGGGTAAGCCTGACGCTCACGCTGGCCGCTTGCGGCGGCGGGGGCGATGACCCGGGCACCGCGGCGCCCGCCGCCGCCCAGCAGTGCGGCGCCACCAACAGCTGCCCCGCCACCGGCCCCACGCAGAACCAGCCCGTGGCCGCGCTGTGCCCGGACACGCTCGACTACAACACCACCTACACGGGCGGCTCCGGCGCTGGCGAACTCGTGAAGATGCAGTTCGACTCCACGCAGGGCACCTACCGCATCCAGATCCTCGAATCGGCCGTGCCGAAGGCCACCAACGACATCTACCCGACGCGCGGCGGCGTGACGCTGACCGGCACGATGGCGCATCCCACGCGCCCGCTGCCCACCCCGGCGCAGAACCAGTGCGCCTACGAGCTGAAGACGGCCACGGCCTCCGACGGCGTCTCGCAGGCGCTGATCGACCCGGCCAACCCGCCGATCATCTTCGTCGGCAACGGCGTGGCGGGCGGCGGCATTCCGGGGGCGACGATCGAGTACGCCGGCATCTTCGGCATCGGCGCGATCCCGAAGACCACCTTTCCGATGTACCCGGTGCTGGCCTTCGCCCAGACCGAGACCGACTTCGCCAAGGTGGCCGGCACCTACAACGTGCTCGGCTACCACCTCGTGCCGTCCGGTGGCGAGCTGTCCCCGGCCGGCTACTTCCTGCCTGCCACGGCGCAGACCGTGGAGACGCTCAATGCCGATGGCACCTGTCACGCATCGAGCGGCAACTGCGTGACCACGGGCCAGCCGTGGAAGCTGCGCGGGGGCACCGACGGCGCGTTCGACAGCGACAACGCCAATAGCACCCAGCCCTACCCGCATTTCTTCGACAAGGCCTTCCTGCAGGACCCCAACAGTCTCGCCAAGGGCGTGCTGGTGGTCGGCAAGCTCGACGGCGCGCAGGTGCCGCTGCTGATCCGCGTCGGCTATGCCCGCATCGACCTGGCGGCGAACATCCTCAGCGTGGATGACGAATCGGGCCTGGCGCTGCTCTCGCCCACCACCGCCACCACGCAGGCGGCGATGCAGGGCAGCTACATCGGCTCGGGCAGCGACTTCAAGTACCTGTCGTCGATCGTCCACGACAACCTCGTCGCGCTGATCGATCCGCAGGATTCGTCGCTCAAGCCGGTGGGCGGCTTCCAGATSGACTTCACGCAGGCCACCCAGCCCGGCGTAGTGGCCACCACCGACAACAGCGGCGTCACCGGCAAGCTGATCACCACCGGCCCGGTCTACGCGCACCTGTTCGGCCCCGCCGCGAGCCCCACGTTCCGCGTGAGCGCGCTGGCCAGCCGCTGATTCCGCACCCCACACCATAAGAAAGACMAAGGAGACGCCTCATGCCCCAACTGCCCTCCCCGCTTCCTGACTCGCTCCCCGTCCCCCGTCGCCAACCGTGGCTGGGCCGGCTCGCGCTGGTACTCGGCGCCACCGCCCTGCTCGCCGCCTGCGGTGGCGGCGGGGACAGCGGCGGTGGCACCGCCACGCCGGCCGCCGCGCCGGTGCGGCTGTGCCCGAGCGCCATCGACTATTCCACGCCTTACATCGGCGGCACGGGTTCGGGCGAACTGGTCAAGGTGCAGATCGATACCACCCAGCGCACCTGGGCTGTCACCTTCCTCGATTCATCGGTGCCGCGCACCACGGGCACCATCAAGCCGACCCGCTCCGACCCCACCGGCGGCAAGAACGTGATGACCGGCACGCTGGCCAAAGAGACCGGCCTGCCGACCGAGAAGCTCAACCAGTGCGCGTTCCAGCTGCTCGGCGCCAGCCTCGACCCGGCCCGGCCGGCGCGGCTGTTCATCGGGCAGGGCGTGATGGGCGGCACCATCCCGGGCGCGCGCATCCAGTTCAACGGCATCGCCGGCGCGGGCTCGGTGCCGGATACCACCTTCCCGTTCTTCCAGTTCATCGGCTTCGCGCAGACCGAGACCGACCTGACCAAGATTGCCGGAAGCTACAACGGCTCGGGCTTCCATGAGGTGCCATCGAAGAAGTTCCAGATGGTGGCGCAGGACTACCGCATGGCGCTGGCGGCCGATGGCTCGTTCACGGTGTGCGACAACAAGGCCGGTGGCACCTGCAAGCAGCGCGGCGACAAGTTCGTGCCGCAGGACAACGGCACGCTGCTCTCCACGCACTACGAGGGCGAGTTGCCGCCGACGCTGGGCGCCGTGCTGGGCCGCGCCTACCTGATCGTCGGCAAGCTGGCCGGGCACCTCGTGCCGATCATGATCCGGGTGGGCTTTGCCAACGACGACTTCACCCAGTTGCCGGTGGGCGCCGACGACGAGATCGGCATCGGCATGATGGCGCAGGCGGTCTCCGCGCCGCAGGGCACCTACAACGCCGAGTACGTGGGGGTGGACAGCAACTTCGAGTACCGCGTGACGGCACTGGTCGATGGCGACGCGGCCATGCTCGACCCGTTCCGCGCCTCGGACGCCACGCTGGCCACGGCGATGAAGCTCGACTTCTCGCAGACGGTGCCCGGCGTGGTCACCACCACTCGCAAGGACGTCGGCGCCAGCGGCCCCAAGGGCAAGTTCATGTTCACCGGCCCACGCGGCGTGTTCGGCTTCGTCGAGGACCGCAACGGCTCGCCCTACTTCACCGTCGGCGCGTTTGTCGAATAACGGACAGKAGACACAACATGACCCTGCACCGCCTGTTCGCCCGCCTCGCCACCATCGCCACGCTGGCCGCGTGCGCCGGCATGCCGGCCGCCCACGCCCAGAAAGCCGGGGACAACGTCGTCTCGGCGGGCTGGTTCCATATCCAGACCCACGGCACGAGCCCGCCGCTGACCACCAGCGTGGTGGACGTGCCGATCAACTACCCGCTCGGCCTGCCCTCCACGTTCACGGCGCCGGGCAGCGGCCTGTCGACGTCGAATGCCGATACGCTGGGGCTGACCTTCAGCCACTTCGTCACGGACCATATCGCCGTGACGGCCGTGGGTGGCATTCCGCCCGAGTTCAAGCTGTACGGCCACGGCGAGCTGATCCCGCCGGGGCCCGCCGGCGCACTGGGGCGGCAGAGCCTGGGCGATCCATCGCTGAACCCGATCATCACGCGCGCCCGCCAGTGGAGCCCTGCCGCGATGGTCCAGTATCACTTCCTGGAGCCGGGCACGCGCTTCCGGCCGTTCCTGGGGGTGGGCGTGTCGTACAACTTCTTCACCGATATCCGCGTGAATCCGGCCTTCGCGGAGTCGGTCAACAACAACCTCGGCGCGGTGCTGGCGGCCGGCGCCGGTATCCCGGGGCCGACTTCGGTCCATGCCGATGCCTCGTCGTCGTGGGCGCCGGTGTTCAACGTCGGCGGCACCTACAACTTCAACGAGCACTGGGGCGTGACGGCGGCGGTGACCTACATCCCGCTGAAGAGCACCTCGACGATGACCATCAAGGCGTCTGACGGCACCACGCTGTCCACCTCGAAGACGAAGCTCGAACCGAATCCGATCATCTTCTTCCTGGCGGCGACGTACAAGTTCTGATCCGGCGCTCCCAAGCAAAAAGGGCGAAGCTCGCGCTTCGCCCTTTTTGCATCTGCGTTGCCGCAGTCCTTACTGTGCCGAGGTGCCCGTCGGCGGCGTGGTGGCCTGCGCCACTGCACCCGTCTCGGTCAGCCCGCCGCCCAGCGCGCGGTACAGGTCGATCGAGTTGACCAGACGCAACTGCCGCGCCTGGATCAGCGCCTGCTCGGCGGAGAACAGCTGGCGCTGCGCGTCGAGTTCGTCCAGATAGCTCGCCACGCCGCTGCGGAAGCGCAGCCGGGACAGCTCGTAGCGCGCCGATTCCGCGTCGCGCTGCTGCTGCTGGCCGGCCACCTGCTCTTCGAGCGTGCCGCGCGCCACGAGGGCGTCGGCCACTTCGCTGAAGGCCACCTGGATGGTCTTCTCGTAGTTGGCCACCTGGATGTTCTTGCGCACGTTCGCCAGGTCGAGGTTCGACAGATTGCGGCCGTAGTCGAAGATCGGCAGCACCAGCTGCGGCGAGAACGACCAGATGTTGGCGCCGGAGTCGAACAGGTTGGTGAACGAGGTGCTGATGTTGCCGGCGCTCGCGGTCATCGTGATGCGCGGGAAGAACGCCGCCCGCGCCGCGCCGATGTTGGCGTTAGCCGACAGCAGGGCCTGCTCGGCCTGGCGGATGTCCGGACGCTGCGTCAGCAGATCGGACGGCAAGCCTTCCGGGATGTCGCTGATGATGTGCTCGTCGGACAGCTGCATCGGTGCCGGCAGGTTGGCAATCTCGCCGATCGGCTTGCCCACCAGCACTTCCAGCGCGTTCTGCGCCTGCGCACGCTGGCGCGCCAGCTGCGCGGCGGCCACGCGGGCCTGCGCCACGAGCGACTCGTTGTCGCGCAGATCCAGGGCCGAGGTGGCCCCCGCATCGAAACGCCGCTTCGCCAGCTCGAACGTGCTCTGGCGCGCTTCCAGCGTGTTGCGGGCCAGGTCGTACTGCTCGGCCGCCGCGCGCTCGGCGAGATAGGCCTTGGCGACTTCGGACACCAGCGAGATGTAGGCGGCGCGATGGGCCTCCTCGGTGCTCAGGTACTGGGCCAGCGCGGCGTTCGACAGGCTGCGGACGCGCCCGAAGAAGTCCAGCTCCCACTGGGTCACCGACAGGCCCACCTGGTAGATGTTGCCCGTGAACGATTGATCGACGCCCGAGGTTGCCCCGGAGAACCGGCCGCGCTGGAAGCTCGCGTTGCCGTTCAGGGTCGGCAGCAGGTCCGCGCGCTGGATCCGATACTGCGCGCGCGCTTCCTCGATACGCAAGGCCGCCGTGCGCAGGTCGCGGTTGTTCTCCAGCGCCGTGGCGATCAGCCCCTGCAGGCGCGGATCGGTGAAGAAGTCGCGCCAGCCGATGTCCGTGGCGCGGCGGGTCTCGCCGCTCTTCACCTCGGCCGATGCGTAGCCCTCCGGCGCCGCCGGAAAGCCAGCCGCCACCGGCGCGGCCGGACGGTCATAGTGCGGCGCCAGCGTGCAGCCCGTCAGCACGCCGGCCACCAGCAGCAGTGTGGTCAGTGTCTTGGTCATGTCAGTTTTTCTCCTGGGCTTCTTCCAGGCGCGCGCGTTCCCGCTCGTGCTGGCTCGCGCTGCCCTTGAAGCGGCCGCGCACCACCACGAAGAATACCGGCACCAGGAAAATCGCCAGCACCGTGGCCGTGATCATCCCGCCCATCACGCCCGTCCCGATGGCGCGCTGGCTGCCCGAGCCTGCGCCGGTGGCAATCGCCAGCGGCAGCACGCCCAGGATAAATGCGAACGACGTCATCAGGATCGGCCGGAAGCGCAGGTGCACCGCCTCGAGCGTCGCCTCGACCAGCCCCTTGCCCTGGGCCTGCAGGTCCTTGGCGAACTCCACGATCAGAATGGCGTTCTTCGCCGAGAGGCCGATCGTCGCGATCAGGCCCACCTTGAAGTACACGTCGTTGGGCATGCCGCGCAGCGTCACGCCGAGCAGCGCGCCGAGCACGCCCAGCGGCACCACCAGCAGCACCGCCACCGGGATCGACCAGCTCTCATACAGCGCGGCCAGGCACAGGAACACGATCACCAGCGACAGCGTGTAGAGAATCGGCTCCTGCGAACCGGCCAGGCGCTCTTCATACGACTGGCCCGACCACTCGAAGCCGAAGCCCGGCGGCAGCTTAGCGAAGTTCTCCTCCATCACGCGCATGGCCTCGCCCGTGGACTTGCCCGGCGCAGCCTGGCCAGCCAGCTTCACGGCCGGCATGCCGTTGTAGCGCTCCAGGCGCGGCGAGCCCATGATCCACTGCGACGTGGCGAACGCGGCAAACGCCACCATGTCGCCATTGGCATTGCGCACGCGCAGCTTGGTCAGGTCGTCCGGCAATTGCCGGTCCGCGCCCTCAGCCTGCACGATCACGCGGCGCACGCGGCCTTCATAGATGAAGTCATTCACGTACGAGGAACCGAAGGCGATGGTCAGCGTGGCGTTGATATCCGCCACCGTCACGCCCAGCGCCCGCGCCTTTTCGCGGTCGATGTCGATGCGCAGCTGCGGCGCGTCTTCCTGGCCCTCCGGGCGCACGCCCTGGAGCACCGGATTCTGCGCCGCCATGCCGAGCATCTGGTTACGCGCTTCCATCAGCTTGGCGTGGCCCTGCCCCGTGCGGTCCTGCAGGCGGAAGTCGAAGCCCGACGAATTGCCGAGTTCCGAGATCGCAGGCGGGTTCAGCGGGAAGATGATCGCATCCTTGATGAACGACAGCGCGCCGAATGCCCGGCCCACCAGCGCCTGGGCGGTCTGGTCCGCGCCCGGGCGCTCCTTCCAGTCCTTGAGCCGCACGAAGGCGATACCGCCGTTCTGGCCACGGCCGAAGAACGAGAAGCCCGCCACCGTGATCATCTGGTCGACGACCTTCGACTCCTTCTGCAGGTAGTAGTCCTCGATCTGCTTGAGCACGCCGATGGTGCGCTCCTGCGTGGCGCCCTGCGGGAGCTGCACGACCGTGATCATGTAGCCCTGGTCCTCATCGGGCAGGAACGACGACGGCAGGCGCTGGAACAGCAGCACCACGCCGGCGATGATCACCGCGTAGATGATCAGGTAGCGGCCCGAGCGCTTCAGGATGCGCGCGACCATGCCCTGGTAGCCGGTGGACGCCGTGGCGAACGTGCGGTTGAACCAGCCGAAGAAGCCCTTCTTCTCTTCGTGATGGCCGGCCTCGACCGGCTTGAGCAGCGTGGCGCACAGCGCCGGGGTCAGCGTCAGCGCCAGCACGGCCGAGAACGCCATCGAGGCGATCAGCGACAGCGAGAACTGGCGGTAGATGTTGCCGACCGAGCCCGAGAAGAAGGCCATCGGGATGAACACGGCGGTCAGCACCAGCGTGATGCCGACGATGGCGCCCGTGATCTGGCCCATGGCCTTGCGGGTGGCCTGGCGGGGCGAGAGCCCCTCCTCGCTCATGATCCGCTCGACGTTCTCGACGACCACGATGGCATCGTCCACCAGGATACCGATGGCCAGCACCATGCCGAACATCGTGAGCACGTTGATGGAGAAGCCGAAGGCCAGCATCGCCCCGAACGTGCCGAGCAGCGCCACCGGCACCACCAGCGTCGGGATCAGCGTGGCGCGGAAGTTCTGGAGGAACAGGTACATCACCAGGAACACCAGCACCACGGCTTCGAGCAGCGTCTTGACCACTTCCTCGATCGAGATCTTCACGAAGGCGGAGGTGTCGTACGGCACGCTGAACTCGTAGTCCGGCGGGAAGTAGCGTTGCAGCTCTTCCATCTTCGCGCGCACGGCGGTGGCCGTGGCCAGCGCGTTACCCGTGGGCGCGAGCTTGATGGCGATGGCCGACGCCGGCTTGCCGTTGATGCGGGCCAGCGTGGAGTAGTCCGCGCCGCCCAGTTCCACACGGCCTACGTCCTTGATGCGCACCGACGACCCATCCGGGTTCGTGCGCAGCAGGATGTTGGCGAACTGCTCGGGCGTGGTCAGCCGGCTTTCCGTGCTCACCGTGGCGTTCAGCTCCGTGCCCCGGGGCGACGGCGTGCCGCCCAGTTCGCCCACGGCGACCTGGATGTTCTGCTCGGAAACCGCCGCGGTCACGTCCAGCGGCGTCAGGTTGTAGCCGGTCAGCTTGGCCGGATCCAGCCAGACGCGCATGGCGTACTCGGTACCGAACAGGTCGGCCGAGCCCACGCCGGGCACGCGGCGGATGGAGTCCACCACCTGCGCGGAGACGAAGTTACCGAGCGCGATCGCATCCGTATTGCCGGACTTGGACGAGACCGTGATGAACATCATGTAGTTGTTGCCGGCCTTGTCCACCTTCACGCMCTGCTGGCGCACCTMMGCCGGCAAGCGCGCTTCCACGCGCTTGAGGCGGTTCTGCACCTCCACGGAGTTCAGGTCGACGTTCGAGCCCGGCGCGAACGCGATGTTGATCGACGCCAGCCCGGACGCCTCGCTTTGCGACTCGTAGTACAGCAGGTTCGGCGCGCCGTTGAGTTCCTGCTCGATCACGGACACCACCGAGTCCTCGATGGTCTTGGCGGACGCACCGGGGTAAGTCGTGGTCACCGAAATGATCGGGGGGGCGATGTTGGGGTACTGGGCGATCGGTAGCTGCAGGATCGCCAGCACCCCGCCGAGCGCGATGATCAGCGCGAGCACCCACGCGAACACCGGCCGGTCGATAAAAAACTTGGCCATGAATCTGGCTCCCTATCTATTACTTATGGTGCGATGGCGCGGGTCAGCCTTGGGTGGCCGGGGTCGACGCGGTCTTCGGCGCCTGGAACGGCACGGCCTTGGCGGGCGCGCCCGGCTGCACCTTCTGCAGCCCTTCCACGATCACCTTCTCGCCGCCCTTCAGGCCTTCGGTGATGATCCAGCGGTCGTCGATCGCCTGCGGTGCCTTGACCGGCACCACGGCCACCTTGCCGTCGGCGCCCACCACCATCACGCTGGCGCCCTGCGCCGTGCGGATCAGCGCGCGCTGCGGCACGGTCAGGGCGTTCTCGTCCACGCCCTGCTCGATCTTCACGCGCACGAAGGTGCCCGAGAGCAGTTCGCGCTTGGCGTTCGGGAACTCCGCGCGCAGCGTGATCGAGCCGGTGGTCGGGTCCACGGTCATGTCCGTGAACAGCAGCTTCCCGGTCTGGCTGTACTCGCGGTCGCCCGCCTCGGGGAACAGGTGCACACGGGCACCGCCATTCACACCCTTGACCTGACCATTCTCGATGGCCCGGCGCAGGCGTGCCACTTCGGCGGCAGGTTGCGTGAACGTCACCCAGATCGGATCGACCTGCTCGACCACCGTCAGCTTGGTGGCTTCGCCCTTGCCGACCAGCGCGCCTTCGGTGACCAGCGCGCGGCCCACGCGGCCGGAGATCGGCGCGGTGACCGTGGTGTAGCCCAGGTTGATCTGGGCCGTGGTCACGGCAGCCTTGGCGGCGGCGATGTCGGCATTGGCTTGGCCGGCAGCGGCCACGGCGTCATCGAACTCCTGCTTGCTGACCGCGTTGGCGGCCACCAGCGGCTTGTAGCGCTCGGCCTTCTGACGCGCGGAGACGGCGTTGGCCTCGGCCCGCTCCAGCTGCGCCCTGGCGGACGCCAGCTGGGCCTGGTACGGGGCCGGATCGATGCGGAACAGCACCTGGCCAGCCTTCACTTCGCCGCCTTCGGTGTAGTTGCGGGACAGCACGATGCCTTCCACGCGGGCGCGCACTTCGGCGGTCCGCACGCCTTCCAGGCGGCCCGGCAATTCATTGATGACGGCAACAGCGGACGGTGTGACGGTAACCACACCCACTTCGGCCGGCGGCATGGCGCCGCCCTGCGGGGCCTTCTGGCCGCAGGCGGACAACGCCAGGACCGCCACGGCGGCGGCAACGCAATGGATACGTTGGGACTTCCTCATCGATAACCCCATGATGATGTTTGAGATCTGCCGCACTGGCCGCATGTGACGGCCGGACGGGCGCGCCACTGCGTGGCGAGTGCGGAAAAGCGTAATGCGCACCGCAAGCCGGCCCCCTTGAGCGGGCGCATGGCTAGCGGCGTTGGTGCGTTAAAACGGGCAGGTTGGTGCCCGGCGCGTCGGCCGTGACGTCACTTTGCGTGCAGGGCGTCACTGGATCTTGGGCTGGCCGACGATCGAGCAAGCGCGTAGTATATATACATTCAAGCATGTATGTTAAGTCCGGCACGCAAACAGCGCCTTTTACAACACTTTGAAGCGCAGCCTTTTTGACGCAATCTTGACGATTTGCGTCAACAGTGAGCACGAATATTGCGGGCAGGTTAGGATGCGCCCCGCCGATGGCGGTGTCGCCATGAACAAATGAGAGGTTGTCGTCACAATCGTGTGGCACAACGGAGACCTGGGCGGATAAGCGTCCGCTGGCAGGAAAGAGGAAATGGTCAGACGTACCAAGGAAGAAGCGCAGGAAACCCGCAACCGGATCCTGGATGCCGCCGAGGCGGTGTTCCACGCCCGTGGCGTGGCGCGCCCGTCACTTGCAGATATTGCCGAAGCGGCCGGCGTCACGCGCGGCGCCATCTACTGGCACTTCAAGAACAAGAGCGATGTCTTCGCGGCCATGTGCGACCGCGTGAACCTGCCGGTGGAGGCGCTGATCGCCCCCGAGCGGCGTGCGCTGCGCGAGGATCCGCTGAACAGCATCCGCGACATCTGCGCCTTCGTATTCAAGCAGACCGTGGTGAACCCGCAGTGGCGCCGCGTCTTCGAGATCATCTTCCACAAGTGCGAGATGGTGCAGGACAACGGCGCGATCTTCGAACGCCAGCGCCAGTCGCACAAGGAAGGGCTGGTCAAGATGCACGAGCACCTGCGCATGGCCGTGGAATGCGGCCAGCTACCGGAGGATCTCGACATCCCGCTGGCCGTCAACGCCTTCCACGCGGCCATTGGCGGCGTGCTGGCGCACTGGCTGTTCTCGCCCGAGGATTTCGAACTCAATCACGAAGCCGAGCGGCTGGCCGACGCCATGATCGACATGCTGCGCTTCTCCACCGCGCTCCGGAAAGGCTACGTGCCGCGCCCGATGGGGCCGATCGACGCCGAAATGGCCACGTTCTGCGGGTCGTCCACGCCACAGGCCCTGGCCGAATAAGCCTCCCCAGCCCTATCCCCGCAGCGCCTCGCGCCAGCGCGCCAGGAACGCCCGCTTGCGCAGGGCGTCCTGCGCGGCCAGCAGGCCGGGGCCCACGCTGATCGGCTTGAGCGCATAGCCGAGCCGCTCCGCCAGCGTCTGGGCCGTGTAGGCGCTGTCAGTATCGGTGCGGATCGTATAGAGCTGGGAAGTCGACTTGCCGAGCTGCGCCTGCCCCTCGCGCGAGAGCACGAAGTCCAGCCACAGCCGCGCCGCATTGGGCCGGGGCGCCTGCCGGGCGATAAACGCCACGCGCGACATCACCAGCGTGTAGTCGCGCGGCGCGATCACGCCGATACTGGCGCCGCGCTCCATCAGCGACAGCGCGTACGACCCCAGCAGGTTGTAGCCGAGCACCAGCTCGCCGCTGGCGATGCCTTCGATCATGTCCGCCGTCGAGGCCGACAGCTTCACGCCCGCGCGACCCAGCGCCTGCGCCAGATACCAGAACTCGCTGCCCATGCGCGCGTCCTGCTGCGCAAGCAGGTAGCCCACCCCCGAACGCTCCACGTCATAGGTCACGATGCGCCCGCGCCACTGCGGCCCGCGCTCCTGCAGCAGCCGCGCCAGCCCGCTGCGGCTGCCGGGCACATGCGCGCCATCGAAATACTTGCGGTTGTAGACGATCACGGCCGGCTCGAAGGTCGTGCCCCAGGCCTCGTCACGCCACACCGCCCAGCTCGGCAGGCCGGCGCGCTCGGGCGAGTTGTAGCGCTGGKCATAGCCGTCGTTGACAAGCTTGATCTGGAGGTCCATCGCCGTGCTCCACAGCACATCGGCGAACGCCGCGTCGCGCGGCGCGCGCGTGGCGCCCAGCGCGGCGCTCTCGGCCAGGAATCGATCGTTCAGCTCCACCGTGTTCAGGTCCGCGTAGCGCACGCGCACGCCGGGGTAGCGCGCTTCGAAGGCGGCGATCAGCGGCTGGACCACCGCGAGATCCGTCGACGCGTAGACCGCCACGGCGCCCTCACGCTGGGCCCGTTCGATGATGCCGGCGTACTCGGGCGGATAGCCGTCCGGCACGCGCGGTGCGGCCTGGGCCAGTGCGGGCAGGGCGGCCATCGCGGCACCCGCGCGCAGCAGGTGCCGGCGCACCGGCGATGCGGGCGCGGAGGACGGCGTCGGCAGGGGCGATGTCAGGACGCGATTCGGCAAGGCGGAACGGAGGGCGATGAGGGACAGGCCGCCGACACCGGCGGGCAGGGCGGAGGTATTATAGGCGCCCTCGGGACGCGCCCGCGCCCTCGATTCCCGATCCGGCAGAGGAGGTCCGGCATGCGTATCCTGCTGGTAGAAGATGAGGTGGAACTGGCCCGCTGGGTGGCCCGCGCGCTGGAGCAGGGCGGCTTCGTCATCGAGCACGTGGCGGACGGCCTGCAGGCCGAAGCCCGGCTGATGGCCGAGGAATACGACGCCGTGGTGCTCGACCTGCGCCTGCCCGGCAAGGACGGCCTGGCCGTGCTCAAGGCCATGCGTGGCCGCGACGACCGCACGCCGGTGCTGATCCTGACCGCCCAGGACACCCTCGACGAACGTGTGCGCGGCCTGAACCTCGGCGCCGACGACTACCTGCCCAAGCCCTTCGCCATCGCCGAACTCGAGGCGCGCATCCTCGCCCTGATCCGCCGCAGCCGTGGCCGCGCTCATCCCCGCCTGCAATGCGGCACGCTGGTATTCGATGGCGAGACGCGCAGCTTCACCCTCGGCGGCGCCCCGCTGGCGCTCACGCCACGCGAATCCACGCTGCTCGGCGCGCTGCTGGCCCGCAGCGGCCAGCCGCTGACCAAGGCGCAACTGCTCGACAAAGTCTTCTCGCTCGATGCCGACGTGAGTCCGGACGCCATCGAGGTGCTGGTCTACCGCCTGCGCAAGAAGCTGACCGGCCATGGCGTGACCATCGTCACGCTGCGCGGCTTCGGCTACCTGCTGGAACCCGAGGCCGAGGCCTGACATGAGGCGCCGCCGCCCGCGCACGCCAACGCCGGCGCGGCCCTGGCTGCGCGGCAGCCTGCGCCGCCAGCTACTGATCCTGCTCGTGCCGGCGCTGGCGCTGATGATGGCGGTGGACAGCTGGTTCACCTACGGCACGCTGCGCCACGCCGCCAACACCGCCTACGACCGCTCGCTCTACGGCTCCGTGCGCACCATCGACAACGCCATCGGCATGGCCGGCGAGAGCGTGCAGCTGACGCTGCCGGATGCCGCGATGGAGATGTTCGAGACCGCCGCGCAGACCCACGTGTTCTACCGGGTGTCGATGGAGCGGGCAGGGCGCGTGGAGACGGTGACCGGCTATGACGACCTGCCGCTGCCGGCGGGCACCCTCGTCAACAATCAGACCCGCTTCTACGACGCCACCTATCGCGGCGAGCCGGTGCGCATTGCGGCGATGGCCCGGCCGGTCTACCGGCCCGACGCGCGCATCCGCGTGATCATCCAGGTGGCCGAGACCGCCGAACCCCGCTCGGCGCTGATCGCCAATGTCTGGCGCAGCGCGCTGCTGCGCGACCTGGCGCTGATCGTGCTGTCGGCCCTGATCCTGGTGGGCGGCGTGACCTATGTGCTGCGTCCGCTGCAGCGCGTGCGCGACGATGTGCGCGCGCGCTCGCCCGAGGACCTGACGCCGCTCGAATTCGACCGCGTGCCGGTGGAAGTGCGTCCGCTGGTGGACGCGGTGAACCTGCACGTCTCGCGCTCCGAGACCATGGCGCAGTCGCAGGCCCAGTTCATCGCCGATGCCGCGCACCAGCTGCGCACGCCGCTGGCCATCCTCAAGACGCAGGCCGAGTTCGCCCAGCGGCAGCTGGCGGCCCGCCACAGCGAGGCCGGGCGCGAGGCGGCTGGCGAAGCGGTGGGCGGCATCGTCACGCAACTGGAGCAAGCCGCGCGGCTGACGAACCAGCTACTGGCGCTGGCGCGTGCTCGGCAGCCAGTGCGCGAGGGCGGCGGGCCGGCCGAATTCGTGGCCGAGATCGACGCGGTGACCGTGGCAGAACAGGTGGCACTCGACTACCTGCCGCTGGCGCGCGGCAAGCAGCAGGACTTCGGCTGGGAACGGCCGACGGACCTGACGCTGCCGGTGCGCGCCGACGCCGCGCTGCTGCGCGAGGCACTGGCCAACCTGGTGCACAACGCGATCCAATACTCGGGGCGCGGCAGCCGCATCACGCTCTCCGCMGCGCGCGTGGGCGGCGATGCACTGCTGGTGGTGGAAGACGACGGCCCCGGCATCCCCGAAGCTGAGCGCGAGAAGGTGTTCGCGCGCTTCTATCGACGGGTGGAAAACACCGAACCGGGATCCGGCCTGGGCCTCGCCATCTCGCGGGAAATGGCCKCACGCTTCGGCGGCACCGTGGTGCTGCGCGAAGGCGTACAGGGCAGGGGGGTGCGAGCGGAGTTGAGATTGCCGATGGCTGGCGACGCGTAGACGCGACAGCGATTTTTCGAACTAGTACGATTGTAGTGCCCACTTCGACGCTTCTAGCATGGCCCCTACGCAGCTTTTCCGGACTGCGCGGGCAACGGAGCGAGAATCATGGCGCGGCAGTCGTATTTCCTGAAAGTCCCCGGTGCGACAAGCGCCGCAGGGTTGTCGGTGGTGTCATTCGAGGCGGTGGAGCGGCTGGGCGAGCCCTACGAGGCCATCGTCCAACTGACACACCCTCTTGAACTGGACCGCGCCGATTATCTCGGCAAGCCGGCCACATTCCTGATCGACCCCGGCGATGAATCCGAGCCGCGCACCTTTGCCGGCTGCATCACCCGCTTCTCCAAGACGGCGCAAACACCGGACTTCCATGCGTATGAGATGGTCGTGGAACCGCTGGTCGCCCGCCTGAGGCTGACTCGCTCCACCCGCATCTACCAGCACCAGACCGCGCCGAAGATTATCGAGGCAATTCTGCGGCGGCATGAACTGGTCGGGCATCAGTTTTCCTTCAGGCTTCGACGCCAATATCCCCAGCACGCGTTCCGCTTCCAGTATCAGATGTCCGATTGGGAAACCATCCGTCTGCTGATGGAGCAGGAGGGGCTGTATTCCTATTTCCTTCCCGGCAAGTTCGGCGAGATGGTGGTGTTTGGCGATGACATCGACCATTACCTCTACCAGCCTGAACTGCGGGTGCCGTACCGGGAGACGGCGGGGCTGGAAGCGGGCATCGAAGCGGTCTTCGCCCTTCGTACTATTGCGAAAACCGTTCCAGCATCGTTCCTGGTGGCGGACTACAACCCCGATCTGGCATGGGAGCCGCTGAAGGGCGAAGCCAATGTCGCGAGGAAGGACAAGACCACCTACGGCCAGCCTTATGTCTTCGGCACTCATCATCTGGATTTCGAAGGCGCCAAGTGGGAGGCGCAGCTTCGGCATGAGGCGGCGGTGGCTTCGCAGGTGGTGTATGAGGGCGAAAGCAACGTGCTGGAACTGCGTCCGGCGCGGATTCTGCGGATGGATCTTGCGCTGGCGGACGCGCCGCATGGGCAGGTCATCACCGAGGTCATCCACACCGGCGCACGCGACGCCGCGTATCGCAATACCTTCAAATCGATCCCTTCGGATCGGCGCTTCCGGCTACCGCTGGACGAGGCCAACTGGCCGAAGATTCAGGGCACGCTGAGTGCGCGCATTACCTCCCCGAGCCAATATCCATATGCCTACCTGACCCAGCAGGGTTATTACACCGTCCGCTTTGACTTCGATTTCGAGGACTGGCCGGGCGGTGGGGAATGCGTGCCGCTGCGGCTGGCCAAGCCATTCGCCGGGGCACTGCAAACGGGATTCCACTTCCCGCTGATCGACGGCACCGAGGCGGCGATCGCATTTCGGGACGGTAATCCCAATAAGCCGTATATCGCCCACGTTCACCATAACAGTCGTCAGACGGATCTGATTACTAATCAGGATCGCTGGCTGTCCCGCAACGTCATCCGTACGCAGAGCGATAACAAGCTCGAATTCGAGGATTGGGAGGGGCAGGAGCACATCAAGCTGTCCACCGAGCATTCGGGGAAGAGTCAGCTGACGCTTGGCCACATGGTGGATGGGAAGTGGAAGCGACGGGGTGAGGGCTTCGAACTCAGGACTTCCGGCTGGGGGGCGATCCGGGGCGGCAAGGGGCTGTTCATCACCGCCGACGATCAGCCAAAGGCCACAGGACAGCAACTCGACATGGCCCCAGCCCAGCGCCTGCTCGAACAAGCGCTCCAGCAAAGCCAGGCACTGGCCGAGACCGCCAAGACCGCCCAGGCCCTCGCCGCCGACTGCGAGCGCCAGCAGGCCTTGCTCAATGACAGCCTCAAGCAACTGCGCGCCGCCGGCCTGCTCGCCAGCGCCCCCGCCGGTATCGCCCTGGTGTCTGGCGCGGACCTGCAAACCAGCGCGGCGAACCATCTCATCGCCACCGCCGGGGGCAGCGCGGACATCGGCGTGATGAAGCGCTTCACCGTCGCCGCCGGCGACGCCGTGTTGCTGTTCGCGCAGAAGCTCGGCATGAAACTGTTCGCGGCGCGCGGCAAGGTCGAGATCCAGGCGCAGGGCGATGAATTGCAGTTGGCGGCACTTAAGGACGTCACCATCAGCAGTACCGACGGGAAGCTTGTTCTTACCGCAGACAAAGAGGTCTGGATCGGTGCCGGAGGATCCTACATCCGCATCACCGGGGAGCGCATCGAGAACGTCACGCTGGGCGACATCTACGAAAAGTCGGCGTACTGGAGCACCCAGGAACGCGCGTCGATGACCGTTCCGCTGCCTCAATTCCCCCGTACCACATGCAGAAGCTGCCTGCTCGACGCCATGCGCCGGGGTACGCCTGGCGTCATTCTCAAATAGGGAATTCCGATATGGACTATCGATTTGCACTGATCGACTCGAGCCAACAGATGCGATTTCACCGAAGACTGGACCGCTCGGGCGCCACGTACCAGTCCCTCTTTGCCGGCTATCCGGAAGAATCGTTGCTAGACATGGCGCCGCTCCTGATCGATTTGAACCGAGATGACGAACTCCGCAAAAACCTACTCGCGGCAGCCGAGCACCTGGGCAAACTGAAGCCCTGCGTCAGCCTCCTCATCGCCTCGGTGCCATTTGACGAGCTTGCCGAGCATCTTCGCCAGTTCCATCTGACCGAGATACCCAACGGCCGGGAAATGATCGTGCGCTGGTACGACGGCCGCATCCTTCCAGCCTGGCTGGAGATTCTGGGGGCTGACCAGCGCGCCCTTTTCACGCGGCACGTMTCGGCATGGACCTACTTCGACCGTTTCGGCGAGCCACAACAACTACCCTTGCCTGCAGCGGGCGCGACGGAACCGCCGCCAGCCCCTATCCGCCTCGATGACAACCAGCTTTCAGCGCTAATGAGCGCATGCGAGGCCGACATGATGATCGTGGATCTACGCGAGGTAAATCGGGACGAACTCCGGTCCGTACCGTATCGCACGCTCTATCCGTTCGTCCAGGAGCACCTGCTTGTCGCGCGGCAGCACGGACTAACCGCGAGGCCAGACCGTCTGCAACTCCTGACCCTGGCGCTCCATACGTCCGGACGTTATGTCGACCATCCTCGGGTTGCGCAGCGCCTGTCGATGCCTGCGCCCGCCCACGAGGAAGCCTTCAAGGACTGGCTGGCTGGCCTTGGGGACGACATCTTGGATATTGCAAGACCGCTGTGGGACACGATCGATGACAACCGAGGAGCAAGCCATGAACCATAACGCCATCTCAATGACAAGCACTGCCACTGCCGGTTGGCGCCCGAGGTTTCGAACATTTCTGGTGGTAATGCTGGCAGCAGGGTCTGTCGCACTGTCCGGCTGTGGCGAAGACCCTATGACACTGGAAGTGGTTGGCTACAACCATACCGACGAAGGCATCTACAGCTTCTCGGTGAACGGCTATGGCGGTGCGTACCTAGGTCCGCACTCGGGGGGCGGGAAGTTCACGTGTTGCGCCAGCATTTCGCGAATTTATCGGCCCGGCATGACACTGAACGTCGAATGGGTCAACAACGTTAAGGACACTCCGAAGCAACGTAAGGTGATGGTGCCGTCCTATCGGCCCGAAGACGGAGGAATGCTGTCCGTACATTTTCTGCGCGACGGGAACGTCAAGGTCTTTGTGACGATGGTCGGACCCCRCCACCCTGCCTATCCCCTACGAGGGGACGAAACCCGCCTGTAACACGCTGGATGGAGAAAAAACTTGCCTTACAGCATCTCGCCACCCTCACCAATGCCTAATAGCGGCATGCGCAAGCTCACCGTACGTGAATCGCTGCAGCGCTGCCGAGCAATCACGTGCCCAGAAGAATGCCGCCCTGTTCAATGCAACGGGCAGGTGTATGTCAATCTATTCTTCGATGGTACCGGCAACAACAAGGACTGGAAGGAGCCCGGCCTCAACGGCACTCAGACATCCGTCKGTAAGCATAGCAATGTTGCCCGCCTGTATAACGCGAGCATTGATAGGTTCGAAGATGGATTCTTCTCCCACTACGTACCGGGACTCGGCACTCCGTTCGAGAAAATCGGCGATCCCGGCGGACACAAGGGCATGGCGGGGGGCTACATGGGTGCGGACCGCATTAACTGGGCGATCACGCGCATTCTGAATTCGGTGCACTACTACCTGACCGAGGCGCTCCTTCTCGATGACGAAACGGCAAGAACCGTCGTCAACAACGCAAGTTCCCTCTTCGCGAATATGGGCCTCGAGGGACCATACCGCCGCATGGTGCTAACCGCCTGGGAGCAAAAACTCGAAGCCATCATAAGAAGCAGCCAGCGTCAGGTCACCCGGATCAACGTTGCAGTGTTCGGCTTCTCACGTGGCGCGGCCATAGCGCGGGTATTCGCCAACTGGCTGCTCCAGTTGATGGAGCAGAAGGATGGCGCCTATCGGCTGGCCAGCGTCCCGATCCGGATCTACTTCATGGGCCTGTTCGACACCGTAGCGTCGGTCGGCGTGCCAGACATCGTGCCGGGATTCAATGGCCATCTGGACTGGGCCGAGGGCTACATGGATATCAGCCCTGCGGTAGATCAGTGCGTGCACTTCGTTGCGCTGCACGAGCAGCGTGCAAGTTTCCCTCTCGAACTCGCCGCGCGTGCGCGGCAGGTCGGCTATCCCGGCATGCATTCCGACGTCGGTGGCGGCTATCGCCCCGGGGAGCAAGGCAAGGCAATGCCCGAATGGGGCGCATCGCCACATCTGTCCCAGATTCCATTGATCGACATGCATCACGCCGCCTTCAGCGCCGGGGTGCCGTTGATGACCATGGCGGAAATCAGGCAAGCGCCCAACCTCGCCGTCGACTACCACTGCTCACCGCGGCTCGTCAGCGCGGCGAACGACTTCTTCAAGACCTGCGGCATCGACACCACGGCAACAGGCAAGGCTGGAGTCACCGGGGTGCTCAAGTCTCACACGCTGCAATACCTGCAGTGGCGCGGGGAACTGATGGCGTACAAGGATCCGCTGAAGACGCGGCGCTTCTACCTGGACGCGAAGCTGGGCGCGGACCGGGCCAGACTACAGGAGGGCGTCGATGATTTCGCCGAGCACATTACGGCCCTGCGCCGCCGCTTGCAGCATGCCGGGTCGTCGCAGACTGACCTCGTCGGCACCCTTAACCCCATCGGCGCTGCCGTCCTGCGCGTGTTGCAGGATGACGTAACCGAGCCCGTGGACGCCGAGACTCGCCACATGCTCGAGCATGCCACCCATTCGCTCGCCGTGCCCCCGGCGGTTCGCACCTTGATGGACGACTACGTCCACGACTCCCGATGCGGATTCCGGATGGGTGGGCTCATGGAGCCCCGGCGCGTAACCAACGGCTACTTCCGCTACCGACAAGTGTATTGAGCCCCAAGTTAACCCAAAGTTGTCCGATTCCTACACCGATATCAGCCTTAGCTCGCCTTGGTTGTGCCGCCTGCGGTGCCAGCCCTCATCGACGGCGGACCGTGGCCGATGAGATCAGCCACGAATCAAACGCCTACCGCGGCTTCGCCACAGCCTCCTTGCACGGATCCTTCCGCTCGACGGGGGCCACGCGCACCACCTCGTCGAAGCCTTCGGCGCGGCTGCCGTCCTCCAGATAGCCCACGCTGAGCACCTTTGCGGCGTCGCCGTGGAGCCAGCGGGGCACGCCGAGGTCGCGCCGTACGTGGCCGTTGCMGGCGATCAGTACCGCGCCGCGGCTGGCGTAGGGGGCGAGCGTGCGGGCCATCACGGCGTCGCGGGCGGCCTGGGCGTTGAGCATGCCGGGCAGCATCGCCTTGGGGAAGTTGCCGCAATGGCCGGCATCCAGCGTCGCGGTCTGCGCGGCCACGACTTCCATCGGCAGCGGCTTGTCCAGCCCCAGCGCGGCCTGCTGGTCCGGCGGGAAGACCGCGCCGAGCCCGCCGCGGACGATCTTCGCGGCATCGGCGCGCGAGAGGTTCGCGGCCAGCAGCGGCAGGTCATATTGGAGCGCCAGCGCCACCACGGGCCGGTACAGCGGCCACTGCCAGCCGGCCGCGCTGCCGGCCTGGGCGATCAGGTAGTCGGCATCGCCCGGCCGTTCCTTGCGGGCGCGGTCGATGTCGGCCTGCCGCTCGCGGTCGAACTGCTCCATCGCCACCGCCGGCCGCCAGCCGGCTTCCACGGCGCGGGTCAGCGCCTGGAGGCGGGCCGCCTGCGCCGCGCCGTTGTCGTGGACCTCGCCCAGCAACACGTACTGGCGGCTGGGGAAGGTGGCGCCGATGGCCGCCGGCGACGGCGGCTGCGTCGCGCAGCCGGCCAGCATCGCGAGCGCCATGCCAAGGATCGTCGCGCGCATCATGGCTTCGCTCCGGACGTGGCTTGTTGGGACGCCTGTTGTGACTCCGGCACGTACACCATCGACCCATCCTTCAGCCGGTAGGCCACGCCGGCCTTGATGCCGTCGCCGCTGCCCACCTGCCCGCTGGCCTGATAGCGCACGATCTTCTCCCCCTGCCGCGACACGATTTCCATATTGGGCTTGCCCGGGTTGGTGATGACCGTTACGTCGTCGTGCGTGAACGGGTTCATCGGGTTCTGGGCGATGGCCACCAGCAGGGCGGCAATCACCACCAGGAAGACGTCGATCAGGTTGACGACCGACAGGATCGGGTCGTCGGCCTCGCTTTCGTCCAGGAATCTCATCGGGCCGCCTCGCGCGCCTGGCCGAGCCAGACCAGTTCCTCGGCCAGCCAGCGGCGGCGCACATTGACCACCCAGAAGGTGATGCTCGCCGCGATCAGCGCCAGGATCACCGCCGAGAACGCGATGGTCAGGTTCTCGCCCACATTGGCGAGGTTGCCGCCGGACAGGCTTTTCAACGCCGGCCCCATCGGGATCATGGTGGCCACCAGCCCGAGCATCGGCGCCACGCGGGTGGCAATGCGCAGGCGCTCCAGTAGCCGGTGCGCGGCCACGTCCAGCGCGTCCGGGTGGCTGACCCCGTTGGCGTGCGCCCAGGCCACCAGCAGATAGCCGCGCCCCGATTCGATCCCATGCCGCCGGCGCAGCCACGCCTGCATGGCGAACTGGCCCAGCGCCCAGAACGCGTAGAGAAACAGCAGGCCGATCATGGCCAGCGTGGGGTACAGGAACAACTGGCCGATGTCATACATCAGCGTTTCGAGGACGGTGGGCGTCATAAATATCGTCGCGATGAATAATGAAGCGATAAATCTAACTACGTTGATTCTTCATGGCGATGACTATCCAATGATCGCCGCTGCCAAGCCACGCATAGTACCGGCACCGGTCCCAAGCGCCCTCCTATTCCATATGCGCGGCGAAGCCTTTGCGGTCAGGCGCGATATCGTCGCGCAGCGTCAGGGCCGGAATCTCGTATTGCCCCGAGTTCTGCGGACGATAGGGGATTGGCGCCGTCTCGAACAGCGCATCGAGCCGTGCGCCCAGCGCCTCGCGGATCGACGCGAAGCGCGCGTCATCCATCTTCCCGCTGCGATAGGAGACGAAGGGCGGCAGCACGTCGAAGCCGGGGTAGTACAGCACGCCGTGCTGGATCGGGAACAGCAAATCGTCGATGGGCCCGTTGATGCCGCGCGCGCTGTAGTGCGAGTCCCAGCCGCCCGTGGTCACCAGCAGCATCGCCCGCTTGCCCTTGAGCGAGCCTTCGCCGTAGCGGTCGCCCCAGCGCGCGTCCGAGTGCTCGCCCACGCCGTAGGCGAAGCCATAGGCGTACACGCGCTCGACCCAGCCTTTCATGATGGCCGGCATGGAGAACCACCAGAGCGGGAACTGGAAGATCACGGCGTCGGCCCAGCGCAGCTTGTCCTGCTCGGCGGCGATGTCGGGGCTTTGCCAGCCGCCTTCGAACGCGCGCTTCGAGTMGAGCGAAGGATGGAACGGCGTACCGGCCTGGCGCTCGAGCGTGTCGCCGGCGTCGAGCTGCGGCTTCCAGCCCATCGCATAGAGGTCCGAGACCTGCACCGCGTGGCCGTTGGCCGCGAGCCGCTGCATCGCAAAATCCTTGAGCGAACCGTTCAGCGAGGTCGGTTCGGGGTGGGCGTAGACAATCAGCACGTTCATGGCGGGTCTCTGTCGATGGGAAGGGATGCCCCAAGGATGGACGGCCGTCCGGTATATTGGAAATGAATTTCCAATATCCTAGGTATTGCGATGACTAATCTCAGGCGTCTGGACCTGAATCTGCTGCTGACGCTCGATGTGCTGCTGGCCGAGCACAACGTCACGCGTGCGGCAGAGCGGCTGCATTACTCGCAGCCCTCGGTGAGCGTGCATCTGGCCAAGCTGCGCGAGATCTTCGGCGATCCGCTGTTGCTGCCCGGGCCGCGCGGCATGCGGCCCACGGCCCGCGCCGAGTCCTTGCGCGAGCCGCTGCGGCAGGCGCTGGCGGCGCTGGAAGCCGCCGTGGCGCCGTCCAGCCCGTTCGACCCCGCGCAGGCGGACCACACCTGGCGCGTGGCCGCCACCGACTATGGCGAATCGACCATCGTGCTGCCGGCGCTGAGCACCATCCGCGCGGCGGCGCCGGGCACGCGGCTGGCGGTGCTCGACATGGTGCCGGCCAGCATCGCCCGGCAGGCGGAGCAGGGCGAGATCGACCTCGCCTTCCACACCTCCGATGGCGCGCCGCCCGGCCTGCGCCGCCGCGCGCTGTTCACCGAGCGCTACGTGCTGGTGGGCCGCGCCGGCCATCCGCGCCTGAAGCGGCGGCCCACGCTGGCGCAGTTTGCGGAACTGGAGCATGTGATGGTGTCGCCCGATGGCGGCGGCTTCTTCGGCGTGACGGACACCGCGCTGGCGGCGGCCGGCGCCACGCGCCGCGTGGTGTTATCGGTGCCGCACTTCCTGTTCGTGCGCGCGGTGCTGGAGCGCACGGACCTCGTGGCGATGCTGCCCGAGCGGCTGGTGCGCGATACGGTAACGCTGGAGGTGGTAGAGGCGCCGGTGGAGGTGCCCGGCTATGAGATGTCGATGTTGTGGCACGAGCGCGCCCATCGCGACCCCGCGMACCAGTGGCTGCGCGAATGCATCGCGCAGGCCACCAGTGTCTAGCAGGATCAGTGCGTGACCGCCGCCGGCTCGCGTTCCGCGAGCGGGTTGCCTTCCGAATCGATCTGCAGCGGACCCGTGCCGGAGAACCGGTCGAGCGCGAGGTAGATCACCGGCGTGATGAACAGCGTGATGACCTGCGAGAACAGCAGGCCGCCCACCACGGCCAGACCCAGCGGCTGGCGCAGCTCGGCACCGGCGCCCAGGCCCAGCGCCAGCGGCAGCGCGCCCATCACGGCCGCGAAGGTCGTCATCATGATCGGCCGGAAGCGCAGCAGGCAGGCCTGCCGGATCGCCTTGGCCGGCGCCATGCCGTGGTCGCGCTGCGCCGCGAGCGCGAAGTCGATCATCATGATCGCGTTCTTCTTGACGATGCCAATCAGCATCAGCACGCCAATCGTCGCGATCAGCGACAACTCCACGTTGAACAGGAACAGCGTCAGCAAGGCGCCGATGGCCGCCGACGGCAGCCCGGCCAGGATGGTCAGCGGGTGGATGTAGCTCTCGTACAGCACGCCCAGCAGCGTATAGATCACCGCAATAGCCGCCACCAGCAGCACCACCTGCGTGGCCTGCGACGACTGGAACACCGCCGCATCACCGCCCCAGCTGGTGAAGATGGCTGGCGGCATGTCGATCTCCTGCTTGTAGCGGTCGATCTTGGCCGAAGCGTCGCCCAGCGCCGCGCCCGGCGCGAGGTTGAACGACACCGTCACCGACGGCAGTTGCCCCTGGTGGTTCACCGCAATCGGCCCCACCCGGCGCTCGGTGGTGGCAAACGCCGACACCGGCACCATCTGCCCGGTCTTGCTGCGCACGTAGAGCTTGGAGAACGCCGTCTCGTCCACGCGATCCACATCGGCGGCGGTCAGGATCACGTAGTAATTGTCGATCGGCGTGTAGATGGTCGACACCTKCCGCTCGCCAAACGCCGTGTACAGCGCCGTGCGCACGTCCTGCATCTGCACGCCCAGCGCGTTGGCCTTGTCCCGGTCGATGGTCAGCTGCGCTTCCAGGCCCGATTGCTGGGAATCGCTCGTCACATCGCGGAAGATCGGCTCGGCGCGCATCTTGGCCATGATCTTGTCGCTGTACTCCTGGAGCTGGCCCGCCTTCACGCTCTGCAGCGTGTACTGGTAGCGGCTCTTGCTCTGGCGCCCGCCCAGCCGCAGGTTCTGCACCGGCGAGAAGTACACCGCCAGCCCCGGCACGCTGGACACGTCCTTGCGCAGCGACTCCACCACCTGCGGCATCTTCGGCCGCTCGTCCAGCGGCTTCAGTTCCACGAACATCCGGCCCGTGTTGATGGCCGGCGAATTGCCGCCGCCAATCGACGCCACCACGCTCTTCACCGCCGGATTGGCGCGGATCCGCTCGGCGGCATCGCGCAGGCGGTCGGACATGGCATCGAACGAGATGTCCTGCGGCCCTTCGGCGTTGACCTGGATCTGGCCGATGTCTTCCTCGGGGAAGAAGCCCTTCGGAATCTTGACGAACAGCACGGCGGTCAGCACGAAGGTCAGCCCCGCCACGCCGAGCACGAAACGCCGGTGCGCCAGGCACCAGTCCAGGCCGGTAGCGTACTTATGGAGCGTCCACTCGAAGAGGTCCTCGAACCACTGCGTGCTGCGCATGCCAATGGTCTGCTTCTGCTGCACGCGCGGCGCGGCGGCGCTGGCCGCACCGGAGGCGTGGTCGCCATGGTCGCCATAGGCGTGCTGCGACTCGTCCACCGGCACGTTCTCGGCCGAGAGAAAGCGCGCGCAGAGCATCGGGATCAGCGTCAGCGAGACCACCGCCGAGACCAGAATCGACAGCGACACCACTGCGGCGAACTCGTGGAACAGCAGCCCGATCACGCCCGGCATGAAGAAGATCGGGATGAACACGGCCACCAGCGAGATCGAGATCGACAGGATCGTGAAGCCCATCTCGCGCGAGCCCACCAGCGCGGCCTTGAGCGGCGGCACGCCTTCCTCGATGTGCCGCACGATGTTCTCAAGCATCACGATGGCGTCGTCCACCACCAAGCCCACCGCCAGCGTGATGGCCAGCAGGGAGACGTTGTCCAGGCTGTAGCCGAACGCCTTCATCAGCGCCACCGTGCCGATCAGCGAGATCGGCAGGGACACCGTCGGTATCAGCGTGGCGGCGGCGCGGCGCAGGAACAGGAAGATCACCATCACCACCAGCCCCACGGTCAGCGCCAGCGTGAACTGCACGTCATGGATCGACTCGCGGATGGAGCGCGAGCGGTCGTTCACCACGTTCACGCTGACCGAACCGGGCATCTGCTGGATCAGGCGGGGCAGGGCGGCCTTGATGGCATCCACCACGGCCACGGTGTTGGCGTCCGGCTGGCGCAGCACGGCCAGCACGATGGAGCGCTCGTTGTTGAGCCAGCTACCGGTCTTGATGGTCTCGACGCCGTCTTCCACATCGGCCACGTCCGAGAGCCGCACCACGGCGCCGCTCGGCTGGCTGGCCACGATGATGTTGCGGAACGCCTCGGCGCTGGTCATCTGCCGATTGGCCTGGATGGTCAGGGTCTGGCGTGCGCCGTCCAGCGTGCCGACCGGCGTATTGGCGTTGGCGCGGTTCAGCGCGGTGGCCAGCTCGTCGAGCGTGAGCCCGCGCGCCGCCAGCGCGTCCGGGTGGGCGCGCACGCGCACCGAAAAGCGCTTCTGGCCGAAGATCTGCACCTGCGCCACGCCGGGCAGCGTGGCCAGCGTCGGGGAAATCAGGTTGTCGCCGAACGCGTTCAGCTCCGCCAGGCTCATCGCGGGCGAGTTGATCGCCAGCAGCAGCACCGGCGCATCGGCCGGGTTCACCTTGCGGTAGGACGGCGGCACGGTCATCTCGATCGGCAGCGAACGCTGGGCGCGGAACAGCGCCGCCTGCACGTCCACGGCCGCATCGTCGATGTTGCGGTMGCTGTTGAACTCGATGGTGATGCTGGAATTGCCCAGCGTGTTGGACGAACTGATGACGGTGACGCCTGGAATCGTGGCGAACTGCTTCTCCAGCTGCGTGGCCACCGAGGCGGCCATGGTCTCGGGGCTCGCCCCGGGCAGCGTCGCCGTGACCTGGATCACCGGCGAGTTGAAGCTGGGCAGCGCCGCGATGGGAATCGTCGGATACAGCACGATGCCCGTCACGATGACGGCCAGGCACAGCAGCACCGTCATGACGGGCCGGCGGATACAGAGTTCGGACAGCGTCATGGTCTAGTGCTTGTCTGCCACGGCCGCCGGGGCAGCCGGGGATGAGGCGTCGCGCGGGCGGGCCTCGCGCACCAGCGCGCCGGGGCGCAGGTTCTGCGCGCCCTCGGTCACCACGCGGGCGCCGGGCTGCACGCCCTCGACCACGGCGGCGGCGGCGGTGGTGGCCACCACGGTCACCGGCACGCGCGTCACGGTGTGGTCCGCGCCCACGGTGTAGACGAAGCGGCCTTCCGGGCCGGTGATGACGGCCTGCGGCGGCACGCTGAGGGCGCCCCGAAGCACCTGCACCGTGGCGCTGACGTTGGCGTAGGTGCCCGGCCAGAGCCGCTGCGCCTGATTGTCGAACATCGCCTTCACGCGGATGCTGCCGTACTGCGGGTCCACGGTGTTGTCGACGAAGGTGATCTTGCCGGTCACGGGGGCCTTGTTGCCGTCGTTGGGCACGGCGGTCACCTCGACCGGGCCGGCGTGCAGCGCCTCGCGCAGCGCGGCGAGCTGGCGCTCGGGCAGCGTGAAGCTGACGGTAACCGGCGAGATCTGCGCCACGGTCACCATCGGCGTCACCGTGGCGGGGGTGACGAGCGAGCCCGGGAAGACGTTGATCACGCCGGTGCGGCCGCCAATCGTCGCGCGGATGGCGCCGTAGCTGATGGCCACGCGGCTGGCCTCGATCGCGGCCTGGTCGGCGCGGATGGTGGCCTCGAAGCCGTCCAGCTTGGCCTGGGCCGTATCCACGGCGCTCTTGGAGACGAAATTGCGCTCCAGCAGCTCCTGGCTGCGCGAGAGCGTGCGGCGGGCATCGGACAGGTCGGCCTGGTCGCGCATCAACTGGGCGCGGGCCTTGGCCAGGTTTGCCTCGTCCATGCGGGTGTCGAGCGAGAACAGCAAATCGCCCGGCTTCACAGTCTGGCCTTCCTTGATATGCACGGTCTGGACGGTGCTGGACACCTGCGGCCGCACCTCCACGGTCTGCATGGCCGTGACGGTGCCGTTGGCGGTGACTTCCAGCGGTACATCGCCCTGCTGGACGATGGCCGTGGCCACCGCCGTGGCGGTCGGGCCCTTGGCCGCCGGCTTGGGCGCGAACCACGTCTTGTAGCCAAACCAGCCCGCCCCGGCAATGACGATCACCGCCACGATGGCGATCCAGGGCGAAGTGCGGCCGCGCCCCGTGCTGGTGGACGCGCTCCAGTTGCCATCGACGAAGCCCTTGGGCCGGTCGATCCCGTCTGTTTTCATGTGAGGACCCTCAAACACCGCATGGCGCGCGCCCGCTCCCCGGCACCGGCTTCTTGGAACCGGTTTGCCCGCGCAAACCACTACTAGTACCGCGCCTTGGCTTTTCAGGCCAGCGCGTCGTATTACAACCTGTTACAGCGCCAATAGGGGATAGGCGGGCCGGGGGAGGGAGATCTGGCCCGAAGACGCTTGTATCTGACTTAAAACATTAGCAGAAAAGCACGGTCGGGCCACTCCGGACTAACGCTGGAAGGGGGTGGAACGTCGATTTCGTTACGGATTGGTGCGCCGATTGATGTTTTCCACCGACACTTCACGCGGCCCCGGGATCACCACGGCGGCATCGCCGGCCCGGATCACCCCCGGCGTGGCCACGCTCAGGTACACGCCCGAATAGCCGCTGCGCACCATGTCGCGCACCGCCTGGGCATAGCCGAGGATGGCGTTGAGCTTGTAGCAGGGCTGGCGCGGTGCGCGCACCACCAGTTCCACCTCGCCCACGCGCAGCTGGTCACCTATCCACAGGGCGGATTCGAGCAGCCCCTGCAGGGTCAGGTTCTCGCCCATGGCGCCGAAGGCCAGCGGGCGCTCGGCCTCTTCGACACCGGCCTCGCGGCGGCGCGCGTTCCACCAGGTGTAATGCTCGATCGGGTACGCATAGACCGCCCGGTCCCGCCCGCCGTGAACGGTCAGGTCGGCCTGCTCGTCGCCGGCCAGCCCGCGCAGGTGCACGCCGACGGCAATCGGATGATGCAGCGTACTGAGCGGATGCTTGCGGATGGCGGAGAGCACCACGGCTTCGGTGCCGGCCCCGGCCACCACCAGCGGCAGGCGGATGCCGACATTGACGGCCAGCACGCGGCCGGTGGCGCCACCGCCCGAGGCGGCTGGGTTGGGACGGGGATCGGTCTCGGCCACGGTACGCCCTCCTTGCGTGTGCGGGGCCGCGCGGGCTCGTGGTCCCGCGCTGCTTTGGGACTGCTACGACATCTGCTACGCGCTGCGCGGTGTCCAGTGGCAGCCGAGCGCCCGCGCCCGCTGCGAAATCGCCAGTCCGAGCGCGATCAGCACCGCCGCACCCCAGTGCAGCGCATCGGGCCCGGCCACGGTATAGATGGCCGCCCCGGCCATGGCGCCCAGCGCCTGGCCCAGGTAAATCGAAGAGGAATTGAGCGAGATGGACGCCGCGGCCTGGTCCGGCCCCAGCAGCACCAGCCGGGCCTGCTGGGCGCTGTTGGTGGCGAACCCGCCCACGCCCCAGAGCATGAACAGCGCCACCAGCGCGCCAACATGCCAGCCGGCCAGCGGCCACAGCAGCATGGCGGCCAGCGAGGTGGTCAGCGCCACCTGCACGATGCGGCTCGGCGTCACGCGGTCCATGCGCGAGGCGGCCACCACGTTGCCGGTCACGCCGCAGATCCCGTAGGCCAGGAACATCAGGCTCAGCGCGCCGCCGCTGATACCGAAGCGGTCCCGCATCAGCGGGGCGATGTAGGTAAACATCGTGAACATGCCGGCCGACTGGATCATCGTGGTGGTCACCACCAGCATGATCGGCTTGTGGCGCAGCACGGCCGCCCACGCCTTGCGGCCCACCGGCGCCACCTGGAGCCCGGCCGGCAACGCGCGCCAGACCGCCATCGACACGATCAGCGACAGCCCGCCCACCAGCCCCATGCTGACGCGCCAGCCCAGCGTGCTGGAGATGAAGGTGCCCAGCGGCACGCCCACCACGCTGGCCACGCTCCAGCCCAGAAAGACAAAGCTGATGGCCCGCCCGCGCGTGCGGGCATCCACCAGCAGCGGCAGCGTGGCGGCGGCCTGCGGGGTGTAGATGGCGGCGCCGATGGCCGTGACGAAGCGGATCGCCATCAGCATGGCGAAGCTGGGCGCCAACGCGGCGGCGAGGTGCATCGCCCCGTAGACCAGCAGCGCCCCGGCCAGCAGCAGGCGGCGGTCGATGCGGGAGCCGATCGTGGCGAACAGCGGCGCGCCCACGCAGGTGGCGATGGCGAACACCGAGATCAGCTGACCGGCCGTGGCGGCGCTGAGCGCGAAATCGGCGGCAATGTCGTTGAGCATGCCGGTGACGATCATCGCGCCGGTGCCGATGACGAAGTTGCCGACGCACAGCGCCAGGAGCCTGGGATCCATGAAATTTAGGGGGATGGGGCGACAGATTGCCCCGAGTGTAGCGGCTTTGGCGCAATCCGGACCGGCGCCAATGTGGGGAAGGAGACGCTCGCCGAGCGTCTCCATGGGGGCTGCGGCCCCCGGCCGCACTGTCTAATAACTTAGCGCGACAGGGTGGGCGTCAGCGCCTTGGGATTGGCCACGCTTTCGTGATTGCCGTCCAGCACGTCGAGGATGTTCTGGAACGCGGTGCGGAAGTACAGCTCGTAGCTGTCGCGCTCCACATAGCCCAGGTGCGGCGTGCAGATGCAGTTCTCCATGCGCAGCAGCGCGTGGCCCTGCAGGATCGGCTCGGACTCGAATACGTCCACGGCCGCCATGCCGGGGCGGCCCCGGTTCAGCGCGGCGACCAGCGCGCCATCCTCGATCAGCTCGGCCCGGCTGGTGTTGACGAACAGCGCCGTGGGCTTCATGCGCTGCAGGTCGGCCAGCTTGACGATGCCGCGCGTCTCGTCGTTCAGGCGCAGATGGAGCGACAGCACGTCGCTCTCGGCAAACAACTGCTCGGCGGACGCGGCCACGTTCAGCCCGTCCTCACGCGCAGCCTGCTGGGAGGCCTCGCGGCCCCAGACCAGCACGTTCATGCCGAACGCCCGCCCATAGCCGGCCAGGAGCCGGCCGATCTTGCCGTAGCCCCAGACACCCAGCGTCTGGCCGCGCAGCACCTGGCCCAGGCCGAAGTTGGGCGGCATCGTCGTCGATTTCAGCCCCGACTGCTGCCAGGCGCCATGCTTCAGGCTGGCCACGTACTGGGGAATGCGGCGCTGGGCCGCCATGATCAGCGCCCAGGTCAGTTCGGCCGGGGCCACTGGCGAGCCCACGCCCTGGAGCACGGCCACGCCGCGGTCGGTGCAGGCGTCGATATCCACATGGCCGCCGGCGCGGCCGGTCTGGCTGATGATCTTCAGGCGCGGCAGCTTTTCAAGTAACTGACGCGTCACACGGGTGCGCTCGCGGATCAGGACCACGGCTTCCACATCGGAGAGGCGCGCGGCCAGCTGGCCCACGCCCTTGACGGTGTTGTTGAACACCTTGACGTCGTGGCCTTCCAGCAGGGCGAAGCACGGCAGCTTGCGCACCGCGTCCTGGTAATCGTCGAGAACGGCAATCTTCATCGGTGACTCTTTGGCTTGAGGAGCGACATCGGGGCGGCGGCTTGGTGCGCACGGCAACAGAATCAGCGCGCGCCCGACAGTATTGTGGGCCGACCTGACGCAACATTGAACCCAGACATGGCTCGTTCCGCATCCGCGTGCGCCCTTGCCGACCCGCCAAAACGGGGCGCCGGATGCCTCGGCACAATGTTGCGCAGCAAAAAACAGGCGGAGTTTGCGGTGGTATCCTTGCCCGCTTCTGCGACGCGGCGGGCCGGATGCGACGGTAGAGCCACGCTCCCGCCCATCGCCCCGCGCCGCCGGACAAAGCCCGACCGGCCCCTGCCGCCCGCCATATGCGGGCGAAGCGCAACTGTAGCGCAGCCGCAGGGACCGCTGCGACCCTTGGGCGGATTTGCTTGTTGCGTAGTTGTAACGGGATGTGACGATTGCGTGCCCGAGTGCCCCATGTCGAACATGGCGCACCGGGCCTCTCATTCCCTCACGCTATGGACGGCGCCGCCCCGGGAGCCTGACACGGTACCCGGCAGGGCTTTGCCAAGGTTTCTTTCTCGCTTTGGAGTAGCTGTATGAACCACCCCACAATGCAAGGCACCCCGGCACTGAACGTGCCGTCCTGGGTCAAGAACCAGAAACTGGTCGCATGGGTTACCGACATCGCCACACTGACCAAACCGGACAGCATCTATTGGTGCGACGGTTCCCAGGAGGAGTACGACCGCCTGTGCGAACAGATGGTCGCTGCCGGTACCATGCGCCGCCTGAACCCCGCCAAGCGCAAGAACTCCTTCCTGGCACTGTCCGATCCGTCCGATGTGGCGCGCGTGGAGGATCGCACCTTCATCTGCTCCGAGAAGAAAGAGGACGCCGGCCCGACCAACAACTGGACTGCCCCGCGTGAGATGCGCCAGACGCTGTCCGGCCTGTTCGACGGCTGCATGCGCGGCCGCACGCTGTATGTGGTGCCGTTCTCGATGGGCCCGCTGGGCTCGCCGATCGCCCATATCGGCGTGGAACTGTCCGATTCCCCGTACGTGGCCGTCAACATGCGCATCATGACCCGCATGGGCCGCGCCGTGTATGACGTGCTGGGCGCCGACGGCGAGTTCGTGCCGTGCGTGCACACGGTCGGCAAGCCGCTCGCCGCTGGCGAGAAGGACGTGCCGTGGCCGTGCAACCCGACCAAGTACATCGTCCACTTCCCCGAAACCCGCGAGATCTGGTCGTTCGGCTCCGGCTACGGCGGCAACGCGCTGCTGGGCAAGAAGTGCTTCGCGCTGCGCATCGCCTCGACCATGGGCCGCGACGAAGGCTGGCTGGCCGAGCACATGCTGATCCTCGGCGTGACCTCGCCCGAGGGCAAGAAGTACCACGTGGCCGCCGCGTTCCCGTCGGCCTGCGGCAAGACCAACTTCGCCATGCTGATCCCGCCCAAGGGCTTCGAGGGCTGGAAGGTCACCACCATCGGCGACGACATCGCCTGGATCAAGCCGGGCCAGGACGGCCGTCTCTACGCCATCAACCCGGAAGCCGGCTACTTCGGCGTGGCCCCGGGCACGAGCGAGAAGACCAACTTCAACGCCATGGCCACGCTCAAGGAGAACGTGATCTTCACCAACGTGGCGCTGACCGATGACGGCGACGTGTGGTGGGAAGGCATGACCAAGGAAGCCCCGGCGCACCTGGTCGACTGGCAGGGCAAGGACTGGACGCCGGCCATCGCCCGCGAAACCGGCGCCAAGGCGGCCCACCCGAACGCGCGCTTCACGGCGCCGGCCTCGCAGTGCCCGTCGATCGACGAGAACTGGGACAACCCGGCCGGCGTGGCCATCGATGCCTTCATCTTCGGCGGCCGCCGCAGCACCACGGTGCCGCTGGTGACCGAGGCCCGCAACTGGACCGAAGGCGTCTACATGGCCGCCACGATGGGCTCCGAAACCACCGCCGCGGCCGCTGGCCAGCAAGGCGTGGTGCGCCGCGACCCGTTCGCCATGCTGCCGTTCTGCGGCTACAACATGAGCGACTACTTCGGCCACTGGCTGGCACTCGGCAAGAAGCTCGAAGCCGCCGGCGCCAAGCTGCCGAAGTTCTACTGCGTGAACTGGTTCCGCAAGGACGCCGACGGCAACTTCGTCTGGCCGGGCTTCGGCGAGAACATGCGCGTCCTGTCGTGGATGATCGACCGCGTGGAAGGCCGCGGCCAGGGCGCCGAGCACGTCTTCGGCACCTCGCCCCGCTACGCGGACCTGAACTGGAGCGGCGTGGACTTCTCGGAAGCGCAATTCCAGCAAGTCACCTCGATCGACCACGCCGCCTGGCAGCAGGAACTGGCGCTGCACGACGAACTGTTCACCCAGCTGCAGCACAACCTGCCGCAGGATTTGGTGGAAACGAAGGACAAGCTGGCCAAGCGGCTGGCAGCCTGAGGGTTCGGGTTGGAATGAAGAAGGGCGCCGCAAGGCGCCCTTTTTTATAGGCTATCGTGAATGAGACGCTCGACTTTGCCGAGGAACGCCTCGTGGCTGATTCCCCAGTCGATTTCTTCACGAAACTCCCTGCGATAGGCTTCCTCGAAGTCTCCCGCGTGCTTCGACCTGAATGTCTCGATGTCGCGGAGCACCCGCCTTCGTGTCGCCCCGTCCGACTCGAAAATGTACAGATCCGTCAGGTCTTCGATGCTGTTTCCGAACAGATCAAAATCCTGGTTGAAGTAAGCGCCTAGCAACTGCCATAAATCGGGATACCGGGTTTTGCTCATGGTCGACAATCGGATATGCGGTCAGGATGAAATACGGCATGCCGTTATAGGGCTCGCGGCACAGCACGACAGCGAGTTTGTTCCCATCGTGCGTTGTCCCGGTTTTCCGGGAGGCGACCTTGCCAGTGGATCTGGCCGTGGTTTGCTCTAGTGCGAATCGCGTCGCGCCATAGCCTTCTGCCCATTTCGCTATCCGGCGCCTGTTCGCATGCACGGCCGCGGTGATGGCCAACTCCGCCGTGTCGCAATCCAAAAATGACGATGCCGCTCGCAACCTGGGTTCTTGCGAAAGCCTTTCCCACAATTGCGCTTCCGTGTGGCCGACATGTTCGCGCAACGTATGGCCACCTTGCTGGCCCATGCGGAGCGGCTCTCCCGCCAGCAGCGCCTCTAGTTGCTCCGCGCTCATGACAATGCGTAGGCCATCTATCTCGTCTTCTTGCGTCATCGGCGAATCTCGATAAAGGAGAGGCCAGACCCTACCGTTCTACCGTATGTGGGGGATTGAGATGACGCAACGTCAGGCGGGAACAAGGAAATTGCGAGATGGCCACCCACGATGGAGCGGGCGCCGGTTGTCTCCCCTCTCCCACTGAGGGGAGAGGGAGCAAACCTCGTGGCAGGGAACTGCCACTTGGGCGCCGTTTGCGGCGTCGCCGCCGTACCTACCGATACAACACCTGCGGCAGCCACAGACCAATCCCCGGGAAGATATAGAGCAGCGCCAACGCCAGGATCTGGATCGCCATGAACGGCAGCATGCCGGCGAAGATCTGGTTCAGGGTGACGTGGGGTGGGGCCACGCCCTTGAGGTAGAACGCCGCCATCGCCACTGGCGGGGAGAGGAAGGCCGTCTGGAGGTTCAGCGCCACCAGCAGGCCGAAGAACAGCGGGTCGATGCCGAAGTTGTCGAGCAGCGGGATGAAGATCGGCATGAAGATGATGATGATCTCAGTCCATTCCAGCGGCCAGCCGAGCAGGAAGATGATGACCTGCGCCAGGATCATGAACTGCACCGGGGTCAGGTTCAGGGACAGTACCCACGCCTCGACCAGCGCCTGGCCGCCCAGCAGGGCGAAGGCGGCGGAGAAGATGGACGAGCCGACGAACAGCCAGCACACCATCGCGCTGGTCTTGGCCGTCAGGAACACCGAGTCGCGCACCACGCCGTAGTTGAGCTGGCCGTACGCCAGGGCCAGCAGGGCGCCGCCGAGCGAGCCGACCGCCGCCGCCTCGGTGGGCGTGGCCAGGCCGAAGACGATGGAACCCAGCACCGCCAGGATCATCACGGCCAGCGGGAAGAACGACGACAGCAGCATCTTGAAGATCTCGAGCCGCGCGAAGTCGAACCGCCAGTAGAAATACACCAGCAGCAACGCCACCACGGCCAGCGTCACCCAGAACCACGTGGGGGCGGGTCGGGATTCGGCGGTGGCATCGGCTGCCCCATCGGCGGCTGGCTTCGCCAGCGTCGGCTTGGCCTCGGCGGGTGCCGGGGCCGGCATCTGGGCGATGGGCGGGGCGGCGGGCGTGGCCGGCGTCAGCGCATCGGCCGCCGGGCTGGCTTCTTCGGGAGGGGCCTGGAGACTGTCGAACGATGCCTCCCCCTCGGAAGATGACGATGACGACGACACCGCGCCCATCTCCTCGAGCCCGCCCGCGCCGGCGGCCACCAGCGGCGAGGTCACGGCCGCGTACATCAGGCTCATCGACACCGCCACGAAGACCGCCGGCATCAGCGTCACGCCGAGCTGGCGCGCCACGTCGCGCATCGGCACATCGACATTGCGCCGGCCCTTGAGCCCCACCATCAGCGCCGGCAGGGCGCGCCGGCTCACGGTGTCGCGCAGCGTGGTGGCCATCGGCGAGAGGCGCACCACGCGCTCCTCGGCCGACAGCGGCGGCGCCAGCGCCGGCCGCAGCTTCGCCAGCACAATCACATAAACGATATAGAGCCCCGCCAGCAGCAGCCCGGGGAAGAATGCGCCCGCGTAGAGCTGCACCACCGACACCCCGGCCGTGGCGCCATAGACAATCAGCAGCACCGATGGCGGAATCAGGATGCCCAGGCACCCGCCCGCCGTGACCGCGCCGGCCGAGACCGACGTGCTGTACCCCGCCCGCAGCATGGCCGGGAACGCCAGCAGCCCCATCAGCGTGACCACCGCCCCGACGATGCCCGTGGCCGTGGCAAACACCGCGCAGGTGATCAGCGTGGCCACCGCGAGCGAGCCCGGGATCCACGCCAGCGCCAGGTGCAGGCTGCGGAACAGCTTCTCGATCAGGTTCGCGCGCTCCACCAGGTAGCCCATGAACACGAACAGCGGGATCGAGATCAGCACGTCATTGGTCATCACCGCGTAGGCCCGCTGCACCATCAGGTCCAGCGTCTGCTCCACGGCGATCTCGGGATTGGCGTGCCGGTACGCGAGCCAGGCGAACAGCACCCCCATGCCCATCAGCGTAAAGGCGGTCGGGAAGCCGAGCATGATCGCCACCACGATCAGCGCCAGCATCAGCAGCCCGAGATGGCCGTTCGTCCAGTCCGCGGGCGATGGCATGAACACGAACACGGCGCCGACAATCAATATCATCAGCGACAGGCCGAACCACAGTTCCTTTCTCATCGCGCGATGCCCTCGTATTTTTCCGAAGTCTTGGCCGGTGCGGGCTCGACTGGCGACGCGGGTGTCGCCAGCACGTCCTCGCTGCTCACCATCTGGCGCAGCTTGTCCACATCCACTTCCTCCACGTCATCCTCGCGCGCCGGCCAGCGGCCCTGCTTCAGGCAGACCACGCAGCGGATCACCTCGGCCACGCCCTGCAGCAGCAGGAAGGCGCCCGCCACGGGAATCATGGCCTTGAACGGGTAGATGGGCGGCCCGTCTGCCGCGATCGACGAATGCTCGTTCTGCGCCAACGAGACCTCGAAGAAGTCGATACCGGCCCAGGCCAGTGCGATCACGCCGGGGAAGAAGAAAAGACAATAAAGTACGAGGTCGATGCCTGCCTGCGCGCGTGGCGAGAGAAAGCCGTAGAGGATGTCGCCGCGCACATGACCGCGCTTGGCCAGCGTGTAGGCGCCGGCCAGCATGAACAGCGCGCCGTAGAGCATGTTGCTCACGTCGAACACCCACGCATGGGGCGTGCCCAAGGCGTAGCGGGAGAAAACCTCGTAGCTGATGATCAGTGTCAGCGCGACGATCAGCCACGACGCGGTCTGGCCGACGAAGGTGCTGATCCTGTCGATCCCGAACAGGAGCTTTTGCACGGAGATGCCTTTTCAGGGAACGGTGAGGAAGACGGCCGCCGGCGGGCCCGCGCCATCATGCGCGCCCGCCGCCTGCCTTGTAGCGTGGACCCAGCCTCGAACTCAGCCTTTCTTCGGCGCGAAGTAGTAGGAAGACGCCATCCGATAGTCGACGTTGGTGTCGTTCTGCCAGCGCGTGCTGCGCTGCGCGAACGCCTTCATCGAATCGTTCACCTTCTTGAACATCGGATTCTCCTTCTCCTTCCGCGCCACGATGTCGTCCCAGACCTTGAGCTGCGCCTGAAGCACCGAGTTGGGCGTGGCGTAGAACTTCACGCCCTGTTGCTGCAGCGCCAGGTAGTCCTTCGAATAGCGGTCGATGGCCTTCATCGACATATCGGCGGAACTCGCGTCCACGGCGTTGGCGATCAGCGCGCGCAGCTTCGGGTTCAGGGCGTCGTAGCGCTTCTTGTTGAAGATGATCTCGAACTGCTCCGAGCACTGGTGGAAGCTGCGCAGCATGCAGACCTTCGACACATCCTGGAAGCCCAGCGCGCGGTCCGAACTCGCGTTGTTGAACTCGGCCGCGTCCAGCAGGCCACGGTCCAGTGCCGGCACGATCTCGGCGCCGGGCAGCGCGTTCACGGCCGCGCCCAGCCCGGTGAAGATGTCGATCGACAGCCCCACGGTGCGGAACTTGAGCCCCTTGAAGTCTTCTGGCTTGGTGATCGGCTTCTTGAACCAGCCCAGCGGCTGCGTGGGCATGGGACCGTAGAGGAAGGACACCACGTCGAGGTTCAGGCTGCGGTAGATCTCCTCCTGCAGCTCCTTGCCGCCACCGAACTTGTGCCAGGCCAGCAGCATGTTCGGGTCCATGCCCCAGGCCGGCCCCGAGCCCCACAGCGCGAGCGCCGAGTTCTTGCCGTACCAGTAGGCAATCACGCCGTGGCCGCCGTCGAGGGTGCCCTTGCTGACGGCGTCGATCAGGTCGAACGCCTTGACCACGGCGCCCGCCGGTAGCAACTCGATCTTGAGTTCGCCGCCGGACATGTCGTTGACCTTCTTGACGAAGTCACCCGCGAACTCGTGAAAAATATCCTTGGTGGGCCAGGTGCTCTGCCAACGCATCGTCACGGGGCCTTGCGCCTTGACGATGGCAGGGAAGCCCATCGTCGCGGTGCCCACGGCGGCGGCGCCGGCACCACCCATGAACTTGCGTCGCGATACCGCGCTGCCTTTCTGCCTTGCTGCCATGACTGTCTCCCCATTATCTGTATTGGATGAACCAATCGACGAACCGCACGGACACCCGCGCGCGCAGGCAAGGCGCCTGCACGCACGGTTGAGAACAGTGGAAGGAAAGAGGTAGCGCGAGGCAGTGGGAAGGGTCCGCAGCATGCACGTGCGGACAATATGAGACATTTCCCCCGACCTTCAGTTGTCTGAATGTTAGGCAACAGGCATCGCGCCAACAATGTAGGGGATACCCGATTCCGCGTGCGGCAGGCCGCAGTCGGATGGCAGGAAAGAAGCTGGGAAGGCGGAGGAAAAGCCGGGGGAGGAGGGCTAGTTGCCGTCCTGCTCGCCGGCGAGCGATTGCACGGCGTACTTCACCAGCCCGGCGCGGCCCTCGATGCCGAGCTTGCGCTTGAGGTTGAGGCGGTGGGTCTCCACCGTCCGCACCGACACGCCGAGTTGCGCGGCAATTTCCTTGTTGGCCAGCCCCCGGCCGATGCCGGCCAGGATGTCTCGCTCGCGTGGCGTGAGCGCGTCCACCGGTCCCACGGTCTGCTCGGCCATGCCGCGCGCGATCCGGGCGCTGTAGAACACGCGCCCGGCCAGCACGGCCTGGATGGCGGCCAGCAATTCGTCGGCCGGGGCGTCCTTGAGCACGTAGCCGCGGGCGCCGGCACGCATCGCCTGACGCACGTACTCGAGGTTGTCGTGCATCGACACGATCAGTACGGCAAGTTCCGGATAGCGGTCGTGCAGCGCGCCAGCCAGCGCGATGCCGCCCATGCCGCGCATGCCGATGTCGGTGATCACGAGGTCCGGGTGCCGCCCGGGGCCGGCGGCGGCCAGCCAGCCGAGCGCCGCCTCGCCGTCATCGGCCTCGCCCACCACTTCGAGCCCCGGCTGGAGCGTCAGGTGCATGCGCATGCCGTCGCGCACCAGCGCGTGGTCGTCGATCAACAGCACGCGGGCCGGCGTGGCGAGTGCGGGGGCGGAGGGAGACGCCGGGGAGGTCGTGGCGTCGTCGTGCGAAGCGGTCATGACTGCGAAATTTCCGATACGGGGGCTGGGGCGGGCGGTGGGGCGTGCGGTTGGGCTGGAAGACGCGTGGGCAGCGTGGCCACCAGCCGGGTGCCGGCCGGCGAGGAACTCAGCACAAACTGGCCGTCGAGCGCGGCCATGCGCTCGCGCAGGTTGCGCAGCCCGATGCCGCGCTGCGGGTCTGACTGCATGCGGGCGACGTCGAAGCCCGTGCCGTCGTCACGCACCGTCAGCCGCGTGAGCTTGTCTTCAAAGGTGAGCGCCACCTCCACACGCCGCGCATGCGCGTGGCGCTCCACGTTGGTCAGCGCCTCCTGGGCGATGCGGAACAGCGCGGTGGCCTGCTCGTYGGCCAGTTCACAAGGCTGGCCGGTCTGGGTGACGTGGATCTCCAGCGTGCTGCCGGCCTGCATCTCGCGCGCCAGGTGCTGCAGTGCGGCGAACAAACCCAGGTCGTCGAGCAGGGCGGGGCGCAGGTTGCGCGCCACCCGTCGCACCTCGTTGAACACCGAGTCGAGCCGGTTCAGCGCCATGCCCAGCACGGGCGCCACCGAGGCGCCCTCGGTCGGCGCCAGCTTCAGGCGGTTCGTGGCGGCCTCGAGCACCAGCTTCACCGACACCAGCAACTGGCTGATGCCATCGTGCAGCTCGCGCGAAAGTCGCGCGCGCTCCTCCTCCTGCGACTGCACCACGCGCCGGGCCAGCTGATGGAGCTTGGCGTCCGCCTCGCGGTGGTCGCTCACATTGAGGGCGAGGCCGCTCGCCGCCACCAGCAGGATGCTGATGCCGGCAATCACGCCGATCCACGCCATGGTCTCACGGATGTCGGTCTCGGCCCGGGCATCGAGCTGACGTAGCGTACGCTCCACATCGTCGAGATAAATGCCGGTGCCGAGCATCCAGTTCCACGCCGGCACGGCCACGACGTAGCCAAGCTTCGGGGCGAGTTGCTGCGAGGACGGTTTCTTCCACTGGTAGCGCACGGCGCCGCCGCCGGCCTTGGCCGCCATGATCAACTGCTGGATGGTCAGCGCGCCCTGCGGGTCACGCATCAGCCACAAATCCTGGCCGACCAGTTCGGGCTGGCGCGGGTGCATCAGGTTGCGGCCTTGGAGGTCATAGAGGAAGAAGTAGCCGTCCGGGCCGTAGTCGAGCCGCGCCAGGGCTTCCATGGCGGCGCGGCGGGTCTCGGCATCGTTGCGGCCGGAATCGACCATCGGCGCAATGGCGCTCTGCGCCAGTTCCACGTAGTGGCGCAGCTCCACTTCCTTGCTCTGGAGGTAGGCCGCCTCCACCAGCGCGCGCTCGTGGCGGGCCAGCGCGGTGGCCTGATAGCGCACGGCCAAGGCGATGCCGAACATGGCCACCGCAAGCGGCGCCACGGCGAGCAACAGGATCTTCTGGCGGAGTTTCATCTGGATCGGGGGTAAACACCGAGGCCGGCGAGGCCGCATGGCAGCGTGGCCTTACGTAGTACTACGCAAGCCCGTTGCGTAGTTACGCGCTTGTGCCGGCTGGAGCGGGTGTCAATACTACACGCCGGATTGGCGGTGCGCCCCTGCGCTGCACAATCCGTTGCAGTCAGCGCGCCGCGCCCACGGTTCGGTGCGCTCCTGCCTGCCGACCAGATCCGGAACAGACGAGAACAGACCGGGCACGCCGCAGACATCCAGGAGACCCCCTTTCCTCGCAGGATCGTCCGCCGCCGCCCCGGCACCACCCACTCTGCCCGCCATCCGCGTCGCCAGGTTTTTCATATCCGGTCTGAGGAGACCCTTCAACATGAATCGCATCGGACAACACCTGTTGTGGCTGGCCGTCGCCGTGCTCGGCGCGTTTGCCTTCGCCACCGTCGCGCTGTCGCGCGGGGAAGCCGTCAGTGCACTGTGGATCGTGGTTGCCGCGCTCTGCATCTACCTGATCGCGTACCGCTACTACAGCCGCTTCATCGCCGACAAGGTGATGCAGCTCGACCCCAAACGCATGACGCCCGCGTGGCGCCACAACGACGGCCTGGACTACGTGCCGACCAACAAGGCGGTGCTGTTCGGCCACCACTTCGCCGCGATTGCCGGCGCCGGCCCGCTGGTCGGCCCGGTGCTGGCCGCGCAGATGGGCTACATGCCCGGCATGCTGTGGATCCTGGCCGGCGTGGTGTTCGCCGGGGCGGTGCAGGACTTCATGATCCTGTTCATCTCCACGCGCCGCGACGGCCGCTCGCTGGGCGACCTGGTCAAGTCCGAGATGGGCACGGTGCCCGGCATGATCGCGCTGTTCGGCTGCTTCATGATCATGATCATCATCCTGGCGGTGCTGGCGCTGATCGTGGTGAAGGCGCTGGCCGGCTCGCCGTGGGGCACGTTCACTGTGGCGGTGACCATCCCCATCGCGCTGTTCATGGGCATCTACACCCGCTACATCCGCCCGGGCCGTATCGGCGAGGTCTCCGTCATCGGCTTCGTGCTGCTGATGCTGGCCATCATCGGCGGCCAGTACGTGCACGAGAGCGCCACGCTGGCGCCGCTGTTCACCTACGACGGCAAGGCCCTGACGTGGATGCTGATCATCTACGGCTTCATCGCCGCCGTGCTGCCGGTGTGGCTGCTGCTGGCGCCGCGTGACTATCTGTCCACGTTCCTGAAGATCGGCACGATCATCGCGCTGGCCATCGGCATCGTGATCGTCGCGCCGGAACTCAAGATGCCGGCGTTCACGCAGTTCGCCCAGGGTGGCGGGCCGGTGTGGTCGGGCAACCTGTTCCCGTTCCTCTTCATCACCATCGCCTGCGGCGCGGTGTCGGGCTTCCACGCGCTGATCTCGTCGGGCACCACGCMCAAGCTGCTGGAGAACGAGTCGCACGCGCGCTTCATCGGCTACGGTGCGATGCTGGCCGAGTCCTTCGTCGCCATCATGGCGCTGGTAGCCGCCTCGGTGATCGAGCCGGGCGTGTACTTCGCGATGAACAGCCCGGCGGCCGTGATCGGCACGACGCCGGAAGCCGTGGCCCAGGTCGTGTCGACGTGGGGCTTTGTCATCACCCCTGACGTGCTGATCGAGACCGCCAGGAATGTCGGCGAGAACACGATCATCTCGCGCGCCGGCGGTGCGCCGACGCTGGCCGTGGGTATCGCCCACATCCTGCACCAGGTGGTGGGCGGCCAGGCCATGATGGCGTTCTGGTACCACTTCGCCATCCTGTTCGAAGCCCTGTTCATCCTGACCGCCGTGGACGCGGGCACCCGCGCCGGCCGCTTCATGCTGCAGGATCTGCTGGGCAGCTTCGTGCCGTCCATGCGCCGCACGGACTCGCTGCCGGCCAACCTGATCGCCACCGCGCTGACCGTGGCGGCCTGGGGCTACTTCCTGTACCAGGGCGTGGTCGATCCGCTGGGCGGCATCAACACGCTGTGGCCGCTGTTCGGCATCTCCAACCAGATGCTGGCTGCCGTGGCACTGGTGCTGGGCACCTGCGTGCTGGTGAAGATGAAGCGCGGCCAGTACGCGTGGGTGACCGCGCTGCCGACCGTGTGGCTGCTGATCTGCACGCTGACCGCCGGCTGGCAGAAGCTGTTCGATGCCGATCCGAAGGTCGGCTTCCTGACCCACGCGGCCAAGTTCAGCGACGCCATCGCCCAGGGCAAGGTCCTGGCGCCGGCCAAGACGATGGAGCAGATGCACCGCATCGTCTTCAACGACTACCTGGACGCCGGCCTGTGCGCGTTGTTCATGTTCGTGGTGCTGTCGATTGTCTTCTATGGCTTCAAGACGGCCATGGCGGCACGCGGCATCACCAAGCGCACGGACAGCGAGACGCCGTTCGAGCCGCTGCCGGCCGGCACCTCGGCCGCGCAGCACTGAGTACGCAACCCAATCGCCATCCACAGGAGGCCACCATGCTGGATCAAATCGGGACCATGGGCCGCTACCTCGGCCAGTCGCTGCGGCTGATGGTCGGGCTGCCTGACTACCAGACCTACGTGGCCCATATGGAGTCCACCCACCCGGACCGCGCGCCGATGACGTACGAGGAATTCTTCCGCGAACGCCAGGAAGCGCGGTACGGCGGCGGGCAGGGCAAGTGCTGCTGACGTCATCCATCATGACGTGACGAAAGCGACCCTACGGGGTCGCTTTTTTTATCCCCGGTAATCGGGTGTTGTGTTTACACCGCGATTTTTAACCAATAGATACCGTTTCTGGAGCGGGTTACAGGGCCTCACAACTGGTTACAGCAACGGCACGGCTCGTTCTCTACACTCCGGTTCCAGATGCACGACTGATAAAGGAAAACACGATGTCTCGCCATMTTCGCACCCTCACTCTGGCCCTTGCCCTCTCCGCGGCTGCGCTGCCGGCGTTTGCAGGGGGTGACCTGAACAATGCACTCGGCGGTGGTCTGGGCGGCGTGGCTGGCGCTGCCGTGGGCGGCGCGCTGGGCGGCAGCACCGGCTCCGTGATCGGCGGCGCGGTGGGCGGCGGCGCCGGCGGCGCGCTGACCTCCAGCAAGCGCGAACGCACCGGTGCCATCATCGGCGGCGCCCTGGGCGGCGGCGCCGGCACGGCGKCCGGCAACGCCATGGGCGGCCGTACGGGCGGCCTGGTGGGTGCGGGCCTGGGCGGCGCGGCCGGTGCGGCGCTGGGCGGCAACGTCTCGCGCAGCAACTCCTACGACGACGATCGCCGCTACTACAAGAAGAGCAAGCATCGCCGCCATGGCCATCGCCACGACGACTAAGTCATTGGCGGGTAACGAAAAAACGGGCCTTCGGGCCCGTTTTTCCATGGCGCGCAGCAAACATCGCGCGCATAAACAAAAAGCCCGTACCGGTCAGGTACGGGCTTTTTGGCGACTGGCGGGCTCAGATCAGAGCGCGGCGCCGTCGGTGTAGACGTCGAAGTTGCCAGCACGGGCGCCTTCGCCGAAGGAGTCGAACTTGCCAGTGCGGGCGCCTTCACCGAACGAATCGAACTTGCCGGTGCGGGCACCGTCGGTGAACGAGTCGAACCTGGTGGACTTGGCGCCGTCGGTGTACGGGTCGAACGAGGTCTTGGCGAACGCCGGGGCGGCGGAGAGGGCGGCAACCAGGGCAACGGTCAGGGCAAATTGGCGCTTCATGGCAAATCCTTTCGTTTTTCGTGGATGCCGGCGCTCGGAATGTGGATGTTGCGATGCGGCATCAGGTGATGCGATATTAGGCATTCCCCTGATATGAATAAATATTGCCATCCACAATGATTGATTGTGCTTTTCACAATAAATCCCCCGGATCGTGTAAAAGTTCACGGGTGAATCGGGAGACTATGTCATGGATCGGCTTCAATCGATGCGCGTCTTCGCCAAGGTGGTGGAACTTGGCAGTTTTGCACGTGCGGCGCAGCAATTGGAAATGTCCAATGCCGTGGTCACGCGCTATGTGGCGGACCTGGAAAGCCACCTGGGCACCCGGCTGCTGAACCGCACCACCCGCAGCCTCTCGCTGACGGACGCCGGCGAAACCTACCTCCAGCGCTGCGGCCAGATCCTCGAGGATGTGGAAGAAGCCGAATCGGTGGTCACGGCGCGCAGCCAGTCGCTCTCGGGCACGCTGCGGCTGGTGGCGCCGGTCATGTTCGGCCTCCACCTGCTGCCGCAGACCCTGGAACGCTTCCAGCAGCTCTACCCGGACGTGGTGTTCGACGTGCTGCTCTCGGACCGTATCGTCGATATCGTGGAAGAAGGCCGGGATGTTGGTGTGATGCTGTCCGACCTGGGTCTCGGCTCGCACCTCGTGGCACGGCCGCTGATTTCGGCCGAAGTCATCCTGTGTGCCTCGCCCGGCTACCTGCGCGCGCACCCACCGCTGCGTAATGCCCAGGACCTCGCCAACCACCGCTGCATCGCCATGCGGCTGCCGACGGCCGAGCACGAATGGACGCTCTCCGGCCCCGAAGGCGACGTCACGGTCGCGATCCGGCCGGGCCTGCTGTGCAGCAACGCCGAACTGGCCCACCAGGCCGCGCTGGCCAATATGGGCATCGCCATGCTGTCCTCCTATCTCGCCCGGCCCAACATCGAAGCCGGCCGCCTCACGCACATCCTGCCCCAATACCAACTGCCGCGCCGCGACGTGAGCGTGGTCTACCCCAGCCGGAAGTTCCTGCCGACCAAGGTGCGCGCCTTCATCGACTTCCTGCTCGAGGAAGGCACGAAGCGGGCCGGCGAAGCCAGCGGACAGAAGCCGTAGTCAAACGCGACTCGAAACACGCCACCCAAAACGCAACAAAAATGTTGTAGAATTTCACAACAAAACACAACATTTGTGTTGTACCATGCACACCTCCCGACGCATCTGGAGGCGCATGAAATACAGCGAGTTTCGGAAATGGCTGCGCCAGCAAGGTGCCACGTTTGAGCGGCACCGAAGCGGCTCGAGCCACTACCGGGTGACGCTCCGTGGCAGGACCACCATCTTTCCGGACCATGGTTCCAAGGAAATGGGCACGGGACTGGTCGAAGCCATCAAGAAGCAGCTCGGTATCAAGTAAGCGGGGAGGCCCCAAATGTACGCGTACCCAGTCAACCTCACGCCGGATGACAACGGCACATTGCTTGTCACTTTCCCCGACGTTCCCGAAGCGACCTCGGTTGGCGAGGATGAAGCGGACGCGCTCGTGGAGGGCCTCGACGCCCTCGAGGCGGCTTTCGAGATCTATTTCCAGGAGAAGCGCATTATTCCGCGAGGCTCGAAGCCAAAGCGAGGCCAACGCACCGTGGTGCTGCCCGCGCTTGTCGCGGCCAAGGTCCAACTGGCAAACGAGTTGCTGACCCAAGGGGTGCGCAAGGCGGAACTGGCGCGGCGGCTGGCGCTGCATATGCCGCAAGTCGACCGACTGCTGGATCTGCGCCACTCGTCCAAGATCGAACAGATCGAAGCGGCGTTCCACCAGTTGGGCAAGCGCCTGGAGGTGCTGGCGGTCTGATTCCGCCGCGTTGCCTGCCTTCGTCGCTCGAAGAAAGCCCGCCCGGCTCGCGCCGCGCGGGCTTTTACTCTTCGGCGTCGGCCGTCKCCTTGGTGGCGGCGCGGGTCTTCTTGGCGGCCGGGGTCTTGGCGGTGGCGGTCTTGGTCGCGGTCTTCGTTGCAGCCTTCTTGGCGGGCGCCTTCTTCGCGGCTACCTTCTTCGCCGCCGGCTTGGCCGTGGCGGCTTCGGTCTCGGCACCTTCGGCCGCTTCAGTGGCCTTGGCCCCCTTGGCGGTCTTGGCTGCGGCGCCCTTGGCGCCAGCCTTCGGCTCACGTACCTCGAACTCGAAGCCGATCTTGCCGTCCGGCTGCTTCACCAGGAACGCCTTGAAGTTGCGGCCCGTGCGGGACGACTTGAAGCCGGTCAGCAGGTCTGTCTTGCCGGCCGTCAGCAGCTTGCCGATCTGCTCGCGCGAGATTTCCTGCTGCAGGATGATCTTGCCGGTGGTGAAATCGCAGGTCTTCTCGCTGCCTACGGCATTCTCGCAGACGTACTTCATGCCGTGCTCGTAGACCGCGCCGMTGCACTTCGGGCACGACCCCACCGGGGTCTGGGCGCTGAAGTCGATCGGCTCGCCATCGGCGTCATCGTCGTTCTGGCCGAAGTCGAACTCCATCTTCCAGTTGCCGTCGTCGCCCTTGGCCAGCTTCAGGATGGCCGCGAACGGCCGGCCCATCTTGCTGCGGAAGCCCTGCAGCGGACCAATTTCCTTCTTCAGCAGCAGTTCCTCGACTTCCTCGATCTCGAACTGGCGGCCGCCCGGGATCTTGCTGATCGAGAACTCGCACGCGGTGCAGGCAAAGCGGCGGTAGTTTTCCTTGACCTGGCCGCCGCACTGCGGGCACGGGGTGTCCAGCGTGGCGTAGTCGCCCGGAATGGTGTCGCTGTCGTATTCCTTGGCGCGCTTGACGATCTGCTGCGTCATCTGCGCGATCTCACGCATGAATTCGTCGCGCTTGAGCCGGCCGCGCTCGATCTGCGACAGCTTGTGCTCCCACTCGCCGGTCAGCTCGGCCTGCGTCAGTTCGAGCACGCCCAAGCCGCGCAGCAGCGTCATGAGCTGGAACGCCTTGGCGGTCGGGATCAGTTCGCGGCCCTCGCGCACGAGGTACTTCTCGGTCAGCAGCCCTTCGATGATGGCTGCGCGCGTGGCCGGCGTGCCGAGGCCCTTGCCTGCCATGGCCTCGCGCAGCGCGTCGTCGTCGACGAGCTTGCCCGCGCCTTCCATCGCCGAGAGCAGCGTGGCTTCGTTGTAGCGCGCCGGCGGGCGCGTGGTCAGGCCGACGGACTCGACCTTGTCGGTCTTGACGCGCTCGCCCTTGTCCACCGGCACCAGGTTGGCGTCCTTGTCGTCCTTGCCCTGCGCCTCGCGGCCATAGATCACCAGCCAGCCCGGATTGACCAGGACCTTGCCCTCGGTCTTGAAGTGGTGGCCGGCCACTTCGGTGATACGGGTGGTCACCTGGAACTCGGCAGCCGGGAAGAACACCGCCAGGAAGCGGCGCACCACCAGGTCATACAGCTTCTGCTCGGGCTCGGACAGGTTCTTGGGCGCCTGCAGCGTCGGGATGATGGCGAAGTGATCGCTGATCTTGCTGTTGTCGAAGATCTTCTTGTTCGGCTTCACCCAGCCGCTGGCCAGGATCTTCTTGGCGTGGGTCAGGTAGTTGGGCGAGCTGTCGGCCAGCATGCCCATGGTCTCCTTGACCGTCTCCAGGTAGTCCTCGGGCAGCGCGCGGGCGTCGGTACGCGGGTACGTCAGCACCTTGTGCTTTTCGTACAGCGCCTGGGCCAGGCCCAGCGTGTTCTTGGCGGAGAAGCCGAAACGCGAGTTGGCCTCGCGCTGGAGCGTGGTCAGGTCGAACAGTGCCGGCGACTGCTGCGTCGACGGCTTCGATTCCTCGGTGACGGTGCCCGGCTTGTCGCGGCAGGCGGCCACGATGCTCTTGGCCTCGGCCTCGCTCCACAGGCGCGCCTCGCGCGCCTCGGGGTCGAACTCGTTCTTCTTGAACTTCGGGTCGAACCAGCGGCCTTCATAGAGGCCCTTGGCGGCGATGAACTCGGCGTGCACCTCCCAGTAGTCGCGCGCCACGAAGTGTTTGATCTTCTCCTMGCGCTCCACCACGATCGACAGCGTCGGGGTCTGCACCCGGCCCACCGTGGTCAGGAAGAAACCGCCGCCCTTGCTGTTGAACGCGGTCATCGCCCGGGTGCCGTTGATGCCGACCAGCCAATCGGCCTCCGACCGGCAGCGCGCGGCATCGGCCAGCGGCATCATTTCCAGGTCGTCGCGCAACTGCGCAAACCCGTCGCGGATGGCCTGCGGCGTCATCGACTGCAGCCACAGCCGGCGCACCGGCTGCTTGGCCTTGGCCTGTTGCGCGATCAGGCGGAAGATCAGTTCCCCCTCGCGCCCCGCATCGCAGGCGTTGATCAGGCCGGTCACGTCCTTGCGCTTGATCAGCCGGTTCAGCACCTTCAGCCGCGATTCGGTCTTCTGGATCGGGCGCAGGTCGAAGTGCGGCGGTATCACCGGCAGATTGGCGAAGCTCCACTTGCCGCGCTTGACCTCGTAGTCGTCCGGCGCGGCAATCTCCACGAGGTGGCCCACGGCCGAAGACAGCACGTAGTCGTCGCTCTCGAAGTACTCGTCGTGCTTGGTAAAGCCCCCGAGGGCGCGCGCGATATCGGCGGCGACCGATGGCTTTTCCGCGATGATGAGGGCTTTAGACATTGAACGGGTCCTTGCGGCGCGGCCCCCTCCAGGGGAAGCCAGCGCCTCTTGATTGGCACTGCTAATTATGTAAACAGCACGCCTGGGCTTTGAGGCGCCAATAATAAGCGCGCATCCGTCGGCGGTGCAAGCAAACGCCGCCTGAGGCTCAGGCAGCACATGGCATCAGCCGGGGTGGCTCTCGAGTAACCAGTCGAGCACTTCGGGAATTTCCGATGCGGCCGCGGGCATCGACGCCCCACGGTCCAGCATTCGCTCCAACACTTCCAGATGAGGTAGCACCGTGCCGTAAAAATGCGGATCGCCGCCGGCCACGGGCTGGATCAGCACCGTCGGAAAATTCTCAATGTCGATGTCCTCGCCGAGCCGGTCGGCGTGGGTCTCGATATCGATCCAGACAAAGCAGTCGCCGGGATAGCGCGCTGCCAGCGCCGCAAAGCCACTCATATAGTCCTTGCACGTCCCGCACCAGTCCGCGCACAGGCAGGCCACCAGCCGGCCCGCTGGCCGCGCGGCCAACGCCTGGCGCAGCGCCGCGGCGTCTTGTTCGGGAAAGTAAACGGTCATGGCAGTCGAAAACATGAGCAGCCTACGGMACCAGCCGCGGCAATTGCCGGCAGATTGTATAGAGTTTGGCGCCCCTTACCCGAGCCGCCGGTAGCGGTTGCCCGGTAATCGCTCCACCGCGCCGGCCAGTTCCAGCTGTAAAAGCGCTGCCGACGCCGCATCCGCCGACATTCCGCTGCAGGCGCACAAGGCGTCTAGTGTCACAGGATCATAGGCGAGGGCGGCGCCGAATGCGTCGGCGGGGGTCGGGCGGGGGTCGGCAACCTCCGCCCCGGCGGGTCTGGCCGATGACGGGGCGAGGTCGGGAAACTCCTCCACGATGTCCTCGAGGCTTTCCACCAGCTTGGCGCCCTGCCGGATCAACCGGTGACAGCCTTTCGAGAGCGGCGCGTGCATCGAGCCGGGTATCGCGAACACCTCGCGCCCCAGCTCCGACGCCAGCCGCGCCGTGATCAGCGACCCCGACCGCTCGGCCGCCTCGACCACCAGCACGCCCTGGCCCAGTGCCGCGATCAGCCGGTTCCGCTTGGGGAAGTGGTGGCTCACCGGCGGCGTTCCAAGGGGAAATTCGCTGAGGATGGCGCCGCCTCGGTCGACGATCTCATGCGCCAGCGCGTGATGGCGTGCCGGATACACCACATCGATACCCGTGCCGATGACGGCAATCGTGCCGCCGGCGCCGGACATCGCCCCCGCATGGGCCGCTGCATCGATACCGAGCGCGAGGCCGGACACCACCGTGAATCCCGCCCCGGACAGGGCAGCGGCAAACGCGTGGGCGTCCTTCGCCCCCTGCACGGTGGCCTTGCGCGCGCCGACGATGCCGATGGACGGCGCTGCCAGCGCATCGCGCCGGCCATTGACGTGGAGGAGGAGCGGGGGATCGGCGAGGTCGAGCAGCCGCGCCGGGTAATCGCTATCGGCGAGCGTGACGAGGTGATGGTTGGGTACGGCAAGCCATGCCTCGGTACGCGCGATCAGCGCGGCCAGCGTGGCATCGGGCGGGGCGGTCAGGATTTGGGCGATGGCGGGCGGCACCAGCCCATGCAGTCGGGCAGCGGGCTGCGCCAGCACCGCCGACGGCAGGCCGAACGCGCCCAGCAGCCGGCGCGCGGCCGCTGCGCTCAGTCCTGGCGTGGCGATCAGCCGCAGCCACGCCGCAACGTCGGCCAGCCCCGCATCCTTGCCCAGGGCCGGCCCGGAGACTTGCGCGCCCTCCGGCGCGCGCCAACCGGTCAACGTGGCGTCGTGGCGATGTCGCCAACCTTCATCAGGTTCGTGGCATCGGTGACCAGCGCGTACGAGATACCCGGGAACACGCGATACACATAGGCCAGCCCGTACCGGTCGTCGGGCAGCCGGATGGTGCGATTGCTGTCCGTCGGATCCTTGACCAGACCGCCGTCACGCGAGAGCGCCAGCACATGGCCCGGCTCGAGCCCGGCATCGGTGCCCACGTTCAGCACCACCACCTGCTTGGCGCCGCCGTACTGCACGCCGCCATATACGGCTGCGATGCGGGCATTCACGTCGGTCTCGGGCGCGTGCGGCACATAGCGCACCAGCTCGCGCGGGGGCTGGGGCAGCAGCAGTGTGCCGGGGCCCATTTCCTGCAGCGACTGAGTGGCCTGCACCGTGGTCACGGCGTCCGGGCCCTCGGGCGGACGCGAGACGCGCACGCTGCCCTGGTATTCGGCCTCGAAGCCAATCACCTTGTTGGTGATCGGATCACGCACCGGCAAGGCCGGCTTGAAGGCCTGCCAGTCGCTGCCGATGGAGGCATCGCCGGGGCCAATGCCGCGCGCGTAGCCGGTATCGCCACGGCCCATGTAGACACGGGCATCGGGCAGGGCCACGAGGCGCGCCGAGGTATCGACGGTGTCCTTGTCCACCACCAGCGGGCGGATCAGGAACGGCTCGATGTCGGCCGCCGGAATGCTCAGGATCGCGTCGCCATCGGCGCCTTCGCCCCGCATGCGCGGCGAGAGGCGGCCATCGCCACTCGCGCCGCCCGGTGCGGTCGTGCTCAGGTAGGCGCGGCCATCGCGGGTGACCAGATACAGGGTCTGGCCCGGATAGATCAGGTGGGGATTGCGGATCTGCTGCTTGTTCATGCCCCACAGCTCGGGCCAGCGCCAGGGCTGGCGCAGGAAGCGGCCCGAGATGCCCCACAGGGTGTCGCCGGAGCGCACCGTGTACTGGCCCGGCGCGCTGGGCGCCAGATCGGCAACTGGAATGCCTTGCTGTGCCGTCCGGTCGGCTTGCGCCTGCTGCGCCGGCGAGACACTGAGGTCTGCGGCCTGGACGGTCATGCCCGCCCCGGCAGTGATGCCGGCGACACTTAGCATGAGAAGGGTGAACGCGTGCAGCCTGCGGCCCGACGCCGCTTGTTCTTTGGTAAGATCGCGCATTTTCGTGAACCGGTCGGTGTAGCGACCGGATTGACCCTAGAGAGCGTGCCTGCTGCGGCCCGCCTTGATTTTTTGTACTTGCGCCCCGATTCTGCATGTAAACACCCGTCGCCGCAACGCGGCCGGGCAGTAGACAGCACCTGGCGTTGCGCCCGAGCATCATGGCAAAACTCGACATCCTCACCTACCCCGATCCCCGCCTGCACAAAGTGGCCAAGCCCGTGGAGGTGGTGGATGACCGCATCCGCACGCTGGTGCGCGACATGGCCGAAACCATGTACGAAGCGCCGGGCATCGGCCTGGCCGCCACGCAGGTGGATGTGCACGAGCGCGTGATCGTGATCGACCTCTCCGAGACGCGCGACGCCCTCCAGGTCTTCATCAACCCGGAAATCGTCTGGGCCAGCGACAACCGCAAGGTCTGGGAAGAGGGCTGCCTGTCCGTGCCCGAGGTCTACGACCGCGTGGAGCGCCCGGACCGCGTGCGCGTACGCGCGCTGAACGAAAAGGGCGAAGCCTTCGAACTCGATGCCGACGATCTGCTCGCTGTATGTATACAGCACGAGATGGATCACCTGATGGGCAAGGTGTTCGTCGAGTACCTGTCGCCGCTCAAGGTCACCCGCATCAAGCAGAAGCTCCAGAAGCGCGTCCGTTCGCGGATGTAACAGCGGTGCCGCCGCGCCGGCGCCGTCTGCTATCGTTAACCCCTCCGAAGCACCCAATGCACCCGGCCGCCACCATGCGGCCGGTGGCGTTTTTATCGCGGAACCCTGCCATGACCCAAGCCCAGCCACTGCGCGTTGCCTTTGCCGGCACCCCGGAATTCGCGCGCGTCGCCCTGGAGGCCATCCACGCCGCAGGCTTCCCGGTGGTGGCCGTGCTGACCCAGCCGGACCGCCCGGCGGGCCGCGGCATGCAGCTGCAGGCCAGCCCAGTCAAACAGTTTGCGCTCGATGCCGGCCTCGGGCCGGTACTGCAGCCGCGCTCGCTGCGCCGCCAGGGCAAATATCCCGAGGAAGCCGGCGCGGCCGTCGATGCGCTGGCGGCCACGGCGCCCGATGTCATGGTGGTGGCCGCCTACGGCCTGATCCTGCCGGCCGAGGTGCTGACGCTGCCGCGCCATGGGTGCCTGAACATCCACGCCTCGCTGCTGCCGCGCTGGCGCGGCGCGGCGCCGATCCACCGTGCCATCGAGGCCGGCGATGCCGAGAGCGGCATCACGCTGATGCAGATGGACGAAGGGCTCGACACGGGCGGCATGCTCTCCCGCGAGGCCGTGCCGATCGGCCCGCTGGACACCACCGGCACGCTCCATGACACGCTGGCGGCGCTGGGCGGGCGGATGATCGTCGCGGCGCTGCAGCAACTGGCGGCCGGCCAGCCGCTGGCCGCCACGCCCCAGCCCGAGGCCGGCGTGACCTATGCCGAGAAGATCGCCAAGGACGAAGCGCCGCTCGACCTGCGCCGCCCGGCCACGGCGCTGGCTGGCCAGGTGCGCGCCTTCAACCCCTTCCCCGGKGCCACGGTGCAGGTGGGCGACACCGTCATCAAGTGCTGGCAGGCGCTGCCGCTGGCCAGCTCGACGCCGCTGCCGCACCCGCCCGGCACTGTGCTGGCGGCCGACGCCAGCGGCGTGATCATCGCCTGCGGCGAGGGCAGCGCGCTCCAGGTCACCGAACTCCAGAAGCCGGGCGGCCGCCGCCAGCCGGCGCAACAGTTCCTGCAGGGCCAGCCGCTGCCGCCGGGCACGCGCTGCCTCGTGCCGGCGTGACGCAATCTCCACATCCGTCTGCAAAAACCCTGCTACGGACATTGAATTTCCGGCAATCGGTCCCGATCTAACCGTCAACGCGTCCCGCAGGGGCGGGTACGCGGGGATGTACGTCGATTGTCGATTTGGGAGACTTTTCCATGTTCAACTGGGTCAAGACCTTCATGCTGATGGCCGCCATCACGGCGCTGTTCATCGTCATCGGGGGCATGATCGGGGGCCGCAGCGGGATGATGTTCGCGCTGTTGATCGCGCTGGGCATGAATTTCTTTTCCTACTGGTTCTCGGACAAAATGGTCCTGCGCATGTACAACGCGCAGGAAGTGGACGCCGGCACGGCGCCGCAGTTCTACAACATGGTGCAGGAGCTGTCCCAGCGCGCCGGGCTGCCGATGCCGCGTGTGTACCTGATCAACGAGGACGCGCCGAACGCGTTTGCCACGGGGCGTAACCCCGAGCACGCGGCGGTGGCGGCCACCACGGGCATCCTGCGCGTGCTGTCTGACCGCGAGCTGCGCGGCGTGATGGCGCACGAACTGGCGCACGTGAAGCACCGCGATATCCTGACCTCGACCATCGCGGCCACGATGGCCGGTGCGATCTCGGCGTTGGCCAACATGGCGATGTTCTTCGGCGGGCGCGACGAGAACGGCAATCGGTCCAATCCGATCGCCAGCATCGCCGTGGCGATCCTGGCCCCGCTGGCGGCCTCGCTGATCCAGATGGCGATTTCCCGGGCGCGTGAATTCGAGGCCGACCGGGGCGGCGCCGAGATCAGCGGCGACCCGCAGGCGCTGGCCAGCGCGCTGGACAAGATCCACCGCTACGCGCAGGGTATCCCGTTCCAGGCCGCCGAGGCGCACCCGGCCACGGCGCAGATGATGATCATGAACCCGCTCTCGGGCGGCGGCATCGCCAACCTGTTCTCGACCCACCCGGCCACCGAGGAGCGCGTTGCGCGGCTGATGCACATGGCGCAGACGGGCACCTATCCCGCCTGAGGCCGGCCGCGCGCCCCGAGTCCGGGTAAACTGCCCGCTGTGTTCCCCGGAACCGGCGGGCTTTTTTTGTGATCGGCACGCCGTGCCGGTCACTGTCATTCATAGCATTTTCAGAATTCTCGTATTCCATGCGCCTGCAACACGATTCACTTGCCTTCCAGATGCTCGGCGCCGCCGCGGCGGTACGCGGCGTCAATGAAGGCACGGCCCTGCCGCAGGCCATCGAAGACGTCGCCACGCACCTGCGGCTCGACCGCGTGCGCGACGCCGCCACGCGCGGCGCCGTGCAGGACCTGGCCTATCGCACCGTGCGCCAGTTCGGCACCACGCGCGCGCTGGTCACCGAACTGGTMACGCGCCCGCCCGGCGCGCTCGTCGATTCCCTGCTGGCCGTGGCCCTGGCGCTGCTGCTGGAAGGCGAGGAGGGCGATGCCAGCAAGGTCGGGCGCGGTGGCTACAGCGATTTCACCGTGGTAGACCAGGCCGTCAGCGCGGCCGCATCMGAGCCGAAGACCGCCCACGCGCGCGGCCTGGTGAACGCGGTGCTGCGCCGCTTTTTGCGTGAACGTCAGCAACTGATGCAGACCGTCAACCAGGACGAGGAAGCGCGCTACAACCTGCCGTCCTGGTGGCTGGCGCAGCTGCGCAAGGCGTACCCGGACCAGTGGACTACGTTGGCGGAGAGCGTCAACGCCCGGCCGCCGATGACGCTGCGCGTGAACACGCAGCGCATGTCGGTGCCGGAGTATCTGACTGAACTGGCCAACGCCGGCATGGCCGGCACGGTCGTGGGCGAGCAGGCGGTGCGGCTGGTCCGCGCGTTCCCGGTCTCGCAGGTGCCCGGCTTTGCCGAAGGCGATGTGTCGGTGCAGGACGCCGGCGCGCAACTGGCCGCGCCCCTTTGCGAATTGTCTGATGGCATGCGCGTGCTCGATGCCTGCGCGGCCCCCGGCGGCAAGACCGGCCACCTGCTGGAGCTGGCCGACATCGACGTCACCGCCGTGGAGAGCGACGCGCAACGCGCCGCCCGCATCCACGAAAACCTTGCCCGCCTGGGCCAGCGCGCCAACGTGATCGTCGGCGACGCGAGCCGGCCCCAGGACTGGTGGGACGGCCAGCCGTTCGATCGCATCCTGGCGGACGTGCCGTGCTCGGCGTCGGGCATCGTGCGGCGCCATCCCGATATCCGCTGGCTGCGCCGCGAGACAGATATCGCGCGCCTCGTCAATGAGCAGCGTCGCATCGTGTCTCAACTTTGGCCGCTGCTGAAGCCGGGCGGCATCCTGGTGTACGTGACCTGTTCTATTTTCCCAACGGAAGGCGAGGAGCAGGCGCTCTGGTTTGGTGCGCAGCTACCAGATGCGATACGATTGCAAGCGCCGGGACAACTGCTGCCCGGTACGAAGGCGCCTGAAACGGCCAGCCTGCCAACCGGTTCGCCATCGGGTCTGCCTACCGATCACGATGGCTTCTACTACGCCCGCTTCCAGAAACGCGCCTGATCCCACCGATGCCGAGCCCGCTGCGCTTGTTCGTCCACCGAGTCCCGGGCCGCGCAACGCGCGAGGCGCCGGCGCTCGCGCTGGCCAATAGCGGCCGGCGTGCGCTGGGCACCCTTGGCACACTCAGCATTTGGGCCGTCACCGCATGGCTGCTGCTGAGCCTGCTGCTAGCGCTGACGCCCCGCGCCGAGGCGCAGCTCATCGAGAATTCCGAAGCGAAGATCGAATACCAGGACGGCGGCTTCGAGCTGGCCACTTCGTTCGATTTCGACCTGCCGCCGGCGCTGGAAGACGCGCTGCACAAGGGCATTCCGCTCTATTTCGTGGTCGAATTCCAGCTCTCGCGCCCGCGCTGGTACTGGTTCGACGAGAAGCCGGTGAACACCAACCGCAGCGTGCGCCTGTCGTATCAGCCGCTGACGCGTCAGTACCGCGTTTCCACGGGCGGGCTGCAACTGCCGTTCAACCGCCTCAAGGGCGCGCTGCAGTTCATCCAGCAGGTGCGTGGCTGGCGCGTGTTCGAGCGCGGCGACGTGCGGCGCGGCGAAACCTATCACGCCGAGCTGCGCATGCGGCTCGACCTCTCGCAGCTGCCGAAGCCGTTCCAGATCAATGCGGTGAACACGCGCGAGTGGAACCTGTCGTCCGAGTGGAAGCGCTTCAACTACACCGTGCCGACCAACCTCGACGCGCCGCAGCCGCTGCCCCCACCGCCGGCCCCGATGCCGGCCTCACCGCCTGCGGCACCCCCGGCACCGCCCGCTGCGCCGRCCATCCCCGGCTCCGCGCCCGCCGCGGCCTCCGCGCCATCAGCCGATGCCCGCACGCCGTTCTCGCAGACCGTCTCCACGGTCCTGTCTCCGAGCCAATTGGTACAGCCCGCATCGAGCCCGCCATGAACGGAGCGATCTGGGACAGCCGATTCCGCCGCGTGCTCTATCGCGTCGTGGTGGGGATCATCGTCTTCCTGGCGCTGGTCCTGGTGGGCCTGCTGGCCGGGGCCTCGGCCAACACCGAATTCTTCGATCGCTATTTCACCCTGCTGTTCAAGGTCAACCTCGTCGTCGGCGCGCTGCTTGTGCTGACCGTGGGCGCGTTGGCCATGACGCTGTGGGTGCGCTACCGGCGCGGCAAGTTCGGCACGCGGCTGATGACCAAGCTGGCCGTGTTCTTCGGCGTGGTGGGCRTGCTGCCGGGCGTGCTGATCTACCTGGTCTCGCTGCAGTTCGTCTCGCGCAGCATCGAATCCTGGTTCGATGTACGCGTGGAAACGGCGCTCGAGGCCGGGCTGAACCTGGGCCGGTCCACCATCGACAGCCAACTGGCCGATCTGCAGGGCAAGGCCCGGCTGATGGCGGACCAGCTCACGGGGTCGTCGGGCATGGCCACGTCGCTGCAACTGAACCGGCTGCGCGAGCAGTACGGCGTGCAGGAGGCCGCGATCTTCACCGGCAGCGGCCGGGTGATGGCCACGGCGTCGAGCAGCTACGCCTCGCTGGTGCCGGACCTGCCGTCGGGCATGCTCGCCGAGCAGGCGCGGCTGGCCGGCGGCTATGCGGCCGTGGAGGGCGGCACCGAGCCCTCGGTGGACGGCAAGCGCACGGGCCCCATCGACAGTACCCACCTGTACCGCATCCGCGTGATCATTCCGCTCGGGCCGGCGCCGTCGCAGAACTCGACCGACGCGGAGGCGCAGGCCGCCGCCGTGGCTGCAGCCGCCGCGGTCCAGCGCGCGCAGCGCCCGCCGCGTGCCGGCATGTCCGCGCCCGGTGCCCGCTGGGCCGGGTCGGGGCTGTCCGTGGAGCGCCGCCCCGAGGACGCACCGGCTACCGGCTTCGGCCTGATGGGCGATACGGTGCGCGAGGAGCGCTACCTCCAGGTGCTGCACCCAGTGCCGGCCGTGCTCGCACGCAATGCCGACGAGGTCCAGCGCGCCTATCAGGAGTACCAGGAAAAGGCGCTGGGGCGCACCGGCCTGCGCAAGATGTACATCGGCACGCTGACCCTGACGCTGTTCCTGGCCGTGTTCATCGCCGTGATGCTGGCCCTGCTGCTGGGCGGCCAGCTCGCCCGGCCGCTGCTGATGCTGCTGCAGGGGACCAAGGAGGTGGCCGAGGGCGATCTCTCACCCAAGCGTGAACTTAAAAGCCGCGACGAACTGGGCATGCTGACGCAGCAGTTCAACGCGATGACGCGCCAGTTGTCCGAGGCCCGCATCGCCGTGGAGGAAAACCGCACCGCGCTGGAGCAGTCGAAGGCCTACCTGGAAAGCGTGCTGCAGAACCTGACCGCCGGCGTGCTGGTGTTCGACCGGCGCTTTGCGCTGCTGACCGCCAACCCCGGCGCCGAGCGCATCTTCCGCCAGCCCTTCGCCGGTGTGCTGGGCCAGCCGGCCGAGCAGATTCCAGGGCTGGGCGAGTTCACCGAGATCGTGCGCCAGGCGTTTTCCGAGCAGAACACCAGCGAGGTGCTGGGCGGCGCGCGGCACTGGCAGAAGCAGATCGAACTGCCGCAGGGCGACGAGGAACAGCCGCTGACGCTGCTGGTGCGCGGCGCCCACCTGCCGGGCGGCAGCCGCGACGAGCCCGGCTACGTGGTGGTTTTCGACGATATTTCCGATGTGATCTCGGCCCAGCGCTCGGTCGCCTGGGGCGAGGTGGCGCGCCGGCTGGCCCACGAAATCAAGAATCCGCTCACCCCGATCCAACTCTCGGCGGAGCGCCTGCAGATGAAACTTTCGCCGAAATTGGAGACAACCGATGCGGAAGTGCTAAAGCGCGGGGCCGCAACGATCGTTAACCAAGTGGCGGCAATGAAACGCATGGTTGACGACTTCCGCGATTACGCGCGTACGCCGCCCGCCGTAGTGCAGACGCTGGCGCTGAATCACCTGGTGGCAGAAGTCTTGCATCTGTATGGGATCGACGAGCCCGGGGTGCACGAGCATCCCGTGATCCATTCGGCGCTGGGGCCCGATTTGCCTGAAATAAAGGGAGATCCGACCCAGTTGCGGCAGGTGATCCACAACTTGCTGCAGAATGCGCAGGATGCGGTGGCGGACAACGTGGCGGCCGGTAGGGCGGCGCCCCATATCACTCTGCACACCGAGACTGTAGAATACAAAGATTCTGCTGGCGAAGACCGGCAGGCCGTCAAGCTGTCCATCGCGGACAATGGTCCAGGATTCGCACCCCGTATTCTCAGTCGGGCGTTCGAACCGTATGTGACCACGAAAGCCAAGGGTACGGGTCTCGGGCTGGCGATGGTAAAGAAGATCATTGACGAACACGGCGCGCGCATCGAGTTACGCAATCGCATGGACGGCGCCGAGATCATCGGGGCACAGATCTCGATCCTGTTCGTTAAACTGGCATAGTCAAACTGCGTCACCGTCCGGTGGCGCTGCGGTGGGGTTAAGAGGGGAAGTATGGCAACCATCCTCGTAGTCGACGACGAAATGGGCATCCGGGAATTACTCTCGGAGATCCTGAGTGACGAAGGCCATGTGGTCGAAGTGGCGGAGAACGCCCAGCAGGCACGCGAGTACCGTGCGGCCGGGACGCCCGATCTGGTATTGCTCGATATCTGGATGCCAGATACCGATGGCGTCAGCTTGCTCAAGGAATGGTCGGCACAGGGTTACCTGACGATGCCGGTCATCATGATGTCTGGCCACGCCACGATTGACACCGCTGTGGAGGCGACCAAGATTGGCGCGCTGAACTTCCTCGAGAAGCCCATCGCGCTGCAGAAGTTGCTGTCCGCCGTGGAGCAAGGCTTGGCGCGCGGCATCGAACGCCCGCGTACGGCGCCGACGGCGGCCAGCGCGGCGCCTGCCGCCACCTCTGCCACGGGCGAAGCCGCCGCGGCCGCGCTGGCGCCCGCCGAGATGCCCGCGGAGATCGCCGCGAACGGCAATCCGGCACGCCTGCCCGAGGCCGAGATGCACTTCTCCTTCGACATGCCATTGCGTGAGGCACGCGATCTGTTCGAGCGTGCCTATTTCGAATACCACCTGGTGCGCGAACACGGCAGCATGACACGCGTGGCCGAGAAGACCGGCCTCGAACGGACCCACCTGTACCGCAAGCTCAAGCAGCTCGGCGTGGAGCTGGGTCGCAACAAGCCCGAGCCCACCGAACAATGACCGACAGTGATGCACGGGGCGCTTGACTGGCCGGTTTCGCGCTGATATAGTTTCGCTTCTTTGGCCCGGTAGCTCAGTCGGTAGAGCAGAGGATTGAAAATCCTTGTGTCGGCGGTTCGATTCCGTCCCAGGCCACCAGATACAAGAAAACGGACGCTTCGGCGTCCGTTTTTGCGTTTGGGGTCAATGGTTTAGCGCCTACCCGAACATCTCCTCCGCCACCGTCGGATGCAGGGGCAGGGTCGTCTTCAGGTGCGAGGCCTTGAGCCCCAGCCGCAGCGACACCGCCAGCGCCTGGATGATCTCGGGCGCGGCGTTGTCCATCAAATGCACGCCGAGCACCCGGCCGCTGCGCGCGTTCAGCACCAGCTTGATCATCGACTGTTGCGAACTGCCGCCGAAGCGGTTTTCCAATGAGACGAATCGCTTGATTTCGGTGCGGATGCGCTCCGGCTTCCCCGCGTCCTCGATGGCCTGCGCCTCCGTCATGCCCACCACGCCGATGGCCGGCTCGCAGAACACGGCCGTGGGCACGATGTCGAAATCGGCCAGGTCGCCGCGCTTGCCGAACAGGCGGTCCGCGACCCAGCGGCCCTGTGCGATGGCCACCGGCGTCAGGTGCAGGTTCTCGGCCATGCAGTCGCCCACCGCGTACAGCGCGCGCTCCGCGCTGCGGAACTGGCGGTCCACAACGATGCCGCCCTTTTCGCCCAGTTCGATGCCGATGTCCTCGAGCCCCAGCCCCTCCACATTGGCCTGCCGACCGATGGCCGACAGCACCGCCTGGGCGCGCACGGTCTGGGTACGGCCCGGGTTGCCGTCCTGCGTATAGCAGACCTCGGTCGCGCCATTGGCCTGCGAGAGCAGCGTCACCTCGGTATTGAAATGCAGGCGGATGCCCTTGGCGGCCAGCGCCCCGGCCAGCGAGGCGGAGACGTCGTGGTCGAAGCGCGGCAGCAGTCGGTCCTCGCGCACGAGCAGGTCGACCTTGACCCCGTAGCGCGACAGGATCGACGCCAGTTCCACGGCGATATACCCCCCGCCGATCACCACCATCGACGCCGGCACGGTCTGCCACGTGAACACATCGTCGGACGTGCTCGCCAGCTCGCCGCCGGGCACCGAAAGTACGCGCGGCCGCGCGCCCGTGGCGATCAGCGTCTTGCGGGTGCGCAGGGTTTCGTTGCCGACGACGATCTCGGTCGGGCTCGTCAGCCGGGCCTCGCCGTGCAGGATCTCCACGCCGGCCTCGGTCAGCCGCTGGGCATAAGACGCGTTGAGACGCGCGACCTCGGCATTGACCCGCACGATGGCATCGCGCCAGTCCTCCTTGCCGCCCGTGTGAGACAGGCAATCGGACAAAATGGCCGCCCAGGTGGCACCGTAGGACAGCATCTTCTTGGGCACGCAGCCGCGATTGACGCAGGTGCCGCCGATGGCGCCACGTTCGACCAGGATCACGCGCGCGCCCAGCGACGCCGCGCGCCGGGCCGCCGCTACGCCGCCGGAACCCGCGCCGATGACGACGAGGTCCGCCTCGCGCGCCTTGCCCGGCCGGCCATTGCGCTTGCGGCGCGGCACGTTCTCCACCACGGGCGCCGCGCTGATCTCGCGCGCGCGGCGGCGCTCCTTGGCCGGTGCCGGGGTGGCGGTCTCGGGTGTTGCCTGGCGCTTAGTCATCCATGTCTCCTTGTACGCGGCGCATCGCCGCATTCAACACGACCGACCGGCGCCCGTGGGCGCAACCACTCAGGGCGCCGGCAACAATTCCTCGTCCCGGATCGTGGGCCAGTCGCGCAGAAACGCTTCCGCGTCGCGCCGGCCCAGATCGTAGGCATGTGTCATGGCCTCGGGCCGGGTGTAGTCCCAGCTCGAGATGGGTACGCGCTGCGACGGCTGCAGGTACAGCCGGCGCTGGCCGCCCTCCGCCAGCACGAAGCGGGGCGGGCGCGGGTACAGCCGCGTCACCAGCACCAGCACGTTGCCGGGGGCCGGGTCGAGCGCATCGACGGGCACGTTGTCCACCAGCCCGCCATCGAGCACCGCGCGCCCATGGCGCTTCAGTACCGGTGTGAACGGCGGCGTGGAGGCCGACTGCAAGAGCAGATCGGCCAGATCCTCGGGCGAAGCACAATCCTGCGCGCGCACGAACTCGGGCCGGAAGCCCAGCTTGCGGCCCAGCCGCGGGTGCAGCGTCTTGAGGAGGTGCTTGTCGATGTTGTACGCGAGCAGCCCGGCGGCCACGGCCAGGCGCGGGCCGCTCCACGGCGGGATATGCGCCACGCCGATGCGGATCTCGGGCGCGGCCTGGAGCCGCGCGAGCCGGTTATCGCCGAACAGCGACAGCAGCGCGTTGCGATAGATGCCGTAATGCGGAAACACGCGCTCGCGCCGCAGCAGGTTGCCCCAGTAGGCGTTGCGCGTGTTGTTGGCCAGGATGTCGCGGTAATAGGCCATGGTCTGGTGCGAATCATGCGCATGGACCATGCACGCCGTAGCCGCCCCGGCCGAGATGCCCGCAATCACGCGCGGCCGCAGCGCCAGCTCGGGCGCCACGGTGTCCCACCAGCCGGCCTGCCACCAGCATCGGTTGCCGCCGCCGGCGAACACGATCTGGTCGAACGGCTGGGAAAGCGGCTGGGGAGGGGCGGAGGAGATTGGCGCGGCGCCAGTCATCATCGTCGGATGGTCCTGGATGTCAGAGCAGCGCGTAGGTGGTGGTGGCCTGCACCGCCAGCTTGCCGTCGGTGCCGGTCAGCTCGATCTCGCCGAACACCACGGTCTTGCCGAGCCGCAGCACGTTGGCGCGCACGCGCACGTCGCCGTCGATCACAGGCCGCATGAAGTTGGTGGTCAGGCTGACCGTGGTCATCGGGCGGAACTCCCCGAGCACCCGGGAGATGGCGACGATCATCGCCGTATCGGCTGCCGACATCAGTACCTGCCCGCACACCACGCCGCCGGCATGGCGAAAAGTCTCACTGAACGGCAGGCGCAGCGTCACGCCCTGGTCGTCCACCGCCTCGGCTCGCAGGCCAAGCTGGCGCACCCACGGGGCGAGCACGCGTTCCAGCGTGGCATCGACATCAGCCAGGGTGAAGGCGGGCGCTGMGGTMGGTGCGGAGGTCGGTTCCGGCATGGCGATCCTGTCGAGCGGGTTTCGCCAATGATACAGGGGGCCGCAGCCCCCCGTGTGATGCACTGCAAGACCCCGCCGGCCGGGGCGGGCGACGGCTACGCCGCGTTGTCGGCAGCAGCGCGGGCACTGCTGCGGCTGGCGTGCCAGCGCAGCACGCGCGGCACCACCACCACGGCCACCGTCATCGCCAGAATCGTGGCGGAGATCGGCTGCTTGACGAACAGGCTCCAGTCGCCCTGGCCAATCGACAGCGCATTGCGCAGCTGCTTCTCGGCCATCGGCCCCAGGATCAGGCCGACGATGACCGGCGCCGTGGGGAAGTCGAAGCGGCGCATGGCCATGCCCAGCAGGCCGATCACGAACAGCAGCAGCAGGTCGAACCACGACTGGCGGATACCGTACGCACCGAGCCCCGCGAAGATCAGGATGCCGCCGTACAGCAGCGGCGTGGGCACGCGCAGCATGCGCACCCAGAGGCCGATCGCCGGCAGGTTCAGCACCAGCAGCATCACGTTGCCGATGTACAGCGACGCCAGCAGGCCCCAGACCAGATCGCCCGAGGTCTGGAACAGCATCGGACCGGGCTGGAGGTTGTAGTTCTGGAACGCCGCCAGCAGGATGGCGGTGGTGTTCGAGGTCGGAATGCCCAGCGTCAGCAGCGGCGCCAGCGTGGCCGTCACGGCGGCGTTGTTGGCGGCCTCGGGGCCGGCCACGCCCTCGATGGCGCCCACCTTGCCGAACTCGTCCTGGTGTTTGGAGAGCTTCTTTTCGGTCGCGTACGACAGGAAGGTCGGGATCTCCGCGCCGCCGGCCGGAATCAGCCCGAACGGGAAGCCGATCAGCGTGCCGCGCAGCCAGGCCGGCACCGAGCGCTTCCAGTCCGACTTGTTCATGTGGACGGAACTGAGCTTGTTGAACGAGCCKGCCGGCTGCGGGAAGAACGCGTTGAACAGCGCCTCGCCCACGGCGAACAGGCCCACGGCCACCACGACGATATCCACGCCGTCGTAAAGCTCCTGGATGTTCATCGAGTAACGGGTCTGGCCGGACAGCGAATCGATGCCGATCAGGCCGATGCCGAGCCCCAGGAACAGGCTGGTCATGCCGCGCAGCAGCGACGAGCCGAGCACGGCCGACACGGTCGTGAAGGCCAGCAGCATGATCATGAAGTACTCGCCCGGGCCGAACTGCAGCGCCACGTCCGCCGCCACCGGCGCGAACATCGACAGCAGCACGGTGGCGATGGTGCCCGCCACGAAGGAGCCGATCGCCGCCGTGGCCAGCGCCGGCCCGGCGCGGCCGTTCTTGGCCATCAGGTTGCCTTCCATGGCGGTGACCATGGTGGACGACTCGCCCGGCGTGTTCATCAGGATGGAGGTGGTCGAGCCGCCGTACATCGCGCCGTAGTAGATGCCGGCGAACATGATCAGCGCGGCGGTGGGTTCCACCTTGGCCGTCAGCGGCAGCAGCATCGCCACGGTCAGGGCCGGGCCAATGCCCGGCAGCACGCCGATGGCGGTGCCGAGGAAGCAGCCCACGAGGGCCCACATCAGGTTGATCGGTGTGATGGCGACGGCGAAGCCGTGCATCAACTGGTTCAGGGTATCCATGGCAATTCCTCCCGCCGGTTCAGAAGCCGGAGATCGACAAAAGGGGCAGCAGCGGCAGGTTGATGCCGAGCAAGAATTCAAACAACGCCCACATCGGCAGCGTCAGGCCCAGGCCGATCAGCGCATCGCGCACCAGCCGGCGGCTGCCGTAGCCGCGCGCCACGCAGACCATCATCAGCGTGGAGGACAGCACGAAGCCGAGCGTGCCGATCAGCGCCATGTTCAGCACCAGGCCCGCCGCTACCCACAGGAAGCCCTTGAAGTTGTGTGGCGCCTCGGGCAACTCGGCATCTTCCTCCGGCATATTGCGGAAGCCGCCGCGCACGCCCTGCCAGGTCAGCAGCGCGCCGCACACGGCCAGGCCGATGGCGACCAGGGTGGGCGCGAAGCGCGGCGACAGGCCGGCGTAGCCTTCCTCGCCCGAGATGCCGGACAGGCCGGCCAGGAAGAAGGCGGACAACGCCAGGACGGCGATGCCGATGGAGACATGCGATGGTTTCATGGTGGGCTCCCGGAGGGATGGCCACCACCCGCGCGGTCACGACGAGCGTGACAGGATTGTGATTATTGTTGGGGCGCGCGGGTGGGGCGGTGAGGMGAGTCGTGCAGTTGGCGATGAATMCGCCGGACTTACTTGGCAACGCCCAGTTCGCGCAGCGTGCCACCCAGGCGGGTCGACTCGGCATCCACGAACTTGCCGAACTCGTCGCCGGTCAGCAGGAAGGGCGTCCAGTCATTCTTCGTCAGGGCTTCCTTCCAGACCTTGTTCTCGGTGCCCTTGACCACGGCGTCGATCATCGCCTTGCGCTGCTCGGGCGTGATGCCCGGCGCGCCGTAGACGCCGCGCCAGTTATAGATCTCCACGTTCACGCCCTGCTCCTTGAGCGTGGGGATGTCGGCRGTGCGGTCCTTCGAGGTCACCGCCAGCGCGCGCATCTTGCCGCTCTTGATGAAGGGCAGGAACTCGGACACGCCGGCAATGCCCACGGTCACGTGGCCGCCCATGATCGACGCGGAGGCTTCGCCGCCGCCCGCGAACGGCACGTAGTTGATCTTTTTCGGATCCACGCCGATGTCCTTGGCGATCAGGCCGGCCAGGATGTGGTCGATCGAACCCTTCGAGCCACCACCCCAGCTCACGCTGCCCGGGTTGGCCTTGAGCTGCGCGGTCAGGTCCTTGATGGACTTCAGCGGCGAGCTGGCCGGCACGGTCAGGACCATGGTGTCGGCATACAGGCGGGCGATCGGCGTGGCGTTCTTCAGCGTCACGGGCGGATGGTTGGTCTCGATGGCACCGACCATCACCGCGCCGGTCACGATCAGCGCGTTGGGGTTGCCCTTGTCGGTGTTGACGAACTGGGTCAGGCCGATGGTGCCGCCGGCGCCGCCCTTGTTGTCATAGGACGCGGTCTTGGCGGTGCCTGCCGCGATCATCGCCGCGCCGATCGTGCGGCCGGTCTGGTCGTAGCCGCCGCCGGGGTTGGCGCCGATCATGACCTTCAGGCTGTCCACGGCGTAGGCCGGGGCCGCGGCCAGCGTGGCGGCGGCGAGGACGACATGGGCAAAGCGGGCAAGCGTGCGAGGCATCGCGGTCTCCTGTCTTTTTTTGGAATGGATAGCTAGTGATAGCTGTGGGCTGGATTCTAGAGGTCGGTAACTGTCAAAAGCCTGTCAAACCGACAGGAATTCGCATGGGGTTTACGTGGGGGTTGTCTGCTTTGTCTGGCCCCGCCGACACGCGCCGGACGGCACACGCACTACCCACTGCATGGTTTTCGCCACAGACAAGTGCGAGGAAGTCTGATCTAAACATCTTTGACTTGGCTGACGTCAGACATATCACTACGATTGACCACAGTTGCCTGCCGCACGTTGCAGTGCGGAACAGGCGACGGACAAACGATGAAAAAGGGACCCGCGCACAACGAGGCGACGGGCCTGATGGGTGTCAACTGGGGTCAACAATGGATACGACGATCAAGGCTGCCGACGTGTGGCCGCCGGAGCTGGATACGGCCGCGGGTACCGACCGTGGACTGTGGAAGAGCACCATGGCGGCGGCAAGCCAGGCGCTCGAGGCCGCCAAGGGCATGCAGGCGGCGGTGGGGCAGACACTGAAGCTCCAGCACAAGATCATGGCGCTGCGCGACGAGCTGCATCGCGCCGAAGCCGAGCGCGATCTCTACCGCGACCTTCACGCGCGTACGCTCGACGAACTCAACCACACGCTCGACCTCAGCCCCACCGAATGGCAGCGGCTGCGCGCCGAGAACGAGACGCTCCAGATCCGCCATCGCGCCTACAAGCTGCTGGTGCAGCACTACGCGCGCAGCGGCACGCCGGTGGACCCGGCCGTGTTCGCGGAGCAGCGCAGCCGCGTGCAGCAACACATCCTGTTCCAGCGCCGCAAGGGCATCCCGGTTTCGGTGATTGCCGTCGAGGACATCGCCTTCCTGCTGCGCTGACCGGGGACGCCGTCATGACCTGCCTGCACCTCACCCCGCAACCGGCGGTGCCTCTGCATTGCCGGCCCGCGCATCCTCCGCGCAAACCCGGTTTCGCCCCATTGCCTTGGCGGCATAAAGACGGCGGTCGGCCGTCGCCAACATGGCATCGAGTGTCTGGCCCCCGTCGCTCCCGGCTTCGGCCACGCCTATCGACACCGTGAAGCGGATGCGCGCTCCGGGGTCGCCCTGCGTCGCTGACGTGGGCGCGTCCGGGGCGGGCTCCACCGGCATCGCGGCCAGCGCCACGCGCAGCCGTTCGGCACTGACCCTGGCCTCGGCCAGCGTGGCGCCGGGCATCAACACGGCGAATTCCTCACCACCCAGGCGGGCCGGCGTATCCACCGCACGCATATTTTCCCGCAACGCCGTGGCCAGCCGCTGGAGCACGTGGTCGCCGCTGGCATGGCCCCATCGATCATTCACCTTCTTGAAATAGTCGATGTCGAGCATCAGCATCGACAGCGCGCTGCCGTCGCGCGCGCGCCGCGCCGCCGCCTGCGCGAACTGGTCGCCGAAATGACGCCGGTTGGCGAGGTCCGTCAGCGGATCGCGCTCGGCCAGTTTCTGGAGCTTGTCGCCCAGCGCGAGGTAGTAGCTGAACAGCAGCGATACCAGCCTCACCGAGATCCACATCAGCAGCGGCAGCGCGATCCAGACCGGCAGCAGCGGCTTGCTGATGCGCGAGAAAACCTCGCCGTAGAGTTGGGCGGTCGAGACCGCCTCCAGCAGCATCCACTGCCCGGTGCCCAGCCGCTGGTAGAACAGGTAGCCGCCATCGCCCTTGCGCATGCCGGGGCCGTCGGTGGCGAACAGCGTCTGCGGTCCCACGTCGCGCCAGGTGTCGCCCAGCACGTCGGGCCAGCGCAGGTCCGTGCTCAGATGGTCATGGTAGGCCGCGATCAGTCGGCCGGCGCTGTCCATCAKGTAGCGGTTCAGGGCCGGGGAGTCGTCGCTCGGTGCGCCGAGCAGCGCCTGGATATGCTTCAGCGAGACATCCACCGCCACCACGCCGCGAAAGCGCGACTCCACATAGATCGGCACGCTCAGCGTGGTGCGCAGCTCGGTGCTTTCGAACTGGCGATAGGGCGGCGCCCAGCGCAGGTCCTGGCCCGGATTGCGGTCGGGCAGGAGATCGCGGTAGTAGGGCATGCTCGCAAAGCGCTGCAGCAACGCGGGTGCCTTGTCGGCCGGCACCGGGGGATAGGTCACGAAGAAGCCGTTACTCGAGATGAACGTGACCGAATTGCGGATCTCGTCCACGCCCATGGTCAGCCCCAGCACATGGCTGAGCTGGCGCGCGGCGAAGAGGTCGGCGCGCAGGTCGCCCACGTGGCGCTCGAAGCCGGGCAGGCCGGCCAGGGCCTGCGGTGACACGCCGATCAGGGGCGCATCGCCGAGCGGGACTTCCATCTGCCAGATCGGCTCGTCGCGCGCGGCGAAGGCCCGATCGAGGACGGGGTCCGAGACGCCACGGGCTTGCACGGCCTCCATCCGCATCAGCTGCCGCGCGTAGTCGCGCACGAACGACAGCCGGAAGCGCTCCGACGACACGGCGGCCTCCAGCCCCATCGCGCGCAGCGCGAGATTGTGCTGATGGCTGGCAATCACGCGCTCGCGCAGCGTGTAGAGGTCTCGCAGGCCAACGGCGAGCGTCAGCGCCAGCACGAGGCTGAAACACCAGATCACGACTCGCTGCGGGCGCATGACCGCCGCGCGCGGTAACCATCGCGGTTGCGGCACCAGTTTGCGCCATGGCATCGGGGGCCTCCGGGCAAGTCCCGCCTGAGCGGGCACTGCAACGAAACTGTGACGATGAAGGACAACGCTCGGCCAGTGTAGTGCAGCAAACGGGACTTCGGGAGGGGGTGGCGCCCCGCGCTTAGTGCCGGTCGGTCCGGAAGTAGAGCAGGGCGAGCGCCGGCAGCGCGAAGCCGATCCAGCTCGCCAGCGGCCAGCCGCCGCGCGCGAAGGCCCAGGCGCCCAGCCACGAGCCGGTGGCGCCGCCGACGAAGAAGATCGCCATGTACAGGCCGTTCAGCCGGCTGCGGTGCTCGGCCGAGAGCGTGAAAATGGCGCGCTGGCCGACCACAAGGTTCGCCGATACGCCGAAGTCGAGCAGGATGGCCGCCACGGTCAGCGCCAGGAGCGAGGTCATCGACCCCTCCACGCCCACCCGGCTCAACAGGAACGACCCGGCGCCGATGGCCAGCGCGATGGCGGTCATCTGGCGGCTGTGGCCCCGGTCCGCGTAGCGGCCGGCCATCGGCGCGGCGATGGCGCCGGCCACGCCGACCAGCGCGAACACGGCGATGCCGGTCTGCGACATGTGGAACGCAGGCCCGGCCAGATAGAGCGGGATGGTGGTCCAGAACAGGCTGAACACGCCGAACATGCTGGCCTGGTACAGCGCGCGCCGGCGCAGCACGGGCTGGGTACGGAGCAGGTGCGCCATCGACGCCAGCATCTGGCCGTAGGTCACGCCCCGCGCGGGCTGGCGGCGCGGCAGCTTGCGCGCCAGCACCAGCGCCAGCAGCACCATGGCTACGGCCGAGACCGCGAAGATGGTGTGCCAGCCGCCCGTCAGGCCGGCCATCAGGCTCGACACCGGCCGCGCCAGCATGATCCCCATCAGTAGCCCGCTGGTGACGTTGCCGACCACGCGGCCCCGGATATGGTCCGGGGCGAGGTGCGCCGCGAACGGCACCAGCACCTGCACCGCCACCGAGCATAGGCCGATGGCGCAGCCCGCGATCAGGAACACGCTGGCGTGAGTGGCCAGGGCCGCCGCCATGAGCGCCACGGCACAGCCGCCAATCAGCGTCAGGACCAGCTTGCGGTTCTCGACCAGATCCCCGAGCGGCACCAGCAGCACCAGCCCCGCGCAGTAGCCCATCTGGATCAGCGTGACGATCAGCCCGGCAATCTCGGGCGAGAGTTGCAGCGACCGGGCGATCGGGCCGACCAGCGGCTGGGCGTAATAGAGATTGGCGACGATCATGCCGCAGGCCGTGGCCAGCAGCGGCGTGATCCAGGTGGCGGGCTCAGCGGCGCGCTCTGTGGCGGTGGTGGTCATGGGGACGGCCTTGGTGCTCGAAGCCGCCGATTCTAGCKGGAGATAGATAGATGCGTCGGAGGGGTCATTCCGGTGCCGCGTCAGGCATCCGGCCGCTCATCCTCGAAGCGGAACTCCTCCTGCACGGGCGCCGGGTCGTCGCCCTGTTCGTCCGCCGGGATCAGGGMGCTCACGCGCACGCCGAGCAGCCGGATGCGCCGCTCGAGCGGTATCCGCTTCAGGCATTCCGTGGCGCTGCGCCGGATCGCCGCGCCATCGGCGGTATGGGCCGGCATGGTCAGGTCGCGCGTGACCGTGCGGAAATCGTCAAAGCGCAGCTTGATGCCCACCGTGCGGCCCACGTAGCCCTTGCGGCGCAGGTCCTCGCCCACGCGCATGCAGAGCTTGGTGAACGATTCCGATAGGAGCGGGCGGTCCACGCGCGGGTGCAGGTCGCGCTCAAAGGTGGTTTCGCGGCTCATCGACTTGGGCTCGGAACTGACCACCACCGGGCGGTCATCACGCCCATGCGCCACCTCGATCAGCCAGCTCGCGTAGTTGCGGCCGAAATGGGTCTGGAGCACGCCCTGGTCGGCCTCGGCCAGGTCGCCCACGGTGTCGATGCCGATGCCGGCCAGCTTCTCGGCCGCCTTCGGCCCGATGCCGTTGACCTTGCGCGCCGCGAGCGGCCAGATACGGTGGGCGATGTCGGCGGGGGTGAGCAGGGTCAGGCCGTCCGGCTTGTCGAGTTCGGACCCGATCTTCGCCAGCAGCTTGTTGGGCGCCACGCAGATCGAGCAGGTCAGGCCAGTGGCCTCGCTCACGGCMGCCTTGATGCGMGCGGCTACCTCGGCCGGCTCGCCGGGCACCTCGGTCAGATCGATATAGATCTCGTCGATGCCCCGGTCTTCCACCTGCTCGGTGAAGGTGCGCACGGCGGCCTTGAACAGGCCCGAGTAGCGGCGATAGGCGTCGAAATCGGTCGGCAGCAGGATGGCGTCCGGCGCCAGCTTGGCCGCCTTCATCATGCCCATCGCCGAGAACACGCCCAGCGCGCGGGCTTCGTAAGTGGAAGTGGTGACGACGCCACGTCCGACGTAGTCGCGCAGGCGGGCATAGCGGCGCGAGCCATCGGGCAGCGTCTCCGGGATGGCATTGCGGCCGCCGCCGATGACAACGGCCTGGCCGCGCAGGTCGGGATAACGGAGCAGTTCGACGGACGCATAGAAGGCGTCCATGTCGAGGTGGGCGATGCGCCGGACGGGGGTGGACATGGCGAAGGGGGCGTGCGCGTCGTCGGTACTGTATAAACGTACAGTATAGTGCGTCGGCCCTCGCATGCCGAGCCGGTGTTAATCCATCATTCCCGGGATGAATCGATTAATCGATCCAAACTTATGCTTCATTTGTCGCGCTGATAGACTTAACGGAATTGCGGCGGGAAACCCACACCCCTTCCATCGCGTAGATCAGCAGCGACACCCAGATCAGTGCATAGCCGAGTTGCTTCTGGGCCGGGAACGGCTCGTGCCACAGCCAGATGCCGAGCAGCAGCTGGAGCGTCGGGCCGGTGTACTGGAGCAGGCCGAGCAGCGAAAGCGGAATCCGGCGCGCGCCGGCGGCGAAGAACAGCAGCGGCACCGCCGTGACCGGGCCGGCCAGCAGCAGCAAGATCTGCGTACCCGGTGCTGCGCTCCGGAAGGTGTCCTGGCCGGTGAAGACGAGCACGCCCAGCGCGGTGGCCGCAATCGGAAACAGCAGCAGCGTCTCCAGCGACAGCCCCTCCAGCGCGCCCAGCGCCCCGGTCTTGCGCAGCAGCCCGTAGCCGCCGAACGACGCCGCCAGCGCGAGCGCGATCCACGGCAGTTGCCCGGCGCTGATGGTCAGCCAGAGCACGCCCCCCGCCGCGACGGCGATGGACAGCCACTGCCCCGGCCGCAGCCGCTCGTGCAGGAACAGCACACCCAGCAGCACGCTGAACAGCGGATTGATGAAGTAGCCCAGGCTCGCATCGACCACCCGGTCGGCCGACACCGCCCAGATATAGAGGAACCAGTTGGCGCAGAGCAGGGCGGCGCTCGCCGCGAAGCCGAGGATCAGGCGAGGATTTCCCGCCACCTCGCGCAGCCAGCCGAAATGCCGCCGCCAGAGCAGGATCGCGCCCAAAAAGACCAGCGACCACACCATCCGGTGCAGCAGGATCTCGAGCGGCGCCACGCCGTGGAGGGATTTGATATAGAGGGGCAGCAGGCCCCAGATGACGTACGCGAGCAGCGCGTAGAAGATGCCGAGTTGCATGGGAGTATCCGGTAGGTGCGCGGATTCTACCGGGACGCCGTCATCGGCGTTGGAACTCGCCTCCCCCTGGCGGGAGAGGCGACAACATCACATCCAAATCACATCGATGTCTTACAGCTTGCGCGCGAAGCTGAACTGCGCGAAGCCCTGCTCGGCCACGTTGAACCAGGCGGCCTCGTTGTTGCGGAACACGCGCCAGTCGTCATAGATCTTCTTGAACGACGGGTTCTTGGCGGTTTCCTCGGCGTACGCGTCCTGCGTGGCCTTGAAGCATGCCTCCATGATCTCCTTCGAGAACGGGCGCAGCTTCACGCCATTCTCCAGCAGACGGGCCAGCGCCTGCGGGTTCACGGCGTCGTACTTGGCCATCATGTTGGTGTGGGCCTCGATGGTGGCCGTTTCCAGCGCGCGCTTGTACTGCGCCGGCAGCTTCTCGAACTCCGGTGCGGAGGCGTAGAACGACAGCTGGGCGCTGCCTTCCCACCAGCCCGGGTAGTAGTAGTACGGCGCCACCTTGTAGAAGCCGAGCTTCTCGTCGTCATACGGGCCGACCCACTCGGCCGCATCGATGGTGCCCTTTTCCAGCGCCGGGTAGATATCGCCACCGGCAATCTGCTGCGGCACCACGCCCAGGCGCTGCAGCACCACGCCGGCAAACCCGGCGATGCGGTACTTCAGGCCCTGCAGGTCCGCCACGGTCTTGATTTCCTTGCGGAACCAGCCGCCCATCTGGGCATTGGTGTTGCCGCCCATGAAGTTGACGACGTTATATTCCTTGAAGAACTCGCGCATCAGCTTCATGCCGTTGCCCTGCATCATCCACGCGGTCTGCTGGCGCGCGGTCAGGCCGAACGGGACGGTGGTGTCGAAGCACAGCGTCGGATTCTTGCCGAAGTAGTAGTAGCCGGCCGTGTGGCCGATCTGCACGGTCTGGTTCTGCACGGCGTCCAGCACCTGCAGGCCCGGCACCACTTCACCGGCGGCGAACACCTTGATGTTGAACTTGCCGTCGGTCAGCTCCTTCACGCGCTGGGACAGTAGCTCGGCGGCGCCGTAGATGGTGTCCAGCGACTTCGGGAAGCTCGATGCCAGGCGCCATTCCACCGCCGGGTTGCTGCCGATCACGGCCGGCGCGCCCGGTGCGCTCGCCGACGCCGCGGGCGCGGCGGGTTTGTCTTCCTTGCCGCACGCGGCCAGGGCCCCGGTAGCGGCCACAGCCGATGCTTTCAACAGGAAGGAACGACGTTCCATGACATCTCCTCTTATAGATATATGTGCGCTGGCTGCCCCACCCATAGGACAAGTCCAAAACAGCCGGTCGATTATAGCGGTGGCGTTTTGCGCACGACCACACTCCCGACTGCGGGTTTTCGCTAGGGATTCGCACTTCTGCAACGGTTTACGGGGAGACTGGCAAGGTGGCGCGAGGTGATCTTTTCGCAATGTGAGATGCCGCACGGTTTGATGGATTTTGTAACCCGTCTTGCGGTCAAAAAGTTCGCCTGTTAAAAAACGGAGCCCCCATCCGGCGCGCCGCGCGCCGTCACTGTTTCCCATGCTGCTGCCAGTACCCCGATTCGCTCGCCTGCGTTCCCGCCGTCTCACGTTTGCCGTCATGGCTGCTTGGGGCATGGTCGCCTGCGCGCAAACGGGCAGTCAGGTGGCGACACCGCCACAAATTTCGGCCAGCACTGTGCCGCCGACGGCCATGGCGTCGACTTCGGCCCCAGCGAGCGTACCTACCGCTGCGCCCGTGGCGGCTGCCGCGCCGGCGACGGACCCGCTGTACGACCTGATCCAGCCGACCGTCGTCCCGGGTACGAGCAAGTCTGCCGATGCGGCTGTGGCGAATACGGCGAGTGCGGCGAATGCGGCGAATGCGGCGAATGCGGCACCATCCGAAACCATGGCAACCGTCGCGGCGGAGAACCCCGTGGACCCCGACTTCGTCGGTCCGCCCGAGTCGGCCGCAGCCCCGCCGCCTCCGCCACCGCCATTGGTCCTCTTCCCGCAGCGGCTGGGTGAATTCCCCGCGCAGCCGGCTCAGCCCGTCCAGCCGGCACGCGCCAGTGCCGCTGATGGCACAAACGGCGGTGATCAAGTCGACAGCGCTGAAGCGGGTACGGTCTCGGATGCAACTCCGGTGCTCCGCTCGCAGTTGCCGGCCGAGGATCTCGCCGGCGATACGGTATGGCGCATGGGTTACAGCGGCCGTGCAGCGGTCGAGGACCGCGCCAGCACGCAGCGCGCCTGCCCGGGCGGTGGTACGCCGTCGGTCGGGCTCGGTGGCGGGCTGGCCTGCACCAGCACTGGCGAGGTCAAGATCCGCGAATCGCTGGCCGACATCGGCGGCGGCACCCAGGTCCAGCTCGTGGCCCAGGCCCGGGGTACCAACGCCACCTCGGTCAACGGCAACGCCGCCGCCGTGGACCCCTACGCACTGGTGCCGCAGTTCTATACCTCTGTCACCGGGCTCTCGGGTGTATCCGTGCTCGATGGCGCCAGCGTCTGGGCCGGCCGCCGCGAGAGCAATCCGTTCCTGATGTCGTCCGGCCTGCTGCCGCCCAACTCGCCCTCGATGCGATTCGGGGTGGATAACGCCAAACTGGGCGATTTCGGACTCAGTTATCAATACACCGCACGTAACGATCTGAACGGCGCCCATCTGCCCAGCTATCACAGCCTGCGCAGCGCCCCGATCGACACCAATGACAAGGGCAACGTCCAGTTGGGTTTCACGCGCGTGGAGCCGCTCTCGGCCATGGAAGACACCGGCAGCGCCTGGTGGGCCTCCGCCATGCACGAGCAGAAGAACGTGCTGATGGGCACCAACCGGCTGGGCGTGCAGTACGGGCAGGGGTCGCGCGCGGCCATGACCGGCTACACGGGCATGGGCGCTTCGCTGTCACGCGTGCGCGTGGCGGAATCGATGGAGTGGAAGGGCCGCTCGGGCATCGGCGGCTCGGTGGAATCGAGCCTGCAGCTGGACCGCTCGCCGGTCGGCACGCTGCAATGGGCGGCCACGCGCTTCCGTCCGGCCTATGTGGCCAACGACCAGTTCCGGCTCAACTTCGAAGTCGCGCACGACCAGATCTCGTCCGGGTTTGGCGTGGGTGGCCAGCGCACCGCGCTGACCGTGGCGCCGACCTTCACGCTCGGCAAGTCCACCGGCAACGCCAACCTACGCGCGTTCTACACCTACAGCCGCGCCAGCGACGTCGACGGCATCACCTTCGCCACGCCCGCCGAAGCCTGGGCGACCCAKACCAGCGGCTCGATCTTCGGCGTGCAGCTCAACCGCCGCTGGTAATCATTCTTCGGATAGATGATCGAGCGGAAATTTCAGCCCACTCGATTCGTCCCGTCACTGCAAATCGTTCCGCATCACCAGTAGCCACGGCATGTGCGAGTTGGTGAAGGCGTCGAGCTGGCCGGCATCGTTGAGGTCGATCTCGCTCATCGTCACCGACTGCTGCACATTGCCGCCGATGGCCCGCACCACGCGCGCAGCGGGGTCCACGGCCACGACGATGTCGCAGTGCATCGGCGTGGTGCCGAAGCCGATCTCCGACAGGTTCTCGAGGTACTTGTCACGTCCGCGCGGCGCGCAGATGACATCGCCAGGGCGCGGCAGCGCCGGCATCGGCTCGATATGGAAGGCGGGACGCGGCAGCTTGCCATCCCGGGCATCGACCACATACATCGCATGGGACTGACCGGTCAGGAACTGGTCGTTGTTGAGCCCAGCCTTGCGCATCACCCACGAAATGAACACGGCCGACCACGCCCACCCGCCTTGCGTCACCTGGCGGCAATCCGGCGCCTCGCCCACGATGCCCCAGTAGCGCTGGGCCATCCGGCAGCCTTGCGCGGTGGCTTCCATGCCCGTGCCATCGGGAAAACGTATGCAATCCGTTGCATTCCCGTTCTCGTCCGATTCATCGTCCGCCGACTGGGCGCCTTGCGGGGCGAGGGGGGCGAACGATTCGACTGCCACCGGGGCGGGCAGGGGACTGTGCGTCACACAGGCGCCATCGTCGCGGCCGATGCGCATGGTCTGGCTGCCCCACTTGCGCCACTCCTGCATGGCGATCTCGACAATGCGCTCACGCGGCGTGGCGCCGGGCGTGGTGGCCACGCGCTCCAGGTCGGGCAAGGGCACGGCCTGCGGACGTGCCGTGCGCGGCGGCGCGGCGGTGCAACCACATAGCACGGCGAGTGCTACCAGACTCAGAAAACGCCGAGTCAGTGCCTGTGGAGAAAGCTGTGGAGCCTTGTGTGGAAAGCGCTGTGTATAACGCTGTGGAAATCTGGGTGCGAGCGGGCTGGACGGCATGGCGAGGCCACGGATGGCGACGCCCGAGAATCCTAGTGCTGGCCACGTCCGGACGCCATTTTGAAGAGGATTGCGGCCGCCGTCTGACGGCACGGTGCAGCTGTGCGGTTTGCCGCGCACGGCGGCGGGAAACCTGTTGTGGATAACGTCCCCCGCCTGGCGCGCACCTGCGCCGGAGACGGCATCCGGTGGCGGCACGGCGGGGTCTTGCAAACCGGGCTGATTCATCGGCCCGCAAGCATCACTGGTTGACGGCGTCCTTGAACTTCTGGCCCGCCTTGAACTTCACGGTCTTGGCGGCTTCCACCTTGATTTCCTCGCCGGTACGCGGGTTGCGCGCCATGCGCTCGCCACGCTCGCCCTGGCTGAAGGTGCCAAAGCCGATCAGGCTCAGGGTATCGCCCTTGGCCACGGCGTCCATGATCGCGGTGAGCGTCACGTTGAGTGCCTGTTCCGCCTTGGCCTTGGTCAGACCGTCCACGCCAGCTGCAATCGCGTCGATCAGTTCGGTTTTCGTCATGCTTCACTCCGTCTCGAGTTGAAAAAACACTGACGTCCTGGCCGCGCCGGCTCCGCTGGAACCCGCACCGGCAAAGACGCCGCGGGCCACATCATACCGTGTCGGGGAAGGCGCACCGGGAACAGATTGTTACGCCAGCCATTGCCAGGCCTTGGCAGCAGGGGGGCTGAGGGCGATTGGGAAGCGGTATACGCGTCACGCGGAAGGGGCCTGGAAGCGCTGAGAGCCCTTGAGAGGCGTATACGCGGCTGACAGAGGGTTGGGGACGTATACGCGGCCAAAAGCGCCTGAGGGGCTTCTGGCGTGCCCGCGTGCCGGTATACGCGAAAAACGGGACCTGCTCAATTTTTCATCGACGTCCAAAACGGCCTTCCTCCCAAAGTCGGAGGGGTTCGGACGTATACCTCGCTGCGCTGCCGGCTCTCGTGCTTTCGGTTTACATCTTTCTTTTATGTATACGAATAGTAGTAGTCAATAGAGGGCGACCGTTTCTGTGGATAACCACGTATACGTCAATCGGATCAGATGTTTACGTATACCGAAAGCACAGGGAGCGGTTGTTGGCCGGCGTGGATGACTCAGCCGTCTGGAGGAGGATGGGAGGTATACCTCGTCGACTTGTTCCTGCGCCATCCCCATGTCACCCCCTTGCCGCCCACACCAAACCCGCGCGCTTATCCACAGATTTTGGCCGGTTTATCCACATGCATGACGGTATACAGGAGGCGAAAAGGGGTGTCGCGCCGACATGGTTGGCAGGTATCATCCGGGGCGCGCCGGAGTGGACCGGCAGTCATCGGTTTGACGGGGAAACAGCGACATGTCGGAACAAGGCAAGGCAAAGAAGGCGGGCAAGAAGAAGAGCGCCAGCGACCGCATCGAGGTGCGCCAGTCAGGCGTGCACGGCAAGGGCGTATACGCGATCGGCAATATCGCCGAGGGCGAGCGCGTGATCGAATACAAGGGCGAGCACATCTCGTGGAAAGAAGCGCTCAAGCGCCATCCGCATGATCCGGCCGACCCGAACCACACCTTCTACTTCAGCCTGGACGACGGCGACGTGATCGACGCCAAGTTCGGCGGCAACCGCGCGCGCTGGATCAACCATGCCTGCGAGCCGAACTGCGAGGCACGTGAGAAGAAGGGGCGCGTGTTCATCCACGCGCTGCGCGACATCGCCCAGGGCGAAGAGCTGTTCTATGACTATGGTTTGGTAATAGACGCGCGCTATACCAAGAAGCTGAAGAAGGAATACGAGTGCCGCTGCGGCAGCCCGAACTGCCGGGGCACGATGCTGGCCCCGAAGGAACGGAAGTAAGCAGTCGGAAGAAGTCAGCCGGCAGCCGTGCCGGGCGCCTCGCAGGGGATGCGGATCACGAACCGCATCGACGCGCGCCGGGGTGCCGGGTCGCGCTGCTCCCCATGGTCGCCGTGATCCCCGTGGCCAGCCACCACGGCTGACAGCGCGGACGGCGCCGGCACAGGCGCCGGGGAGGGCGCGGGCACGTCCTCGATACGGATGGTGCCCTGGTGCAGCGAGACGATTTCATGCACGATGGCCAGCCCCAGGCCGGCGCCGCTCGGCGCGGCCTGCTGCACCGCCTGGGCGCCGGGTGTGTGATCGCCCCGGAAGAAGCGCTTGAAGACTTCCTCGCGCCGCGCTGGCGCAATGCCCGGGCCGTTGTCTTCCACCATCACCACGGCCATGCCGCGATGGCCCATGGTCTCGCCACCCGCGCGCACCGTGATGCGCCCGCCGGCCGGCACGTATTTCACGGCATTGTCGATCAGGTTCGAGAGCGCCTCGCGCATCAGCAGCCGGTTGCCGCGCACCGTGGCCGGCGCGCTGCCGGTGAAGGTGGGGCCAGGCAGGATCTCGAAACCCAGGTCCACGCGGCGGGCCAGCGCCTGCGGCACCCATTCCGCGCCAATCTCGAAAGCCAGTTCGGCCAGGTCGAAATGTTCCACCGGCCCCAGCCGCTCCAGCGACAGCCCCGGCTCGGCCCGCGCCAGCGACAGCAGCTGGTTCGACAGCCGCACCGCGCGGTCGGCAGCGGTCTGCACCTCGCGCAGCGCGTGGCGGGCCACATCGGGGGAATCGGCATCGAGCGCGCGGTCCGCATGGAGCTTCACGGCGGTCAGCGGCGTGCGTAGCTGGTGCGCGGCATCGGCGATGAACTTGCGCTGGGCGTCCAGCGCATCGCGCAGGCGCGCCAGCAGCGCGTTCAGGCCGCGGATCAACGGTTCGACTTCGGCCGGCACCTGGGTTTCGTCCAGCGCGGCCAGCGAGCGGGCGGTCTGGCGGTTCAGCTTGTCGGTCAGGATCTGGAGCGGCACCAGTTCCTCCTTGAGCACGTGCGACAGGATCAGGCTGCCCACCAGCAGCAGCAGGATCAGCGGCACCGACACCGACAGCAGGATCTCGTTCGCCGCCGTCTCGCGGCGGTCTAGCAGTTCAGCGACTTCCACGACGATCGGCCCGCGCGACAGCGTGCCCTCGCCACTCGTGCCGAATTCGTCCGAGGCGGGGCTCGGCAGCGTCACCGGCAGCCGCACGGCGCGTACCTGGCGACCGCTGAACCACGCGTAGAACAGCCGTGCGTCGTGGAGCGTGGTCTGGCCCGTGCCGTAGCCGAGCCAGGTGTCCATGCCGCCGATCAGCCCGTCCGGGCMGTGGATACGCCAGTAGATGCGGTCGGAGCCTTCGGCCTCGACCAGCGTCTGGGCAATCATCGGAATATCTTGATCGAGGCGCGGCCCGGCGATGCGGATCTGCTGGGCGATGTTGTTCGCCACGCCATACAGCGCGCGGTCGAAGACCTGGGTGGTGTAGTGCGCCGCGAGCCAGTAGGAGAGCGAGCCGCTGACCAGCACCAGCGCGAACAGCGGCGTGGCCAGCGCGCGCAGCAGGTGGACACGCAGGCTCGGGTTCGAAGCGCGGACCAGCCGCGAACGCGAGGGGGAGGGAGAGTCAGTGTCCGCCACGAATCTGGAGCAGGTAGCCGAAGCCCCGCACGGTGACGATCTCGACATCCGCTTCCTCGAGCTTCTTGCGCACGCGGTGCACGTAGACCTCGATGGCGGTGTCGCCGACGGTATCGCCGCCCTCGCCAGCCGGATGGGCGAAGGTGGCCAGGTGGTCCTGCATCTGCGCCTTGCTCACCACGCGGCCCTGGCGCTGGAGCAGCAGTTCCAGCACGGCGAACTCGCGCGGCGACAGCTCCAGCGGCTTGCCGTCGACGAACATGCGGCGGTCGTTGCCGGACAGGCGCAGGCGGCCCAGGCGCACGTCGCGCTCGGGCGCGGCCTCGCCATGCTGGCTGCKGCGCAGCAGCACGCGCACGCGCGCTTCCAGCTCGGGCAGCGCGAAGGGCTTGACGAGGTAGTCGTCGGCGCCGGCGTTGAGGCCGGAGAGCTTGTCTTCGAGTTCGTCGCGGGCGGTCAGGATGATGACCGGCGTGGTGCGGTTGCGGGCGCGGTAGCGGGCCAGCAGCGTCATGCCGTCGATGCCGGGCAGGCCCAGGTCGAGGATGACGAGGTCGTGCTGCTCGCGCAGCAGGTGATCCGTGGCATACACGCCGTCATGGACCACGCGTACCTGATGGCCGGCACGGGTCAGGCCCGCCTCCACGCCACTGGCGATTTGACGGTCGTCCTCGATCAGCAGGATACGCATGGCAGGGGGCTCGGCGGCGTTGTGGGGCAATGCCGCCGATTGTACAGGGCAGCCTTGCGCGCTGCCTTTCAGTTGCCCTTCAGCTGGCGACAGTTATCTATAGCGCGACTTCAACGCGCCGGCGGGCCGCTGAAAGCCTGCTCGATGAAACGCGCCAGGTCGATATCGCGCTGGGTCAGGCCGTTGGCGTCGTGGGTGGACAGGGTGATGTCCACGCGGTTGTAGACGTTGAACCATTCGGGATGGTGATCGACCTTGTCGGCATGCAGCGCCACGCGCGTCATGAAGCCGAACGCCGCGTTGAAATCGGCGAACTTGAAGGATTTGTGAATGGCATCGCGGTCCTGGACCGGGGTCCAGCCGGGTAGCCCGGCCAGCAGGCTGGCGCGGGCGTCTTGCGAAAGAGGGGTCATGATGGCCTCGGTGTTATKAATGTTCTGCGGCTCGGCTGTCGTCGTCAGATGTCGTTGCTGTCGGCCCAGCCCTCGCGGGTGCCGATGTTCAGCACACGGTCGCCCTCGGCGACATCGCCGGCGCCCAGCGTCGGCAGCGCGCGCAGTTGCGGGTACAGGTCCGAGAAGTCCGGCCGCGTGGCGTCGAACAGCTGTTCGAAGCTGTCGATCACGAAGTAGGTCTTCTGGAAGGTGTCGATCCGGTACCGCGTGCGCATGATGCGGTGCAGGTCGAAGCCGATCCGGTTCGGGCTGTCCGAATCCAGACTGTAGATCGATTCGCCCTGGCTGGACAGGATGCCCGCGCCAAAGATGCGCAGCCCGGCCGGGGTCTGGATCAGGCCGAATTCCACGGTGTACCAGTACAGGCGCGCGAGCATGTCCAGCGCGCCGAGCTTGGCCGCCTTCAAGCCACCCTTGCCGTACGCCTCCATGTAGTCGGCGAAGATCKGGTTGATCAGCAGCGGCACATGGCCGAACACGTCGTGGAAGCAGTCCGGCTCCTGGAGGTAGTCCAGCTGCTCGGGCTTGCGCATCCACCAGCTCGCCGGGAAGCGGCGGTTGGCCAGGTGCTCGAAGAACACCTCGTCCGGCACCAGGCCCGGCACGGCCACCACCTGCCAGCCCGTGGCGCGCATCAGCGTCTCGTTGAGCTGGTCGAACTCGGGCACGCGGTCGCGCTCCATGCCCAGCGTGCCCAGCCCTTGCAGGAACTCGTCGCAGACCCGGCCTTGCAGCATCGAGGCCTGGCGGTCGTAGAGCTTGCGCCAGATGGCGTGGTCGGTGCTGGTGTAGCGGTGCACCGGCTGGGCGATGGTGAAGTCGGGACGCAGTTCCTCGCCGGACAGCAGGCCGGCTTCGAATTGTTCCCTGAGCTTGGCGGTCATCGTGCCGGCAAAGTCGGCCGTGGTGTCCGGGGTGGCGTTCATCTGTGTGTCTCCAGCGATGCGGAATTTATGCACAGTGTAGGCGTGTGGACGTGCATTCAGGCCGCATAAACGGCTTGGTTTCGTCGGCGCATGCAGGTAACCTGCATCTTTCAGATCCTGGATGCGGATTTTCTGCGTGCCATGAACACTGCCAGCCTCGACCCCTACGACCTCGCCCTGCTGACCGCCCTGCAGGCCGACGGCCGCTCTACCCACCAGCAACTGGCCGAACGGGTGCACCTCTCGCCCAGCCAGGTCGGCCGCCGGCTGGCCAAGCTCGAGGCCGATGGCGTGATTACCGGCTACCGTGTGAATCTTTCGCCACAAGCGCTGGGTCTGGGCGTGCTGGTATTTATTAGTGTGAAACTGGCCCACCACGGCGACACCATCATCGAACGCTTCCGCGAGGAAATCCTGCTGCTGGAAGAGGTGCAGGAGTGCTACTCGGTCGCCGGCGAGGCCGATTACCTTGTCCGCGTGGTGGTGCCGGACCTGCCAACGCTGGCCGAATTCACCATGAAGCGCCTGATGCGCGTGCCCGGCGTGGAGAGCGTGCGGTCCAACATCGTGCTGACCGCCCTGAAGCGCGAAGGACCGCTGCCGCTGTCACATTTGCGCTGAATCAGCCATACACAAAATCCAAAATGTGCAGAGGCTTGCGCTTGCCATCCGCGCATGTCACCCTCGCCCCGAGCCAAATCCAACAAGGAAAGGATGATGGGGACGATTGTCACCTCGGGTCGCAGCGGCGGGTACGCCACCACGTTTGGGAGGCTGGCCGTGCTGGGCGCGGGACTGGCGCTGTGGGCCGGCGCCGGCGATGCGCACGCGGCGCAGATCGCGCGTTTCTCGCCCGAAGGGGTGGTGCCCCAGGTGCGCCAGGTGGCCATCCGGTTCGACGAGCCGATGGTGCCGATGGGCGACCTCAACGCCGCGCCACCCGCGGCGGTGTCCTGCACCGGCGGTGCGGCGGCCGGTAGCGGGCGCTGGGTCAACGCCACCAACTGGGTATTCGACTTCGAGCGTGACCTGCCGCCCGGCATGCGCTGCACGGTGCGCATTGCCGGCGGGCTCAAGAGCGTGGCTGGCAAGGCCTACGCGGGCAAGCCGGAATACCGGTTCGAGACCGGTGGGCCCACGGTGGTATCGGCCCGGCCTTCCGGCGGAGAGGTGGAGGAAGACCAGGTCTTCGTGCTGCGCTTTAACGGCGCGGCCACGGCCGGGTCGATCCGCGAACACGCGTGGTGCCAGGCCGAGGGCCTGGGCGAGCGCATTCCGGTACGGCTGCTGGCCGGCAAGGAACGCACGGACGTGATTGCGGCGGTCGGCTGGAACGAGATCGTCAAGCGGGAAGGGGAGGCGGTGCACCTGCTGGCCTGCCAGCAGAAGCTGCCCGCCGGCGCGCKGATGCAGCTCGTGCTCGATGCGGGCATCGCCACACCCTCCGGCATTGCCACCACGGCGCCGCGCCGCTTCGACTACACGGTGCGCGAAGCCTTCGCCGCCGGCTTCACCTGTGAGCGCGAACGGGCCGAGGCGCCCTGCACCCCGCTGCGGCCGATGACGGTGACCTTCACCGCCCCGATTCCGCGCAAGGTGGCCGAGCACATCGTCCTGAAAACCCCGTCCGGCCCGCGCGCGCCGGCCTTCGACCCGGACACGCCGCCGGACGCCCCGGTGGAGTCGGTCCGCTTCACCGCGCCGTTCCCGGAGCGCGCCAGCCTGACCATCGAGGCCCCGCGCGACATCAAGGACGACAGCGGCCGCCCGCTGACCAATGCGGACCTGTTCCCGATCAAGCTGACCACCGGCGCGCTGCCGCCGCTGGCCAAGTTCGCCGCCGCGCCGTTCGGCGTGGTGGAACGTTTCGCCGATGTGCCGCGCGGCAAGTCCCCGGCCGACTATCCGCCGCTGCTGCCCGTGACGCTGCGCAACGTGGAGGCCGACCTGCCCGCCACGTCCGTGCGCGCCCAGGCGGGCACTGTGGCGCGGCTCAAGGTCGATGACGACACGGCCATCCTGCGTTGGTTCGGCATGGTCAAGCGCATGCACGAGAACACGTGGACCAAGGAACAGATCGACGCGATCCGTGCCGGCCAGCCGCCGTACCGGGCCAAGAGCCCGCGCGACGCCCCGGCCATCGAGACGCGCGCGGTGCCATTGCTGCGCGGCGTGGCGGGCGCGCAGACGTTGGCGATTCCGAAATCGTCGGACACCTCGCCCCGACCCTTCGAGGTCGTCGGCATTCCGCTGCCCGAGCCGGGCTTCCACGTGGTGGAGATTGCCTCGCCGATGCTGGGCGCCGCGCTGCTCGGCAAGTCCGAGCCGATGTACGTGCGCACGGCGGCGCTGGTGACCAACCTCGGCGTCCATTTCAAGCTCGCGCGCGGCACTGCCGAGGGCGAGATGAGCGGACTGGCCTGGGTGACCGGCCTCGACGACGGCAAGCCCGTCGCCAACGCCCGCATCGCGGTGCGTAGCTGCGAGGGCGCCCTGCTGGGCGAAGGCACCACCGACGCCACCGGCGTCGCCCGCTTCGCCAAGCTGCCGGACCAGCGCTACCAGGACTGCGGCAACGGCATGGAGGGTTACTTCGTCTCCGCACGGATCGCCGCCGACCACCCGAAGGCGCGCGGCAAGGCCGACATGGCCTTCGTGATGTCGAACTGGAACCGTGGCATCGAGACGTGGCGCTTCAACGTGCCCACCGACATGAGCCCGAAGCAGACCGTGCGCGCGCACACCATCTTCGACCGCACGCTGCTGCGGCTGGGCGAGACGGTGTCGATGAAGCACCTGCTGCGCAGCGAGACGGCGCAGGGCTTTGCGCTGCCGGTATCGATGCCGGAGAAGGCCGTCGTCACGCATGACGGCAGCGGCCAGACCTATGAACTGCCGCTGGCCTGGCGTACCACGGCCACGGGCGGGCGCAGCGCCGAGAGCACCTTCCAGATCCCGCAGGCAGCCAAGCTGGGCGTCTACACCGTGGGGCTGGTCTATGTCGATGGCCGCACGCTCGACGGCGGCAGCTTCCGCGTCGAAGCATTCCGCCTGCCGGTACTGTCCGGTACGCTGAGCACGGCCAAGGACCCGAAAGCCAAGGGCAACGCGCTGGTCGCGCCGGGCGAGGTGCCGGTCGGCGTGGAAATCCACTATCTGAACGGCGGCGGCGCGGCCGGCCTGCCGGTGCGCCTGTCGGCGCTGCTGCGCGAGAAGCCGGTCAACTTCGCCGATTTCGACGAATTCTCGTTCCAGCCGCCGCGCGCGCAGGACGAGAAGGCCACCGTCGATGACGAAGACAGCGAGGACACATCCGGCGAAAGCCGCGAGAAGCTCGTCGCCGACAAGCTGCCCGTCACGCTGGACAAGGACGGCAACGGCAAGGTCACGGTCAAGGACATGCCGAAGATCACCACGCCGGGCGACCTCGTGCTGGAGGCCGGCTTTGCCGACCCGAATGGCGAGATCCAGACGCTGCGCCAGACCGTGCCGGTGTGGCCGGCCGCCGTGGTGGCGGGCATCCGCGCGGCCAACTGGGTATCGGTGAGCCAGAAGCTGTCGGTACAGGGCGTGGTGCTCGACACCCAGGGCAAGCCGGTGGCTGATACGCCGGTGCAGGTGAAGGCGCGCGCGCGCATCACCACGTCTGCCCGCCAGCGCGTGGTTGGCGGCTTCTATCGCTATGACAACCGTACCGAGAGCAAGGACCTGGGCGTGGTGTGCGAGTCGCGCACCGATGCGCAGKGCCGCATGCGCTGCGACGTGTCGCTGGCGCAGGCGGGGCAGGTGGAGCTGATCGCCAGTGCGCGCGATACGGACGGACGTGTCTCGCAGGCTTCCACCACGGTCTGGGTCACACGCCAGGGCGAACTCTGGTTCGGCGGCGAGAACCACGACCGCATGGACGTGCTGCCGGAGAAGCGCGCCTACGCGCCCGGCGATACCGCCGTGTTTCAGGTGCGCATGCCGTTCCGCCATGCCACGGCGCTGGTCGCCATCGAACGGGAAGGCATTCTCGAAACGCAGGTGGTGGAGCTGAACGGCACCGATCCCACGGTGCGGCTCAAGGTGAAGCCGGAATGGGGGCCGAACGTCTATGTGTCTGTGTTGAGCGTGCGCGGGCGCCTCCGCGACGTGCCGTGGTACTCGTTCTTCACCTGGGGCTGGCGCCAGCCGGTGGACTGGTGGCGCGCGTTCCGCAGCGAGGGGCGCGACTACGTGGCGCCATCGCCGCTGGTGGACCTGTCCAAGCCGGCGTTCCGGCTCGGGCTGGCCGAGATCCGCGTCGGCAATGAAGCCCATCGGCTCGACGTGACCGTGACGCCGGACAAGGCCACCTACCCGGTGCGCGGCAAGGCGCGCGTGGTGGTGCAGGTGAAGCTGCCCGACGGCAAGCCCGCCGCCAACGGCGAGGTGGCGCTGGCCGCCGTGGACCAGGCGCTGCTCGAACTGATGCCGAACACGAGCTGGAACCTGCTCGACGCGATGCTGCAACGGCGCAGCTATGGCGTKGAGACCTCGACCGCGCAGATGGAGATCATCGGCAGGCGCCATTACGGCCGCAAGGCCGTGCCGGCCGGCGGCGGCGGGGGCAAGAGTCCGACGCGCGAACTGTTCGACACGCTGCTGCTGTGGAACCCGCGCGTGCAGCTCGACGCCGAAGGGCGTGCCACGCTCGACGTGCCGCTCAACGACTCGCTGACGAGCTTCCGCATCGTCGCCGTGGCCGACCTCGGCGTGGGCCGTTTCGGGTCCGGCAGCGCCACCGTCGCCGCCACGCAGGATCTGCAGATGATTTCGGGCCTGCCGCTGCTGGTGCGCGAGGACGACAAGTATCGCGCCATGTTCACGCTGCGCAACACCACGCAACGGGCGATGACTGTGGAGGCCACCGCGCGCGCCACGCTCGTCGATGCCCAGACGCTGCCGGCGCAGACCGTGGAGTTGGCGGCCGGCGCCTCGCGCGAGATTGGCTGGGACGTGACCGCGCCGGCGCTGCTGGCCTACAGCCGCAGCGGCACGGCAATGTGGGAGGTGGCGGCGACCGAGAAGGGCGGTAGCAATGCGGCCGACCGGCTCAAGCTCTCGCAGCAGATCGTCCCGGCGGTGCCCGTCACCGCGCAGCAGGCGATGCTGGCGCAAATGACGCCGACGGTCTCGGTGCCGGTGCAGGCCCCGGCCGGCGCGCTGACCGATCCGTCCGGCAAGCTGCGCGGCGGCATGCAGGTGACGATGCAGTCGTCGCTGGCGGGCGGGATGCCTGGCGTACGCGAGTGGTTCCGCCACTATCCCTATAGCTGCCTCGAACAGCGCACGTCGAAGTCGCTCGGCCTGGGCGACACGGCGGCGTGGGATGCACTGATGGCGCAACTGCCGTCCTACCTCGACAGCAACGGCCTGGCCGCCTACTTCCCGCTGCAGAGCGATGCGAGCGCGGGCAGCGAGGTGCTGACGGCCTACCTGCTGTCCGTGGCCGATGAGGCCGCACGGGCCGGTCTGCCGATGCGCCTCCCCGAGGCGCAGCGCGCGCAGATGGAGCGTGGGCTGACGTCGTTCGTCGAAGGGCGCATCACGCCGCCGCGCTGGGCGCCGGCATCCGCGTCGATGGACCTCGACGTACGCAAGCTGGCCGCGCTCGAGGCACTCTCGCGCACCGGCCACGCCCAGGCGCGCATGCTCGGCAGCGTCCAGATCCTGCCCGCGCAGTGGCCCACCTCGGCGCTGATCGACTGGCTGGCGCTGCTCTCGCGCGTGACGGACATCCCCGAGCATGAAAAACGCCTCGCCGAAGCCCAGCAACTGCTGCGCAGCCGGCTCACGGTGCAGGGCACGCGGCTGGTGTTCTCGACCGAGCGCAGCGACGACTGGTGGTGGCTGATGGCCAACGGCGACGTCAACGCCGCCAAGCTGCTGGCGCTGGCCACGCAACTGCCGGGCTGGAAAGATGATGTGCCGCAACTGGTGACCGGCCTGCTGGGCCGCCAGACGCGCGGCGCGTGGGGCACCACCACGGCCAACGCCTGGGGCGTGCTGGCCGTGCAGCGCTACGCGCAGGCGTTTGAGAAGACACCGGTGGCCGGCGGCGCGCGCGTGACGCTGGGCGATGCCTCGCGCACGTTCGACTGGTCGGGCGCGACCAAGAAGGATGGCGTGGCGAGCGGCGCGGTGGAACTGCCGTGGCCCGCTGCCGGCACGACTGGCACCTTGCAGGTCGAGCAGCAGGGCTCGGGCCGTCCCTGGGCCACGGTGCGGGCGATGGCCGCCGTGCCGCTGCGCGATCCGGTGGCGGCGGGGTATCGCATCAAGCGCACCGTGACACCGGTGGAGCAGGCCGTGGCGGGCAAGTGGTCGCGCGGCGACTCCTATCGCGTGCGGCTCGAAGTGGACGCGCAGGCGGACATGACCTGGGTCGTGGTGAATGATCCGGTGCCGACCGGCGCCACCATCCTCGGCAGCGGGCTGGGCCGCGATTCGCAGATCGCCACGAGCGGCGAGAAGAAGTCGTCGGCGACCTTCACCGAACGCACGCCCGAGTCGTACCGCGAGTACTTCGGCTACTTGCCCAAGGGCAACGTGGCGGTGGAGTACACGGTGCGGCTCAACAACGCCGGCGAGTTCGCGCTGCCGCCCACGCGCGTGGAGGCGCTCTACGCACCCGACGTGTTCGGCGCCGCCCCCAACGCCAAGGTGACCGTGGGAGCGCGCCCATGAGCTGGCTCGCGATGCGGATGCCGCCGCGCGTGCGCGAGTGGTGGATCGCGGGCACGCTGGCCGCCGTGGTCTATGGCGTGCTGCTGCTCCAGGCGTCGATGGAGTTACCGCCCGGCACGCCGCTGACCGGCCAGATCGCCTACCAGCCGGCGTGGAAGACGGCGATGGCGATCATGCTGGCGCGCGCCGCATGGTTCCATCGCCCGCTTGGCGAGCGCCGCTGGCTGGTAGTGGCGCTCGTGTTCTCGGCGATCGGCGATTTCCTGCTCGCGCTGCCGGGCTTGAAGATCTCGTTCCTCGGCGGGCTCGGCGCCTTCCTGCTGGCGCACCTGGCCTACCTGCGCCTGTTCGTGCCGATGGCGCGTGATCTCCGGCCGCAGCGACTGCTGGGCTGCGGGCTGGTGATCGGTGCGGCGGGCGCGCTGCTCGGCCGCTTCTGGCCCAATCTTGGCGAGATGGCGCTGCCGGTCACGGTCTACATCGGCGCGCTGGCGGCCATGGCCTGCGCGGCGCTGTTGGCGCAGTTGCCAACGCCGCTCGCCGCGCTGGGCGCGCTGTGCTTCGTCGCCTCGGACGCGATGATCGGCATGGCCAGGTTCCTGTCCCCGTTCGATACCTACCAACTCGGCATCTGGTGGACCTACGCGCTGGCGCAGGTGCTGCTGGTGGCGGGGGTGGTGTCGGAGCGCGGGGAGGCCGGGGGACGATGACGATGCCGCGCCGCTTGTTTGCCCCACTCGTCCTGCTCGCGCTGGCCGCAGCCACGTCCTCGGCGGCGGCGGTGCCCGCCTTCCGCGACGTGCGCGACAACTGGCGCAGCGCCGACATCGTCGTGATGGATCGCCATGGCGAACCCGTGGCGCGCGTGCGGGACGACTTCCGCGCGCGGCGTGGCGACTGGGTGACGCTGGCCGACACCTCGCCGGCCCTGCGCACGGCCATCGTGCTGTCCGAGGACCGGCGCTTCTACGCGCACAGCGGCGTGGACTGGCAGGGGGTGGCCGCCGCCGCGTGGGCCAATATGTGGAACACGCGCACGCGCGGTGCCTCCACGCTGACCATGCAGCTGGCCGGTCTGCTCGATGAAGACCTGCGTGCCGCGCGCGGGCGCAGCTTCGGCCAGAAGGTAGGGCAGGCGGTCAGCGCCGCCTCGCTCGAACACGGCTGGAGCAAGGACCAGATCCTCGAGGCATACCTGAACCTCGTGCCGTTCCGGGGCGAACTGGTGGGGCTCTCGGCGATGTCGCAGACGCTGTTCGGCAAGGTGCCGAGCGGCCTGAATGCGCGCGAGGCGGCGCTTGCCGTGGCACTGGTGCGCGGCCCCAACGCCGCGCCGGGGCAGGTGTCGGTGCGCGCGTGCCGCATCCTGCGCGAGATGAAGCAGCCGCGCGAGTGCGACGGCCTGGATGGCTTCACGGCGCTGGCCCTGGCGAAGTCGGCCAGCGTGCCGGACGCGAGTTTCCGGACCAATCTGGCGCCGCACCTTGCGCGCGCCGTGATCGCCCATACGCGCGAGACGCTGCCGGCAGGGCGGCCGGTGCCGGCGCGCATCGCTTCCACGGTCGATGCCGAGGTGCAGCGCGTGGCCGTGGACAGCCTCTCGCGCCATCTGCGCGAACTGGCCGGGCGCAATGCCGAGGACGGCGCCGTGGTGGTCATCGACAATGCCAGCGGCGATGTGCTGGCCTATGTGGGCTCCTCAGGCGCGCTGTCGTCGGCCGCACAGGTCGATCACGCCGCCGCGCCGCGTCAGGCCGGCTCGACGCTGAAGCCGTTCCTGTACGCGCAGGCCATCGAGGAACGACGGCTGACGGCCGCGTCGCTGCTCGATGACCGTCCTGTCAACCTGCCGACCGGCGGCGGGCTCTACATTCCGCAGAATTACGATCATCGCTACGCGGGCTGGGTCAGCCTGCGCGCGGCGCTCGGCTCGTCACTGAACGTGCCGGCCGTGCGGACGCTGGTGATGGTCACGCCGCATCGCTTTCATCGGCGGCTGGTGGCGCTGGGCCTGCCGCTCACCGAATCGGGCGATTACTACGGCTACAGCCTCGCGCTGGGCAGCGCCGATGTGTCGCTGCTGTCGCTGACCAATGCCTATCGGAGTTTTGCGAACCAGGGCGCCTACGGCCCGGTGCGGATGACCGTGGACGGCGCGCCGGTGCCCCGCCAGCCCGTGATGAGTCCGGCGGCCAGCTATGTGATTGGCGATGTGCTGGCCGACCGCCACGCGCGGGCGCGAACCTTCGGCCTCGACACCCCGCTGACCACGCGCTTCTGGACCGCCGTGAAGACCGGCACCAGCAAGGACATGCGCGACAACTGGTGCATCGGCTGGTCGCAGCGCTACACGGTGGGCGTGTGGATCGGCAACGCCAGCGGCGCGAGCATGCACGATGTGTCGGGGGTCTCCGGCGCGGCGCCGGTGTGGCACGACGTGATGGCGGCGCTCCATCGGCAGTCGTCCAGCCGCGCGCCCGCGATGCCGGCCGGCGTGGAGCGGGTGCCGCTGACCTTCGCCGACAACCTCGAGCCGGCGCGCGAGGAAGTGTTCCTGGCCGGCACCGCCGTGACGCGCATCAACGTGGGCGCGGCGCCACCGTCGAGCGGCACGCCGGCCATCGCCAGTCCCAGGGATGGCACGATCTTCGCGCTCGATCCCGATATTCCGCCCGATGCGCAACGCGTCTGGTTCCATGCCGATGGGCTGACCGGGCAGACGGCGCGCGCGGTGAGCTGGCGCATCGACGGCAAGCCGCTCGGCAAGGGTGGGCAGCTGGCGTGGCTGCCGTGGCCGGGCCGGCATCGCGTGGAACTGGTCGATGCGGCGGGCAAGGTCGTCGATGACATCGGCATCGAGGTGCGCGGCGCCAGCGTGCGCGAGGCCGGGCCGCAGCGCACGTCGATGCGGCGCTAGGCCGTTGCCGGCAGGCCGCGCGCCTTGAGGAAATCGACGAATACGCGCAGCTTGGGCGGCATCAGCGCGCGGCTCGGGTAGTAGAGGTAGAAGCCCGAGAACGGCGGCGTCCAGTCTTCCAGCACGGTGACGAGCTGGCCTGCCGCCAGCGCGGCCTGGATGTGGTGCGGGAACTCGTAGATCAGGCCGAGCCCGGCCACCGCAGCCTGATGCAGCATGGTCTTGTCATTGGCGATCAGCGCGGCGCGCGTATCGACCGTGAACGGCCGCCCGCCGCGCGCGAACTCCCAGCGATACACCGAACCTATCGGCCCGAAGCGGTATTGCAGGCAGGCGTGCTGATGCAGTGCGTGCGGCGTCTGCGGCGTGCCGTGGCGGGCGAGGTAGTCGGGCGAGGCCGCCACGAACATCCGCAGCGGGCCGGTCACTGGAATCGCCACCATGTCCTGGTGGAGTGCCTCGCCCAGCCGCAGGCCGGCGTCGAAACCTTCGGCGATCAGGTCGACGAAGCGGTCGTCGGTGACCAGATCGACGCAGATCGACGGATAGGCGCGCATGAAGTCCGTCAGGATCGGCCGCAGCGCGATGACCACCGCCGAGTGCGAACTGGTCAGCCGCAGCGTGCCGACCGGGGTGTCGCGCTGGGCGCGGGCGTCCTCGGTGGCCGCCTGGATCTCGGCCAGCGCCGGCGCCACGCGGGCCAGCAGTGCCGCGCCGGCCTCGGTCAGGCCGACATGGCGCGTGGTCCGCTGCAGCAGCCGCACACCCAGCCGGTCTTCCAGGTGCCGGATGGTCTGGGAGACCGCCGAGGGGCTGACGCCCAGCGCGCCGGCAGCGGCCGTGAAGCTGCCAAGCCGCGCCACGCAGGCGAAGGCGGCCAGCGAGGGCAGGGAATCAGGATCGATTGTGAAGTCGGGCTTCATGATGCTTGCAGCGTAGCATGCTGTTTCCGATCGCGCGGGATGGGGATACTGGGCGCCAGTTTCCAACCCCGTCACAAGGAGTCTCACATGACCGCAATGCGCAAACTGGGCCGGGTCGGCCCCGACGTCTTCCCGCTGGGCCTCGGCTGCATGGGCATGAGCGACTTCTACGGTGCGCACGACGACGCCGAGTCGATCCGCACGATCCACCATGCCATCGAGCGCGGCGTGAACCTGCTCGACACGGCCGACATCTACGGCCCGCACACCAATGAGCAGTTGCTTGGCCGCGCGCTGGCCGGCGGGCGGCGCGACAAGGTGGTGCTGGCGACCAAGTTCGGCATGGTGCGCGACCCGGCCAATCCGGCGGCGCGCGGCGTGAACGGGCGGCCCGAGTACGTGCGTGCCGCCTGCGATGCCAGCCTGAAGCGGCTGGGCCTCGACACCATCGATCTCTATTACCAGCATCGCGTGGACCCGACCGTGCCGATCGAGGACACCGTCGGCGCGATGGCCGAACTGGTCCAGGCGGGCAAGGTGCGCTGGATTGGGCTGTCAGAGGCGGGCGCGGAGACCATCGAACGCGCCCACGCGGTGCATCCACTCACCGCGCTGCAGACCGAGTACTCGCTGTGGACGCGTGACGTGGACGAAAACGGCATCTACGCCACGTGCGAGCGGCTCGGCATCGGCTTCGTGCCGTACAGCCCGCTCGGGCGCGGCTTCCTGACCGGGGCCATCCGCACGCCAGACGACTTCGATGCGGACGACTATCGCAAGACCAATCCGCGCTTTATCGGCGAGAACTTCGCCCGCAACCTGGCGCTGGTGGACAAGGTCCGTGCGCTGGCCGATGCCCGCGGCTGCACGCCGGCTCAACTGGCGCTGGCCTGGGTGCTGGCGCGCGGCGAGCATGTGGTGCCGATTCCGGGCACGCGCCGCATCGCCAATCTCGATGACAACCTTGGTGCGCTCGATGTGCGGCTCGGAGCGCAGGATCTTGCCGACATCGAGGCCGTATTCCCGGCCGGCGCAGCGGCGGGTACGCGCTACGCGGCGGCGGTGATGGGGATGCTGTCGCGCTGATCCCGGGGGCGCGGCATGGGGGACAATGGCGGATTGCCTTCGGCCCACCTGTCACCCATCCGTCGCCCGATGCCCAACGCCTTCGTCCCACTCGACGCCGCCGCCACGGCGGCCCGCCTGCCGTATCCCGAACTGGCCCAGGCCATCGCCGCCATGCTCGCTGAACTGCGGGATGGCAGCGCGATGGCGCCGCCGCGCATCGCGCTGCCCGTGGGCGACGCCGCGAGCGGCGCCGGGACGCTGCTGGTCATGCCTGCGCGCAACCGCGACCTGGTGATGACCAAGAACATCACCGTCCATCCCGACAACCCCCGGCGCGGCCTGCCGACCATCCTCGGCGAAGTGCTGGTCGCCAATGCGCACACGGGCGAGCGGATCGCCATGCTAGATGGCCCCACGGTCACGGGGCGGCGCACGGCGGCGGTCACGCTGCTGGCGGCGCAGTCGTTCGCGCCCGAGCCCGATGGCGAGCTGCTGATCGTCGGCGCCGGCGTGCAGGCGCAGACCCACCTCGAGGCCTTCGTGGCCGGCCTGCCGGTACGGCGGGTCTGGCTGCAGTCGCGCACGCGCGACAAGGCCGAGGCGCTGGCCACCCAGGCGCGCGCCCTCGGCGTGGAAGCGAGGGTGATCGACGATGTGGCCGAGGCACTTCCACATGTGTCGATGGTCGTCACGGTGACGTCGAGCCGCACGGCGGTGCTGCCCGACCTCGACAGTGGGTTGTGGACAGATCGGCACTTCGTCGCAGGCGTCGGCGCATTCCGCCCCGATATGTGCGAGCTGCCGCCCGTGCTCTGCCAGACCGCCTCCGCCCGAGGCAGGCTGCTGGCCGACACCCTGTTCGGCATCGAGGACGAGGCGGGCGACCTGCTCCAGGCCGGCATCGACTGGGCCACGGTCCAGCCGTTCGAAACCGCCATTCTCGATGCCGACGCTCTGCGCGCCCGCACCGGCTGCCCGCTGGTCTTCAAGAGCGTGGGCTACGCGCTCTGGGACCTCGCTGCCTGCGTGCTGGCGAGCCGGAGTGACGCCGGCTGACCTTCGTCCTCAGCGGAAAAACCACGCTGTTCGAATGGATTATCGTTTTGTGAACAGAACCGTTGCGCGAAAGCCGCGTTTTGAGGCGAATTCGACCTCGATTTGTGCGAGGTTCTTGGGTTAACCCTGCCTTTAGGGCAATTCTTCTACCTCCCGGTATCACGTTTGAAACAGCTTGCCGTCCGTGAGACGGATAATGCGTGCCAGCAGTGAGTTGAGACAGAACGAGGATGAGGAGTAAGAGGAATCATGAAGAACACCTATAAGAAGATGCTCGTGGCCGCCGCCGCAATGACGCTGGCGGGCGTGGCACAAGCACAATCCGCGGGCAGCAATATCGTCAGCCTGGGCTGGTTCCGGGTGATGCCGCAGGGCCACTCGGAATTCCTGACGATCGACTCGGTCGCGGGCCGTCCCACCGGTGGCCTGCAGCGCCAGAACACGGGCGCCACGATCGACTCGGCCGACACGGTCGGCCTGGCGTTCAGCCACTTCTTCACGGACAACATCTCCACGGAATTCGTGGCCGGCATTCCGCCGGAGCACGACGTGAGCGGTGACCGTGGCTACGAGAAGTACGGCAAGCTCGGCAAGGTGCGCCAGTGGAGCCCGGCCATCGTCGCCAAGTGGCACTTCTTCGACGCCAAGACGAAGTTCCGCCCGTACGTGGGCATCGGCGTGAACTACACGTGGTTCACGGGCGAAACGGTCACCAACCAGACCTTCGTGCAGAGCGAATTCGGCCCGGGCTCGACCATGACCGCCTCGGCCAAGCCGTCGTGGAACCCGGTGTTCAACGTCGGCGCCAACTATGCCGTGACCGACAACTGGTTCGTCGGCCTGTCGGTGTCCTACGTACCGATCTCGACCACTGCCAACTTCACCACCACGCTGGCCAACGGCGCGCAGGTGCAGTCGCACACCAAGATCAAGATCGACCCGATCGTTACCTTCCTGAATGTGGGGTATCGGTTCTGATCGGTTTGATCCGGACGTGATGTGACAAGAAGGGCACCCTAGGGTGCCCTTTTTTCATGGTTCGCGCGATACCGTCAGGAACTGAACCTGAACAAGAGCCGTGAACCGAGGGTGCCGTCAGGATTGAGGGTCCGCCATTTCCCCTCATGCAGGACCAGAGGGCGACGGCCAAACGTTCGGAATCTACTGAAACTTGCGCCCTGGACATCCTGTGCGGCGGCATTGACCAGGCGATATTCCAGCGGTCCACCGCGACGCCGCCTCAAGACCAGAGAGCCGTCTTCATAACGGAAAACGATGGTGCCGTCGATATTCGCGGCGGTCGGAAGCAGCAGACCTTCGGGACCGGCAAGTTCCTTGCGGTATATCCGACTCTTTTCCGCCGTGTCGGTGAATGCGAAGCTGGAGTATTCCTTGAAATACTCAGCCGGACATTTGCCGAAAACGTCGAGCGGCATGGGTGTGCGGAGCAGCGGCCGGAAACCCATGCTGTAGAGCATGCAGGTTTTGGCCTGCAGCTCCGTTGTTTTCCACAGCATCAGACCGGGGCGCAGGGAAACGAAGAAGTCGTGCAGGACCTCGATCCTGTCAAACGGCGGGACATCGACGGGCTCGCCGGACAAGGTGAAGAGCTGCATGCGCACCTTCGTTGCCAGCAGGTAGGCCGGGACAGGGGGCGCCACGGCGGGGCTGGGGTGCCTTGCCTGAATGATCTCGACGGCCTTCCAATTAGGCCGCAGTATCTCGCGCCGCGTCGACGGGTCCCTGACACCGTAAGAGCCTGATCTGGCCCTGACCACTGCCACGCGTCCTTCCCACTCTTGCATCGAGGAATAGGGGAGGTTTGGGGCCGACACATAGCGTGTCGGCAATTCATCAGGCTCCTGCGGAGAGGCGGTGGCCCCGTTGGACAGCGTAAAAGTGCCGATGAGAACGAGCAGGCATCGCAACGGTTTCATATCGATGGATCGCGGTCGAGGAAGCTTGGACCGCGGAATCTATATGACGGGTTGCGCTCCGGCTATGGCCATACGCTGAAATTGCGATGATTCAGGCGCAACACAAAATGGCGCCAGATTCACTCCGCCTTCACCGGATACCCCGCCCCCTCGATCGCCTGCCGCAGCGCCTGTCGACCCGCGCCCGATTCCACCTTCACCGCCTGCGTCGGCACATCGGCCGTGACGCGTGCCGCAGGATCAACGGCCTGCACGGCCTGGGTGATGGCGCGGACGCAATGGTTGCAGGACATGCCTTCGACTTGGAACTGGATCATCTTGGAACTCCGGGATTAATGACGATAGCCTGCAGTGTGAACCTTCCCACCATGGGAAGCGCAAGCGCTTTCCGCGTCGCGCAAAGACCTTGACCTTCCAATCATGGTAGGGTTCACAGTGCAGTCATCGCTATCGATGGCTCCCGTGGAGTTTTCCTGTCATGTCCAGTACCCCCGCCCTGATCGCCGCCGAAGGGCCGCGCGACACCATCGACCTGAACATCGCCGACATGACCTGCGCGTCATGCGTGGGCCGGGTGGAGCGTGCGTTGCGCGCGGTGCCCGGCGTCGAGGATGCCCAGGTCAACCTCGCTACMGAGCGCGCCGCCGTCACCGTGCAGCGTGGCGCCGTGGATGCGGCGGCGCTGGCCGATGCCGTCACGCGCGCCGGCTATGCGGCCACGCCGGTTCCGGCGGACGAGGCATCGGTGTCGGCGGAGGCGGGGCATGCCGATTTCTGGTCCGGCCCGTGGCCCGTGGCGATCTCCGCCGCGCTGTCCGTGCCGCTGGTGGCGCCGATGGTGCTCGAGTGGTTCGGCATCCACGCGATGCTGCCCGGGTGGGTCCAGTGGCTGCTGGCTACGCCGGTGCAGTTCGTGTTCGGCTGGCGCTTCTACAAGGCCGGCTGGAAGGCCGTGCGCGCCGGGGCCGGCAATATGGACCTGCTCGTGGCGCTCGGCACGTCCGCCGCGTATGGGCTGTCACTGTGGCAGATGGCGATGGCGCACGACGTCATGCCGCACCTCTACTTCGAGAGCGCCGCCGTGGTCATCACGCTGGTGCGGCTCGGCAAGTGGCTGGAGACGCGCGCCAAGCGTCAGACCGCCGCCGCCATCCGCGCGCTGGCCGCGCTGCGGCCGGATACCGCACAGGTGCGTCGGCACGGCGTGGAAGCCACCGTGCCGCTGGCCGCCGTGCGCGTGGGCGACGAAGTCATCGTGCGTCCCGGCGAACGTATTCCGGTGGATGCCGAGGTGATCGAAGGCAGCAGCCATGTCGATGAATCGATGCTGACCGGCGAGTCCGTGCCGGTGCCGAAGCGCGCCGGGGATCGCCTCACCGGTGGCGCGATCAATGCCGAAGGGCTGCTGGTGGCGCGCACCGTGGCGGTGGGCGCGGAGACCGTGCTGGCGCGCATCATCCGCATGGTGGAGCACGCGCAGGCCGCGAAGGCGCCGATCCAGCGGCTGGTGGATCAGGTCAGCGCGGTGTTTGTGCCGGTGGTGCTGGCGCTGGCGGCGGCCACGCTGCTCGGCTGGGGGCTGGTGGGCGGCGACTGGACCGCCGCGATGCTCAACGCGGTGGCCGTGCTCGTCATCGCCTGCCCGTGCGCGCTGGGGCTGGCCACGCCGACCGCGATCATGGCCGGCACGGGCGCCGGCGCGCGCGCGGGCATCCTGATCAAGGATGCGGAGGCGTTGGAGGTGGCGCATCGCGTGTCGGTGGTCGCCTTCGACAAGACTGGCACGCTCACCGTCGGCAAGCCCGATGTGGTGGCGCTGATCGCCACCGATGGGGACGAAGCCGCGCTGCTGGCGCGCCTGGCGGCGCTGCAGTCCGGCAGCGAGCATCCGCTGGCCCGTGCCGTGCTGGCGGCTGCCGCCGCGCGTGGTATCGCGCCCCTGCCGGCGAGCGAGGTGCGTGCGCTGCCGGGGCGTGGCATCGCCGGGGTGGTCGATGGCCAGCCGCTGCAACTGGGCAGCGAGGCGTTGCGCGCCAGCCTGCACGCCGACGCCGGTCCGCTCCAGGCCGAAGCCGAGCGGCTGCGCGCCGAGGGCCGCACGGTGTCCTGGCTGATGGCGGACGGACGCGTGGCGGGTCTCGTCGCGTTCGGCGATGCCGTGAAGCCGGGCGCCGCACCGGCCATCGCACGGCTCCGCGCGGCGGGCATCCGGACCGTGATGCTGACCGGCGACAACCCCGGCGCCGCCGCGCAGGTCGCCCGCGCGCTCGGTCTGGACGAGTTCCAGGCCGAGGTGCTGCCCGAGGACAAGGCCGCGCGCGTGACCGCGCTCAAGCGCGACGGCGCCGCCGTGGTGGCGATGGTCGGCGACGGCATCAACGACGCCCCCGCGCTGGCCGCCGCCGATGTGGGCATCGCCATGTCCACCGGCACCGATGTGGCGATGCACGCCGCCGGCATCACGCTGATGCGCGGCGACCCCGCGCTGGTGGCCGATGCGCTCGCCGTGTCGCACCGCACCGTGCGCAAGATTCGGCAGAATTTGTTCTGGGCGTTCATCTACAACGTGATCGGCATTCCGCTTGCCGCCGCCGGCTTGCTGAACCCGGTGGTCGCGGGCGCGGCCATGGCGTTTTCGAGCGTGAGCGTGGTCGGCAATGCGCTCTTGCTGCGCCGCTGGCATCCGGCGGGTGCTGGGGCGGCGAGTGCCCGATCGACTGATGAGGAATCACGATGAATATCGGAGAAGCCGCAGCGGCCTCTGGCGTCACGGCCAAGATGATCCGCCACTATGAATCGATCGGCCTGGTGGACGCGCCGCCGCGTTCCGAGGGCGGCTACCGGCGCTACGACGACCGCGCGGTGCACACCTTGCGCTTCGTGCGGCGGGCCCGTAATCTGGGATTCTCGCTCGACGAGATTCGCGGGCTGCTGTCGCTCTGGCACGACCGCGCGCGGGCCAGCGCGGACGTCAAGGCGCTGACCCTGAAGCACGTGGCGGATCTCGAAGTGCGCATTGCCGAACTGGCTGCAATGCGAGACACGCTGCGTGCGCTGGCCGAGTCATGCAGCGGCGACGATCGCCCCGACTGCCCGATCCTGGCGGACATGGCGAGCGCCGCCGGCGAGGATTCCAAGGATTGTGCGAGCTGTCACCGCTGACCGCGCGCCGCAAGCATTCCCACAAGAAGAAGCAGGCGTACCAATCAGGAGACCAGCGATGGACGAACCTCTCATCGGCACGGACGACGTGGGCGGCGTGGACGAACGGCCCGGCACCGAAGCCGCCGCCCGCCCCAGCATCGCCCCAGCCGAGACCCGCCAGCGCATGCGCGACGGCACCGAGCTGCTGGTGCGCACCTGGCTGCCCGATCCGAACCGCTACCCCGAGCCGCTCGGCACGCTGCTGTTGGTACACGGGCTGGCCGAGCACAGCGGGCGCTACCCGCATGTGGCGGCGCTGCTGTGCGGGCTCGGCCTGCGCGTGCGCGCCTATGATCATCGCGGCCATGGCGCCAGCGGCGGCCCGCGCATGGCCGTGCCGCACGCGGACACCTATGTGGATGACCTCGCCGAGATCCACGACGCCACCGTGCGCCAGTGGAACGAATTGCCGATCGTGCTCGGCCACAGCATGGGCGGGCTCGTGGCGGCGCGGCTGGCCACGGCACGCGTGCGGCCGATTCGCGCGTTGATCCTGTCCTCGCCGGCACTGGCGCTGCGCATCTCCAGCGGCATGATGACCGTGCACCGGCTGCTGCTGGCGCTGGCGCCACAACTGCGCGTGCCGAATCCGATCGACGCGCGGCAGCTGTCGCACGACCCCGAGGTGGCGCGCGCCTATCGCACCGATCCATTGGTGCAGGGCACCATCAGCGCCGGCGTGCTGGAGACGTTCCTCCACGGCATGGCCCAGGCGCAGGCCGACGCGCCCCGGCTCGAGGCGCCCACGCTGATGCTGGTGGGCGGCGCGGACCGGATCGTCGATGCCGCCGGCAGCCGGACCTTCCACGACAACGCGCCCGAGGACCTGCGCGAGATGGTCTGGTTCGGCAACGGTTATCACGAGATCTTCAACGAGGCCGAGCCGCTGCGCAGCGAGGTGTTCGCGGCGCTCTCCGGCTGGCTGCGGGCGCATCTGGGGGCGGCACCCGTGGCGGGGACGGGTGCGGGGGCTCAGGCAAAGCCCTGACGGCGGCAGGGTCCGAGTCGTGCGATGATCCGTGGCATTCCGATAATAAAACCGATGTGCCGGGGCGCATTGAAGGACTAGCCAGGGACTATGGAGACGTACGACTACATCATCGTGGGCGCCGGTTCGGCCGGCTGCGTGCTGGCCAACCGCCTGACGCAGGACGCCGACGTCAACGTGCTGCTGCTGGAGGCGGGCGGCAAGGACGACTATCACTGGATTCATATTCCGGTGGGCTACCTGTACTGCATCGGCAACCCGCGCACGGACTGGATGTACCGCACCGTGGCGGAGCCGGGGCTCAATGGCCGCTCGCTCGGCTACCCGCGCGGGCGCGTGCTCGGCGGCAGCTCGTCCATCAACGGCATGATCTATATGCGCGGCCAGCGCGAGGACTATGACGAGTGGGCGCGCATCGCCGGCGACGACGGCTGGCGCTGGGACAACGTCCTGCCGCTGTTCCGGCGCAGCGAAGACCACTATCGCGGCGCCAACGCCTTCCACGGCGCGGGCGGCGAATGGCGCGTGGAGGCCCAGCGGCTGCGCTGGGACATCCTCGAGCGCTTTATCGACGCGGCCGAGCAGGCCGGCATCCCCCGTACCGACGACTTCAACCGTGGCGACAACTTCGGCGTCGGCTATTTCGAGGTCAACCAGCGGCGCGGCATTCGCTGGAACACGGCCAAGGCCTTCCTGCGACGCGCCTCGGACCGGCCCAACCTGACCATCGTCACCGGGGCGCAGGTCAGCGCGCTGACCTTCGACGGCCCCGACGGGCGCCGGTGCACCGGCGTGCAGTTCGTCGGCGGCGGGGAGAACCGCGAGGCACGCGTCACCGAGGAAGTGATCCTGGCCTCGGGTGCGATCAATTCGCCCCAGCTGCTGGAGCTGTCCGGCATCGGCCAGCCGGAGCGGCTGCAGTCGCTCGGTATCCGCGTGCGGCAGGCGCTGCCGGGCGTGGGCGAGAACCTGCAGGATCACCTGCAGCTGCGCGCGGTGATGAAGGTGGATGGCGTGCGCACGCTGAACACGCGCGTGGCGCGCTGGTGGGGCAAGCTCGGCATCGGCCTCCAGTACGCGTTCAACCAGAGCGGGCCGATGAGCATGGCGCCGTCGCAACTCGGCGCGTTCGCGCGCAGCGACCCCAGCTACACACGGCCGAACCTCGAATACCACGTGCAGCCGCTGTCGCTCGACAAGTTCGGCGATCCGCTCCACGCCTTCAACGCCTTCACGGCCAGCGTGTGCAACCTGCGGCCCAGCTCGCGCGGCAGCGTACATATAGAAGACGCCGATTTCCGGCGCGCACCGGCCATCGCCCCCAACTACCTCGCCACCGAGGAGGACCGCAAGGTGGCGGCCGATTCGCTGCGCCTGACGCGGCGCATCGTCGCCTCCCCGGCGCTGGCGCCGTACCAGCCCCAGGAATGGCTGCCCGGCGCCGCTTTCGAGACGGACGAGCAGTTGGCCGAGGCTGCTGGCGCCATCGGCACGACCATTTTCCACCCGGTGGGCACCTGTCGCATGGGCACCGCCGACGATCCGGACGCCGTGGTGGACAACCGCCTGCGCGTGCGGGGCATCGCCGGCCTGCGCGTGGTGGATGCGTCCGTCATGCCGCTGATCACGTCGGGGAATACCAACTCGCCGACGATCATGATCGCCGAGCGCGCCAGCGACATGATCCGCGAGGATCGCAAGCTGCGCGCCAGTGGCGCCGCCGTGGTGCAGGTGCTTGCTGACACGCCTTCGGGTATTCCCGTGGCGTGATGTGCCGGGTCGGCAGCGGGAGCCCCCAACCCGCCGCCAACCCGCGCCAGCGTTGACCAGACAAGGCGAAACATGACGACTCCTGCATGTCTTATGCCTAGTGCAAACCCCGATGTTTTGCGACGCAGCAGACGCACACAATAGTCGCCGGTATACGGTGCTCCCGCCTGCACTTCAGGGCGGTTGAGCCACCCGGATATCGCGGCAGCCGCGCCGCTTCCAGACACCTATAACGCGGCAAACATGGCGACAAAGCCGGAGTTCGAACCATTGTCAGTGCCGGGCACAACCCGGTATCGCAGCAAGAGGGCGGGCAGGAGACTATGACTCAGGAAATCATCCTGGAAACAAAGAACCTCACGAAGGAATTCAAGGGGTTCACGGCGGTTAGCGACGTCAACCTGCAGGTGCGACGCGGCTCGATCCACGCATTGATCGGCCCCAACGGCGCGGGCAAGACGACCTGCTTCAACCTGCTCACCAAGTTCCTGGAGCCGACCACCGGCACCATCCTTTTCAACGGCATCGACATCACCCGCGAGAAACCG